>JAOPTQ010000043.1:0-20936 GCA_051531915.1 Colwellia sp. | reverse complement strand
CGAATCTATTGTTTCAGATGATATTGGTAAATTCCCTGATACGACCGTAGCCGCTGCATTACAACGAGTACCAGGTATTCAAGTCAGTATGGGCGATAATAATGAAGTTGTCAGCCCGTTAATACGTGGTATTGGCGATATTTTAACGACTGTTGATGGCCGTGAAATGTTCACCGGTGTTGGTCGTGGCTTTGCTTTCCAAGATTTACCTGCAGAAGCTCTTGCAGGTGTTGATGTTTATAAATCAAGCTCTGCCGATTTAACTGAGGGTGGCGTTGCCGGTGTTATTAATCTTAAATTACATAAGCCGCTTAATTTTGAAGAAGGGTTAACTACGGCATTTAATACCCGGGTATTTAGTGGAACTAATGCTGAAGATGCTAGCTACAACATTGGGGGATTAATATCTAACCGCTGGACTCTTGATGATGGTAGTGATATTGGCATATTACTTGATGTTACCTACTCCGACACTAATTTCGACCGTCCTATTTCGTATAATTGTGATCCACGCTCAGGTAATAATGGTCCAGCCGGTGCTGTTGATGTGATTTTACCAAGTTGTGCAGGTGGCTTAAATCAAATTGGTGATTACCAACGCCCACAAGTTAATGCTGCCTTTCAGTGGCAAATGCCTTCTGGGCTTGAACTTTATGCCGACGCTATGCACACAGAATATAAATCTCGTTGGGAAACAGATTTTATATTTGCTGATGCTTTTAGCGCAAATAACATTTCAAATGTTGTCGCTTCAGATGACTGTGATCAATACCATGTTCAAGGTGAGGGTTTTGGTGGTGACGAAAATGACCCAATACAAGATTTATGTGTAGGTGTCTCAGCGTCTTTTAGTAATACTTTTGGTTTAACCAGTACCCAAGCAAGAGATAGCAGTACAAAGCAAAATTTATTTGCGATGGGGGCACGATACGATTTAGATAGTTGGTCGTTTGATATTGATGTTTCTTATCAAGAGTCAAATAACAATAACCGCGTGATTATTGTCGACATTGCTAAGTTCGTTGATGTTGACCTTGATGTTGATGTTGATGACCATGGTACCATCGATATGGTAGGTAACCCTTTAGGTGATAGTGCAGGTTTTAGGGTTACTAATAGCTTATTTAATGACATTAACACAGCAGATAGCTCTCAATTTTCACTTGAAGGCAATGGTACTTATTTCTTAGACTCTTCGTTTATTGAAGAGATCCAATTTGGTTTCCGTTATACCGATCGTGACTCAGACTACCGTTCATTTAATGGTGGCCAAGGCGGGTTCTGGGATGAACTTGACACTATCGAAGGTTTACCTAATGATTTTTTAATCGAATCTCCTTCTAGTATTTCATACATCAATGGTGGCGCGCATTGGTTAACACCTAATCGCGACTATTTACTGGATAATACCGATGATCTTAGAACTGCTTTGGGTCTCCCTACAGGCGATCCCGATTTTGACCCGGTAAGAAACTTTGATGCTAGTGAGCAAAGTACGTCCGCATACGTTCAAGGTAAATATACGACACAAGTTGGCGGTATGGAGCTCGATGGTTTATTTGGTGTCAGAGCAGTTAAAAATGATAGAACATTAACAGGTACAGGTATTGTTAATGACGTACAAACGCCAGTAACAACAGACACGAGTACAACGACAATATTACCTAACTTTAGTGCGCGTTTAGAGTTAACTGGTAATGTGCAAATGCGTTTTAGCGCGGCAAGGACTATGTCTCAACCTAGTTTAGGCGATTTAAATCCCGGTTTGTTCTATCAAGTACCAGCAAATTCTAATATACGTCCATATGGCTCTGGTGGTAATCCAGAATTAGAAGCTCAACTATCTGATGCCTTTGACACCACCCTTGAGTATTACTTTGGTGAAGCGAGTTACTTATCAACGGCTATCTACTACAGAGCGGTTAAAAATAGAGTTATCCAACAAATTGAAATTGAAACTATTGATGGTCAAGAATACAACATGAGCCGTCCGCGTAATGCTGGTTCAGTTGACTTACAAGGTGTAGAAGTTTCTGGTCAAGTGTTTTTTGATGACTTGTCAGACAGTCTTCCTAGCCTTATTCAAGGTTTTGGTATAATGGCCAACTTTACTCTAGCCGATAGTGAACTGACTACTAAAGACGATCCTTTAGAGGGTTTGCCATTATTAGGTGTTTCAAAATACAGCTATAACGTAGGGATTTTATATGAACAAAGCAGTTTAACCGGTCGTTTAGTTTATACCTACCGTGATGGTTATGATGAATTTGCAATGGCTGGTGCTTTACACCCTGTTGGTTCCGGTCCAGCATTTAATAAGGTTAGGGCTAATGGTCGTTTAGATTTCTCACTGGGTTATGATATTAACGAGCACTTAACGGTGAACGTTGATGGCACTAATTTAACGGGGTCTAAATACTATAGTTATTTTGGCGGAGTACCCTCTATGCCACATGATGTTCGTGATGATGAACGTACATATGGGGTAAGTTTTCGCGCTAAGTTTTAATTAGTCAATGTATAAAACCAGCAGAATTTTCTGCTGGTTTTTTTATTTTATAATCAGGAATATTTAATGAATTTACTAATAAAATATTTTGCTCTAATTTTTTTATTGAGTTTCCAAGTACAAGCCACTCAACCAAACCCTCCCGGCCAAGTGAAAAAAGGTGAAAATCCTACAAATGAAGCTTACCTTTTTGCTCACATGACTCATGAAGATTACGGACGTCTGTATTATAGTGTTAGTGTCGATGGCTTGCATTGGAAACGCCTGAACGATAGCAAAAGAGTATTTAATGAGTATCAAGGGCATCCTGATATTGTTAAAGGTCCCAGTGGGCGTTATTTTATCGCGGGTAATGCAAGTGATGCTTCTCCTGATATTAATATTTGGTCATCGTTAGATTTAATTACTTGGACAAAACACACTATATTTACACCAAATTTAAAGTCGACACCGAATTACAGTAATGCATTACAGCGCATAGGCGCTCCTAAATTGTTTTATGATAAAGCATCGACACAATTTGTTCTTACATGGCATACCCCTCATTTAGAAGGAACACCTACTGATGTAGAGCGTTATTGGAATAGTCAACGCACGCTTTATGTTACGTCAAAAGATTTACTCAATTTTTCTAGGCCTAATATGTTGTTTGATTGGGATATTGGCACCATCGATGTTTTCATTCGACAAGCTGAAGGGAAATACTGGGCCATTATAAAAGATGAACGTTATCCAACGCTCGACTGGGTTACCGGTAAAACCGTCAGAATAGCGAGTTCAGATTCGTTATTAGGTCCTTATACCAAACTAAGTGATCCTATAAGCCCTAACTTTCGTGAAGCCCCCATGCTAATACCGTCACCAAATGGCAAAACATGGTACATGTATTATGAACAATATCCTGGCATTTCATATGGTATTTCTGTCGCAGACAAGCTAACTGGCCCTTGGTATCAACTATCTGGGAATACAAATTTCGCCGACTGGGATAAATTCAGTGTGCCAGCAAACCTAAGACACGGGGCTATGATGATTATTTCACGTAGAGAATACAACAAATTAGTGTCTCATTATGGTGTGAAATAACAAGTTATAAAAATAAATAAAGAGAGAATTATGATGAAATTTAGTTTTTTTAAATCAATATTACCAATCAGCAGCGTTGTTTTTGCATTGGCTGCTTTTCCTGTTATATCTGCACAATTAAATGTCAGTAATTTTACTGTTGACGGTCATGCACATAAAATTCAACAACATAGTAAAAAAAGCGGAGGAGTTTTTGTTATTTCAAATGTAGATCGTAATTCATTTGTATTAGAAGCTGAAATTCGCTTATCAAGTAATGAGGCTAACGGTGGGATTTTATTTCGCTCAACCGAAGAAGGCAAAAAATCTTACTTAACGGGATTTGATGTCAAAAAGCAACAAATTTATATAAAAACACCACAAGATATTATTTCAAAAAAAAATCAGTATGTTAAAGAAAATCAATGGTACAAGTTAAGGCTTGAAGTTCAAAACAATAATTTTGTACTTTTTGTTGACGAAAAGCTTATTAACGCTGATTCATACCCTGTATATGATGCGATAGATAATGACTTTAACTCAGGTAAGCTTGGTTTTTATGCAGAAAAGGGACAAGTAGACATTCGTAACGTATCTTTTAGCGAATATGCACCTAAAGCTGAACAAGCTACCTATACAAACCCAGTACAGTTAAATTGTGCTGATCCAGGCATATTAAAATACCAAGCAATGTATTATGCGTATTGTACTTATACCCCTGACTTTCCCTCAATGAAAAGAGGTATTCGATTATACACATCTGCTGATCTAGTTAATTGGCAAGATCGTGGTTTTGTGATGAAAAAAGAAGATTCTTGGGGGAAATCTCGTTATTGGGCGCCAGACGTATTAGAAAAAAATGGTACCTTTTATATGTATTATGCGGTTGATGAACGTATTGGTATTGCTACTTCTAAATCACCATTAGGACCTTTTAAGCAACAAACTAAAGAGCCTATGGCGCCTGATGACATTAAAATTGATGCCCATGTTTTTATTGATGATGATGGCAAACAGTATTTTTATTATGTAGATTTTGTTCAGAATGCTGACGGATGGGGTGGTAATCAAATTTGGGGTGCAGAACTTCAAGAAGATATGAAAACCATTAATAAAAATAGCATGAGGGAGCTTATTGCCCCTGTTGCGCCTTGGGAAACTCATATGGCCAAAGTTGTTGAAGGTCCAGTGATAACCAAGCATAAAGGTTATTATTATATGACCTATTCAGGTAGTCACTTTGAAAGCCCTTATTACTCAGTTGGTTATGCCGTAGCAAAACACCCTTTAGGTCCTTATAAAAAATACAAACTTAACCCTATTATGCAATCTACTAAGTTTGCTCACGGAACTGCGCATCACAGTGTTACTACATCACCTGATGGCAGCGAATTGTTTTTTGTTTATCATCAGCATTTTAGTTTGAATCAAACAGAGCCTCGTAAAATAGCTATTGATAGGCTGCGTTTTGTTCCACAAAAAAATGGTCCAGACATACTACAAGCTTGGGGACCAACCTTAAGTCCACAGCCTGTACCAAGTCATAAAGATTAAATTAAATCTCATTAATAAAAATAAAATAGGAGCATATCAGATGCTATTACGTAAAAATTTGGGTTTAACGCTATTGAACTTTTGGGTACTAGGTAGCTTGATAAGTTGTAGTGCAGTAACAAATGAAGAAATCATGGAAACTGAAGTGAGTGTCGAAAAATGGGGAAAAGCAGAAGGAGAAACTGCTTACTTATATACACTAAAAAATGACAACGGTGTTGTGGTAAAAGTGTCTAATTGGGGCGCATATATTCAGTCAATCATTGTACCTGATCGTGATGGAAACTTTGAAGATGTGGTTATTGGTTATGACACGTGGCAGGAATATTATGACGATTGTTGTTATTCTGGTCCTGTTGTTGGGCGCTTTGCTAACCGTATAGCGAAAGGAAAATTCAGTATTGATGGCGTTGATTATCAATTAACCACCAATGATGGAGGAGAAAATGGTGATGTTAATCAATTGCATGGGGGAGAAAAAGGCTTACACAAAAGATTTTGGGACTCTCGTCTAGTAAAAAATGGTGTTGAATTAACTTATGTTTCACCTGATGGCGAAGAAGGCTATCCAGGAACGCTTACCATAAAAGTATCCTATACCCTTAGTCAGGACAATGAACTAAAACTTGAATATCAGGCCACAACAGATAAAACAACTTATGTAAATTTAACATCACATGTCTATTTAAATTTATCAGGTGAAAGAAAACGCAATATTGAGCAACACGAATTGTTAATCAAAGCGAAGCAATTTACCCCCGTTGATACCTTATTAATACCTACAGGTGAACTTAGAAATGTTGCCAATACACCGTTTGACTTTACCGTTTTAAAACCAGTAGGAAAAGATATTAGAACGGCTAATGAACAATTGAAAATGGGTGGTGGTGTTGATCAAGAGTTTGGCGGATATGATCATAACTGGGTTTTCACAGACTCAGACGGCAGTTTGAAAGAGCAAGCGGCTTTGTATGAGCCTATCAGTGGGCGTTATATGGATATTTTAACGCAAGAGCCAGCTCTTCAATTCTATACTGGTAATTTTATGGACAGTACGGTTAAGGGGAAAAACAATAAAATAATAAAGCATCGTGATGGTTTAGCACTGGAAACACAAAACTTCCCTGACGCACCAAATCAGCCGACATTTCCATCAACATTATTAACCCCAGATAACACCTTCCATAGTATAACCGTTTATAAATTTGGAGTGAAATAATGAAGAAAATTTTAATCGCCGTATTGGCCTTTGCGAGTGCGACTTTAGTTCAAGCAAATGAATTAAGCTCAATTGTATATTTAAAAACCGCAGGTAATTCTGCTAAAGCCTATCCATTAGAATGGCAAGAAAAAAGCAAAAACAACTGGCAGTTAATTGCTAAAGGTTTAAACAGCTTAGTGATTAGTGTTAGCAAAAAATCAGATAATTATAGTTTTATCATTAATAGTAAAGCTGATGTTAATTTTAACTTGCAAAACTTTTACAGCACAAAATTCAGTTATCCAAACAGTGAATTTTTACTGCCCGGCCTTTGGTATAAGAAAAACTTACGCTCTTCAGAAGGTGCGCCATCAACTAAAGTTGCCAGTAACTGGAGTGTTCGTGAAGATCGATTAAGCTCGCCACTTTCGGGAGCTTTTGATAACCAAAAACAACAGTTTGTTACCGTGTTAAGGCAAGATGATATTGTTACAGATAGTCTTGGTGTTCCTGCTTATGGTGAAGTTTTACTTAATAGTGATACTGACTTAGGTAGTGTTGGTTTTGGTAAAGGTTTGGCCGAAAACAAGCAACAGGTATATTTACAATTTGGTTATCCTGCTCAAGAAGCGCCAAATTCTTACGTAAGAAAGCTAACCTTAGCACCAAAAACGATGTCTTTTGTTACCCTACCTAAAGGAGATAAACGTCAACTTAATTATCAAATTAAAACAGGTAAGGCAGAGGACTTTGCTGCTTTTGTCGAGCAAACATGGCGTTATAGCTTTGATGCATTAAAACCTCAGGTGGTAAAAAATGCTTTGCCAACGAAGGAGGTTAAACAATTGTTAGTTAAATTTTATCAGCAATCTTATATTAATGAATCTGAATTGGCCGGATTTTCAGGTGCACACATTCACACGGCACTAGCAGAAAAAAAGCAAATATTAGAAATTGGTTTTATTGGTAGAGTGTTACTAAATGCCTTTAATGCCCTTGAATATGGTGAGCAAAACCAAAATCAAGGTTTAGTGAAAATTGGTCAATCTGTTTTTAATTCTTATTTGAAATCTGGCTTTAAAGAGTCCGGATTCTTTCGTGAATATGTTAATTTTGAAAACAACTATGAAGATGACGTTATTTCTATTCGCCGCCAATCTGAAGGTATATATGCAGTATTACATTATCTTGCCTATGAAGAAAAGCAAGGGAGAACGCACCCGCAATGGCAGAAAAAAATACGTCAGTTACTTACCAATATGAGTAAATTACAACGTATCGATGGTAGCTTTCCTCGTAAATTTGATTCTAATTTTAAAATATTAGATGCATCTGGAGGTAGCAGTTCGTCAGTGGTATTACCGTTAGTGATGGCGCACAAATACTTCAATGATAATAGTTATCTTGATTCTGCCAGAGCAACGGCTAAGTACCTAGAAAATACCATAATCAAAAACTCAGATTATTTTTCATCTACTTTAGATGCCAATTGTGAAGATAAAGAAGCAAGCTTTTATACCGCTACCGCACTTTATTATTTAGCACAAGTTACTACAGGTAAAGAGCAACGTCATTATACCGAGCTAGCAGCCAAAACTAACTATTTTGTTCTGTCTTGGTATTACAACTGGGATGTACCTTTTGCTAAAGGACAAATGTTAGGTGATGTTGGTTTTAAAACCCGAGGTTGGGGCAATGTTTCTGTAGAAAACAATCATGTTGATGTGTTTATTTTTGGTTATCTTGATGTGTTGCGTTGGTTAGCAAAAGAGCAAAATGAACCTAGGTTTACAGCGTTTGCTAAAGTCATCGAGTCATCAATGAAAAGTCAATTATTACCACGTAAAGGTCATATGTTTAATATCGCTAAAGAAGGTTATCAACCTGAAGTGGTACAGCATACCAACTGGGATTATGGTCACTTTGGTAAGGGTTTTTACAATGATACTTTTGCGCCAGGATGGACAGTAGCCTCTCTTTGGGAAATGCTTTCACCCGGTCGTGCCAAGGATTTTTTAGCGCGTTAAGGGCATTTGAAAGTCATGCTAAATGTAAAAATCAATCAACACTAGTAAATAAAGTGAGATAAGTAATGAAACAAAAAATTAGTCTATTAATATTGATACTATCAATTACTGCGTGCGGTAGTTCAGGCAGTGAACCTGCTAATTCTACTGACCCTGTTGTTAATCCCCCTGAAGAGGTTGAAGAAAAAACACCTGTAGCTGAGGGATATTACCGTAACCCAATTACTATAGATCAGGAAGAAACCTACTTAGGTAAAATAGGTGGCGGTGTTGCCGACCCTATGGTTTTTAGATGGATGGGTAAATATTATCTAATGACAACACAATTTTACACTACGCCTTCTTTAGGTTTTAAAGTTTGGGAATCAGATGATTTAGTTGATTGGAAATTTAAGAAATATGTTGCCATTGAGGGGATGGAATGGAATGTTATGTGGTCGCCAGAGATGTATTATTACCGTGGCAACTTCTATATTTATTTTTCAGGTCCTGATGGTAAAGTGGCAGCAATGAAATATGAAATTTCAAATAATGCTAGTAATTCAGCGCCCTTTACTGATGAAGCTAATTGGCAAATGATCAGTCATGATTTTTTTCAACTTCCTGATCACTCAATTGATGGCTCTATTTTAATTGAAGCTAATGGTGATAAATTTGCCTTTTTCTCTGGTCTTCATGGCGTTAAATACCGAAAAATAAATTCTATGGAAGATGGTACAGGAGGTCCGGTTACGCAAATACCAGAAGCATCTGTTGAAAATATATATATTGGCAGTGGTATTGGCACTAAGGGGTGGACTGAAGCGCCAACCGCGTTTAAAAAAGATGGTAAATATTATTTAACCTATACCGGAAATCATTTCCTTCGACCTGATTATCAAATTCACTTAGCGGTAGGAACTTCTTTGCAAGACTTTACCCCTATTGATAATAACCCATTAATCTCCAATCTTTCGGGTGATTGGACAGGACCAGGTAACAGTTATCCTGTGCTTGCGCCTAATTTAACTGACTATTACTTCAGTTACCATGCCAAAGCTGGCGAATTGATTTCAGTTGACAGTGTTCAACGTAAATTAATGATAGATAAAGTCACATTCAATGCAGATGGAATTACAACAAAAGCGCCTACCTTTGATGATGAAATAATACCTGCTCAAGCTAATTTTAGTGAAAGCTTTGATGTAGGTTTGGCTGATTTTATTCAAGAAGGTGAGGCAACATGGACAGCTTTGGCACCTTTAACTATTGGTGTAACAGCACCAGAAGCTTGGGAACATCGTATTTATTCAAAAGAGAATACGGGCGATAACTTTGTGGTTGAAGCCAACATGAGAATGGTTGATTTTCCTGTTAATGGCTTTCCCAAAGTAGCTTTCATTCATGGAGAACAAGGACAAGAGCCAAACTTACTTGTGGGGTTAGATGCCTTTGATGGTATTAGTAAGTTAGTCGTTTTTGACAAAAAAAATCAATGGCAAAGCATTGAGTTACCTGAATTTGATGTGAAAGACTGGACTGATATCCGAGTAGAGAAAAAAGCTGATGAGTTAATTGTACATGTCAGTAATATCGAAGTGCTAAGAAAACCTATCGATAACTTTAAAGGAGCTAAAGTCGGTTATTTAGCTGAAAGCTGTAATGCAGAAGTATCGTGGCTGTCGTTTGCAAATATAGACTAGTTGAATGGAAAAACCTTGCCTTAAACCTCCTTAAGGCATTGCTATTTTGAAGTCTGATTTTTCAAAATAATTGGTAAGTAGCTTAGTGTAATAAATTTCTGTCGTTAAATTCTATTTTCTTAAAATTTTCTAAACAAAAGTTTAGAGCGATATTAATAATAAATATAAGGAAAACATATGAATATTTTTACTAAAAGTATCACCCTTCTAACGCTATTTTTTTGGAGTAGCTTTATTTTAGCAACCCCGAAGTTGCTAAAACTTAATTTAGCTGATCCTCAAGGTATTGTTATAGGAAACAATATAGCTTTACGGGGACTGAGTTTACTTCAGATAAGGTCATAAAAATATACCTTATTGATAAAGCTAGTTTTGTTGGTGAGAATCCAGCTGCAGATATTGATAACAATCCAACGATCTATGATCCAAATGCTTATGTTAGCAATGAATCTTACTGTGGGATTGGTGCATCTGAGCTTGTTCAAGTGCATGATGGTTATTTGTTGGTTTTTCAAAGTAGATATAATCCAAACTCATCTAGTTGTGATTACGTTAACAATGAAATGACGCTTTTCTATTCTTATATCTCTCCTAACTTTGTTTTTGGTGCACCAACACAGATTACTACAGGAGGTAGTTTTGCCAGAACAAATTGGAACAAAAACACTAACGATAATGCTGATAATAGAAAATCTTTGCGAATTGATGCAAGTGTTTTTGTTGATGATATTGATAATGACGGTTTAGATCCAAATGACCCAGTGTGGTTTACTTATAACTGGTTTGGTAATGGTAATAATATTTCTACTTTTCAATGGAGTGGAGATTCTGTTGGCAGTGATGAACAACGATTTTTTAATAATGTAAAACCTAATTGGATGTACGATGAAGGTATAGCTGAAGCGGGTGATATTTTTGAAAAAGAGGGGTGGTATTACCTCGTCTATAGTGAAAATTGGTACACCTCGAAGTATCAGCTTTATTATAAAGCGGCATCAAGTGTTCAGGAGCTTAATGGAGCAACCAACTCACATAAATTATCGCCTGTTCCAACTCATGTTTGGGATAATAATAAAAATGAATTTGGTTACCCCAAAAATGCTGGTCACGGTTCTGTTATACAAGTAGATAATGAGTACTACCTTATTTTTCACGTAGGATCGGCTAAGTGTGGAAAACAATACATTTTTAAATCTGATGGTGACGCTTGCTTACAAAGAGATACCTATATAGAAAAACTCAATGTTAGTAATGGTGTGATAGAAAGCATTAACTTTCCATAAGTATTTTTTAATAAGTCAGGGCACAAAAGTTGCTCTGCTCATTTCTTTATTCCACCGAATGTCCATATTGAAGATATTATTAAAAATGTTGTTGGTGCTCAAGGAAGCATTTGTATAACAGTAGAAGGTTTTGGTGCCAATGTAGTTGCAATTATTCCTGATGCCATAGTGGATAAAATGATTGAAACAAAGTAATACCCAAAGCAAACAGAGTTAACACCTTCTATTTTGTTTGCTCTGCAACTGAAAGGGCGAGGGTTGTCTCTGTAAGTTAATCGAATGAAAAATTTAATAAATAACTACAACAATAGGATTGAGAAAACATGAAATTAGATACCTTAGATATAGCTGTGTTTATTGCGTATGTAATAGGTCTATTATTTATTGCATTATGGATATCTCGTGATGAAAAATCACATGAACGTAACACCGAAGATTACTTCTTGGCTAGCAAGGCACTACCATGGTGGGCTATCGGCGCATCGCTGATTGCTTCAAACATTTCAGCAGAACAAATTATTGGTATGTCAGGTTCTGGGTATGCCATAGGTTTAGCTATAGCTTCTTATGAGTGGATGGCTGCCATCACTTTAATTCTTGTTGGAAAATATTTATTACCTATATTTTTGAAAAATGAAATATTTACTATGCCGCAGTATTTAGAGCAACGTTTTGATAGCAAGGTAAAAACGACGTTAGCATTGTTTTGGTTATCCGTATATATTTTCGTAAACCTAACAGCTGTATTGTGGTTAGGTGGATTAGCCATTGAAACGGTTGCAGGCGTTGACTGGTTATATGGCATGATATTTCTTGCTGTATTTTCGGTCGCTTATTCTTTATATGGTGGGCTAAAAGCTGTTGCCTATACTGATATTATTCAAGTTGTATTATTAGTATTAGGTGGTTTGTTATTGAGCTACTTAGCGCTTGATGCGGTAGCAGAAGGTGAAGGGGTTTTAACTGGCTTTGGTATTTTAACAGAAAAG
Organism: Colwellia sp.; assembly: GCA_051531915.1. Classification (GTDB taxonomy): domain Bacteria; phylum Pseudomonadota; class Gammaproteobacteria; order Enterobacterales; family Alteromonadaceae; genus Colwellia. Next base: position 8,626 of record JAOPTQ010000043.1, on the reverse strand, counting down.
CTACCCACTCACTTTGAAATGATTTTAAGTCCTAAAAACCCTAATTATATGAGTTTACCTGGACTTTCTGTTCTTATTGGTGGCTTATGGGTAATGAACTTGAGCTATTGGGGCTTTAACCAATACATCATTCAGCGTGCTTTAGCCGCTAAAAATATCCAAGAAGCACAAAAAGGTATTGCTTTTGCTGCTTATTTAAAGTTATTAATGCCAGTTATCGTTGTATTTCCTGGGATTGCCGCAGTCGTTTTATATCCCACATTAACCTCACCAGATCAAGCATACCCATCAATGATGGCATTAATGCCTGTTGGTGTTAAAGGCTTGGTATTTGCCGCGTTAGTTGCTGCAATTGTTTCTTCGTTAGCATCAATGACTAACAGCATATCTACTATATTCACTATGGATATTTATCGTCCATTAAAGCAAAACAAAAGTCAGAGTCACTATGTTAATGTCGGTCGTGTGGCAACGGTAGTTTCATTAATTATTGCCGTTTTGATGGCAGAGCCTTTGTTAGGGAAATTTGATCAAGCATTTCAATATATCCAAGAATTTACCGGATTATTTACGCCAGGTATAACGGTTATATTTTTAATGGGCATGTTTTGGAAGCGAACAACATCTTTAGGTGCTTTGTCTGCAGCAATAGGTTCAGCACTATTTTCTGTCGGTTTTGCTTATTTCTTACCTAAATTACCATTTATGGATCGTATCGGTTTGGTGTTTTTATTATGTTTGATCTTAACCGTCTTTGTGTCATTAATGGACAAACCTTCCGATCACGACAGCAGTGTGTGCTTAGATGATGTTAGCTTTGTAACTGAAAAAGGATTTAATATTGCAGCAATAGGCAGTGTTGTTATTTTAGTCTTATTTTATGCAACATGGTGGTAATAATTAAGTAGTAGATAGCAGTAAAGGTTTTAACATCCTTTACTGTTTTTTTTGTAAATTATTATTACGTCTTAGGTGTTTAAAATGAAGGTTTTAGTGACTGTCGGTGCAGGATCTCATACCTTTGTGGAATTACTGGCCTCAAATTATGATGTGGTGGTTGATAATTTAGTACTAATCAAGTTCAGGGAATAACTTTAATAAATGAGTTAGTACTGTTTCTACAAAATAAATACTTTCGACCATCAAAAAATCCAGTAGAAAGATCACCGTCATTCAACCTAATATACAACCACTCACCATCATAGTACTGTTAATTTAAATTCTGCTGATATTCAATGTATTAACTATTTTTTAGTCATGTTCGTCTGGGTTTCAAACGCTTTTTTCATTTTTACAATACGTTGAACTTCTTGTAAAAGTAGTGGAAAAGCTGGCTCCGTCATACTGTGACCATAACCTTGAAGTTCAAGTAGCCTGGTTTCTGTATGGCCAACGACTTTCATCATACGCATTAAATAAGCATTCTCCTCATATCTACCCAACATCTCTAACTCACGATCTCCGGTAATTAATAGTAATGGCGGCGCATCTTTTCGTACGTGGTAAAGGGGAGCGAGTTCATCAATAATAGCTTTAGTTCCTGCAATTCCTCGTTCTTTTCGTACAGTAAAATGTGTAATAGCATGACCGCTAAAAGGAATAAGTCCTGCTATTTTATTTGCATCAATATGATGAGTTGCTAACCACTTTTTATCTAAGCCAACCATGCTAGTTAAGTATCCTCCCGCAGAATGCCCAGAAATAAAGATTAAACTGGAGTCACCTGAAAAGTTTTCTATATTGTTAAATACCCAAGCAACCGCTGCTGCGCTATCTTCAATATATGTAGGCGCTTTAATTTTAGGATAAAGCCTATAATTAACAGCAACGATACAAAGCCCTTTGTTTTTTAATGCGCTAGGAATTTTTTTATTACCGCCGGTTAAGCCTCCACCATGAAACCAAACTATTGTTGCCACTTTTTTTGTTGTGTTAGGACAGTAAACATCGAGGACGGCACGTTCACGCATGTAAGTATTATGCTGATTAATTGTATTCGGGTAATACTGAATATTAGTTTTAGTCGTATAAGTGGTTGCTTGTGAGGCAAAAGAGAGCCAAGTACATAGCATTAATAAAAATATGTTTTTCATTGTAGTTCCCATATATTAAGTAATTAAATAAAAGGAAATCCTTTCCTAAAATAGTTACTATTTTATAACAATAGTTTGCATGGCTCTAGGTAAAAAGAATTATTTGCTAATCAATAATGAAGTTAGGCTATGGACCTCTCGTTCGTATCAAAAACCTGGGAACGCCAAATCAGTATGGCTATAAGAGTTTAGTATCAACTTTGAAATGGTCGTAGTGTACCTTAGGTTATTCTTTATTCTATTCCCTTAAGAAATCTATTGACTTACAGTCAATTTAACAATGTAATTGTTTATTTGACTAGATAGGGTAGCTTTTAAGCATGGACTACAATATAGAAAACAAGACTTCAATAGTAACGGACACTGAATTCAACGAGCAGAGGCTGATCAACTTAAAACCAATAGCCTACTTCAGTCTTATTTTTAATATTATTTTGGTATATGTTGTCGCCGCATCTTTTGGTGTTTATATGGCAATGATAGAGGGTGGTGACCTCGAACATATTCCATACCTAATAGGAGCTACACTACTCGGACTAGCAATTGCGTTAACAATCCGTTATTTCACCCTAAATAAAATAGCTGCATCTATTCAATTTACTGTTGACGAAATTTTAATTCCACGTTGGTTCAATTCACAAAAACATCATAAAATTTCGTATTCCTCACTCAAAAGTATTGATATTAGAGGAAAGGGGAAAAATCAAATATTGGTTATCGGTACGCTCAATAAAATACATGTTTTCGCCTTACGGAAAATAGTCGAAAGTAAACTTGAAATAGAATCACTTATTAAATTGTCCATTCTCAAGGCAAATGATGGTGAGAATATATGGTCTTCCTTAAATACATCGCAAATAAACTCGAAAGAGCTGATGAAATATAACTCCTTTATGCCAATTGCTTTGTGCACAATAATGATACTTATTTTTGCTGCGTCTCGATTGTGGGGAACCGGTAGCGGTTTTCTTGATCTATTACTGCTAGGAGGAAATTCTCCCCTGTTGGTGAGTCAAGGTCAATGGGATCGTCTATTCACTAGTAACTTTTTGCATATTGGATTACTGCATCTTTACTTTAATATGATGGCTTTTTTCGTATTTGGCAATGTATTAGAGAAATTAATGGGCAGAAAAAATTTACTGCTAGTATTTTTATTTGCTTGCCTTGGTGGCGCCATTGCCTCTTGTTATGCCGACCGATCATTAGTTTCAGTAGGTGCTTCAGGTGGGATATTTGGGTTAATGGGCAGCTTACTTTTTATTAATTTAAAAATGGGGTTTCGTTTACCCGCAGGGTTTAATCTTGGCAAGCAATCATGGCTGATAATGTTGTGTTTAAACGGTGGTCTTCCTTTTTTGATCCCACAGATTGACTGGGTGGCTCACTTGGGTGGTTTTGTTGTTGGCGTGGTAATTACATGGATTTTGCTACGAAAGCATATGTCTCATTCTGTTACAACCAAAGAACAACTCGAAAAATGGCGAATAACTAGTCCAATAGCTTCATTATCTGTAGTAGTGATTAGTGGATTGTTTTTATTGGCATTTATAAACCGCATAGTCAATATTGAAAATCATCAGCAAGACGTTAATCACTTAATTACCGATATGCAGAGTCATTCAAATCTCTCACCGTCACTTGTTAATAATATTGCTTGGGACATTGTTATTGATAGTAATCGTTCACCTGTATCTTTAAATTTTGCCAACAAATTAATGCTTCCAGTAATTAATGATATAAACTCATCGAATACTACCATTGATCCTGAACCTAGTTCAGAGTATCTCGATACCTATGCGTCAGTTCAGTTTTTACAAGCTGACTATTCAGGTGCATTAAAGTCAGAATACAAAGCGATGACTTTATCAAATAATAGTTTCTATGCCTCTCAAGTTTCGCGTTTCCTTTCTGCAATAAACGCTGATCAGGGGCCATGGATTAATGGCGAGGGAAAAGCAGATGACTTCCTGCTACGTGAGTCTAGTGGCAATACTAGTTTAGTTCGTAGAAGCGTAAGTGATTATCCTGTAAGTATTACAGTTCATGCTCGGTTAGATGGCGTTAGAAAAGGGTATTTCGTCTGCGTTTTTAATAGTGCTAACCAATTGTTGCTGCCAGAAAATGAAACCATTTTTAATACGAACAGAACATCTTTAGATTTAAATATCGCGGCAATAGATACGCAGCGAATAGATAAATCAATGTTAGATACCTGCTCATCTGTTTCTGTTGATGGAATGGACAGCATTGAAACAGAGAATTTTTTTAGTAGTCTTCTTTAGGTGTTTTTAAAAGAATCATAAAAGAGTTGCCCATTAGAGATTCTCAGTCAAGTGGGAAAAGCAATTTCTCTTAATCTTTTTCATTACGTTTAAAATAGAACGATATAATGCGTGAACAATGTAACAGCTTACTATCAGTCTTTTTTAAACGCAGAAGATTTGAAAAAAACAAAATAAAAGAGATCAAAATACCCCAACCAAAGCCACGTAATAAAACTGTAATAATATAGTAACTTAACAGCAATAACTATTAGCGAGAATTAGTATTATTATTTGGTACTACTTTTCAGGTTGGGGAAAATGCGCGCTTCTACTTTTTTTAAATCTTCCACTATCGCTTTAATATTATTTGCTACTATTTTTGTTTTTTCATTATATTGGATTACCACAACGTTAACGCAAAGTCGTTACCAAGCTCGTGAATATCAAGTCATTAAAAATTTAGTCACTTTAGATTTTAAAAGCGTTATTAGTGAATACTTACAAACAGGTGACGCTTCATTGTTAATAGAAGCAGAAAAATCATTAACCTTAGTAACCTCTGAGGCGAGTAAAATAAGAATCACTGAAATTTCAGAAAAATTATCAATAAAATCAAAACAATTACAACAACTACTCAAGACAAAGTTTCGCGCTTTAGGGAAACTCAGTGGTGATCCACAAGCACTTTTGCGTAATAGCGAACAAGGAATTTCAGCGTTAAATCAGCAAATTTCAAACTATTCAAAACAAAGTGACCAACTATCTATTGAGCAAAAAGTAAGTTTTTCTTTAATAACTCAACAACTATCAACTGGCTTAATTTCTTTAATGAATGTCAGAGAAAAAGTACTATCAAGCCCGAGTTTCACCAACACTACAATAGTAAAATCCTCTCATGATGAATTAAAAACCATTGCCCAGTTTTTATTGAAATTTCCACCACTGGGTATAAAGGAGACGATAGAAGATGACGACGAAGATGAACTATTTCTAGACGATCCATTAGAGGCAGAGGAAGCTACTGATTTAAGCACAGACACCTTAAATGAATTAATCAGTTTAATTAATAACTATTATCACGAATTTCAATCAACGTTAAACCAAAATAAAAATCGCCAACAAGGGTTAATAGCACTAAGTAATAAAGTTGTCGAGTTAGAAACTATCATTTTACAGGGTGAAAAAATTATTATTGAAAGCCAAAAAAATCTTGATAACCAACTAAAACTACTCGTTGTTTTACTGGTTGCCTTTTTGTTAACGTATTTAATGAGTACACATTATTTACAACACAGAATTATTCTAAAGCCGGTGCGTTTATTACGAAATAGTTTTTTAAAGCTCGTTAATAACGGTGAAGTAGACGATATAACCGGTATAGAAAAACATACTGAATTAGGCGAAATAGCTAGTAGCTTTAATCAAATGGTCGATAATTTGCGCCAACAAGATAAACAAAAAGCACAGCAATTAACGTTAGTAGCAAACGCCTTAAACTCAATGCAACATCAAGCGCATAACATTGATCAATCTTCAAGTAATACTAGCCGACGAGTTGATGCTGTAAAAGAAATCATGCTCTCTTTAGGGCAAGCTACAGATACCGTTAATCAACTATCTCAACAAGTTGCAACCAATGCAAAAACAACTCAAGAATCAATGCACGATAGCCAAACTAAAGTATTACAAGTGTTAACAGCCAATGACTCAACTAATAGAGCCATTGCTTCAGGAAAAGTTGCCATTGTTGAATTAGGGCAATCCGTTGATAGTGTCAGTTCAATACTTGATGTGATTAGTAACATTGCAGACCAAACCAATTTATTAGCACTTAACGCCGCCATTGAAGCCGCAAGAGCTGGTCAACATGGTAGAGGTTTTTCTGTTGTTGCATCAGAGGTAAGAGATCTCGCCAATAAAACTCAAAACTCTTTACAGCAAGTAACATCCCGTTTACAACAACTACAAAAAGCAAGTAAAACGATTGAAAGTTCAATTATAGATATTGAAAAAACTTCAACACAGCAACAACAAACTGCGGTGTTATTAAAAGAAAATGTTAACGAAGTTACTGAGCAAGCCTACACCGCCGCTAGTGTTGCTCAAGAAACCTTGACACAAATAACTCAACAAAGAACGCATTATTTAGCTTTTGAGCAAGCGATGATAACGGTTAATCAACAAGCAAATGAGTCAAGTACTTTAGCACAAAATATATCTGCCGATGTCTCAGAGCAAGTTAAAGATATTAGTAATACCTTAAGGTTAGTGTCGTAAGAAAAACAAAAAAGGCTATAGAATAACTCAAATAGCCTTATTCATATAAACATGAACGCTATTCTTATTAATAATATATAGGATCTCACGATTCTAAATATCATGGGATTACTAAATTTTACTGGCAGTAATAAGCTTAGAGCAGTTGTTAACTAGAATCACTACACTCCCATTTAAGTTCGCACCATTGACGTAACCACCTGAAAGACTTAAACTAAATTTAAATTTATATAAGATTTAACTAGTAAAAAAGGATGATAAAAGGTGAAAGCAACCATTTTAATATTTTCTATATTTATACTCGTAATTTGCTCTCACTCTCAAGCTAATAATGAATTACCTTTCCCCACTGAAAGTCAACGAAAAGAGATAGCGAATCAGTTATTAAAAGGAATTGAGAGCATAGATGCAATCACAATTGATCTTAGAGATAGCACAAGGAAGGTTAACTGGGTTGCATTTAAAACGATTACAAGCAATAACATTGTCAATGCCATCACATGGAATGCTTTATACAGTTCCCTTGATAATATACATTACGGAATTCTAAACAGACATTCATATGTATTAATAGATAAAAGTATTAGCAAAAATATTAAGAGCCTACCTAGGTGGCCTCAATTTGAATTAGGTTATTCATGGCCTGAAGTAAATTTTTTTTCGGTTAAAAATAGTCAAAATATAGATTCAATTAACGGGAGAAAAATTAATGATATTTTTGATGAATTTTTCAACTTATATTGCAATGATATTCATCAATCGGGATGTCTTAGATTATTTTCAGATTATATGAAACTTGGCTATCATTTCTTAGGTGGAACAAGTGAACTGAAAATTAAATTTACAAATGGCTCACAAGAAAAAGTCACTCAACAACAAAAAATAAAGCGTAAAAAGCGTGAACTGATTGAATGTGAGAGCTTATATTCGTCATTAAATGTTAGCTTAGTATATAACGGAAGCCAATCTTGTTTATTTGAAAGTAAAAATGGTTATGTACTGAAAATTTTTTACTTTGGAAAATGGGGAAGCAAATCTGGGGATATTTATTGCGAAAAAGCGGAAGATAAAGGGATGTGCGCTGATATAAATGAAGTTAAGCGCATTACAAAGAAGTTTGGTAGAAAACCTTTAACTATTGACTTACAGAATAATGTAGGAGGTTCTGAAAACACTCCTTGGATAGCCGCTTTAACCAAGAAAGGATTTAAAGATAATCTAGTTTTGTATAAAAATATCGAGTTATTGACTGATCTTGAAATAAGAAGTAGTGCATTCTATCACAATGATCGAGCTGAAAACTGGTATCAAAAAGTTAAAAATAACATTAGCCCAGAGGATAAATTTCTCCCCTTGCGAACTGATTTTTGTCGAGGTTCTACTACTTGTGAAATGAAAGATATTAATTCTTCTTCTCAACCTATCAACTATTCTGAATTAAAACTTATTATAAATGAAAAATGTATGAGTTCCTGTGATGACTTTATATGGAGAACACGCCAATACGCCCAAGCTAAAACTTATGGCCAGTTATCAGCTACAGATGGGGCATTTGCAAGATTAAATGGTTACTTATACATAATGAAAAATGGAAAAGTTAAAAATATTATTGTTGGAGAAGATTATGAACCTTCGGTTGATAATGGAACTCTTATAGTCAATTATAGAATACCTATATCTAAAACAGTGAGTTTTAAAGGAAAAGATCTTGAAGGTGATGATACAATTCTCGATTTCCCTTTATCAATAAATCATGTAAATTTTACAAATATTGAAGAAGATAACCTAAGAAGAGCTTTAAGCTTATAAATTATCTAGTAATATTTTTTATCTGAATAAAAACCTAATTTTTTACCACATACAAGATATAAACTAATAGAACTAATGGGTCAGATGAACTTTATACTAAATACTCATCTGACCCAATATATCATTTATTTCTGGAATATGAATAATAATGGTTAATTCGTAAACGTATAGTTAACGACA
>JAOPTQ010000042.1:0-5255 GCA_051531915.1 Colwellia sp. | reverse complement strand
CAGTTTAGTTATTCTTTAAAGCAACGCACTCCAATAGATGTTTTACTTGAAAGCTTAAAGAGTATACCCAGAGGTAGCTTTCAAATGGGCTGTGTTAGCGGCCAATCTTGTAACAGTGATGAAAAGCCAGTACATAAAGTAAATGTTCCTGCTTTTAAAATGATGACCACCGAAGTGACCTTTGCCATGTGGGATGCCTGCGTTACTAACGGAGGTTGTAAACATAAGCCTGAAGATAGAGGTTGGGGGCGGGGTAATCGTCCGGTTATAAATGTCAGTTATAAGGATATTACCGAGCAGTTTATCCCTTGGCTGAATAAAAAAACCGGTAAAGTATTTAGGCTTCCCAGTGAGGCTGAGTGGGAATATGCTGCAAGAGCGGGTAGCACCACACAATACAGCTGGGGTAATGCACTCTCAGCGCAGCATGCTAACGGTGACGAAGGTTTCGGCTGGCCTAATGACGGTTACAAGAAAAAAACAGCACCGGTAAAAAGTTTTAAGCCAAACAAATTTGGCTTATATGACATGCATGGTAACGTGTGGGAGTGGACGCAAGACTGCTGGAATAACTCTTATAAAAGCGCGCCGAGTAATGGTAGTGCTTGGCTAAACGGTACTTGTGACAGGCGTGTGGTTCGCGGCGGCTCGTGCATCAGCGAACCGCACTATATGCGTTCGGCCGACCGCTACCACTACAGCCTTGCTTACCGCGGCCGTAGCGGCTTTCGTCTTGTCCAGGGCAAATAATGCTGTGTCCTTTGTGCTTTTTCACTTTGTTTGTTTTCACCCCTCCTTTGGAGGGGCTGGGGGAGGTACAGCGCGTAGTGCTGTTCATTTTCAAAAGGCTATTATAACTTAAAATGCATAAAACCAACAATCTAAGCGCACAAATTACCCGTTACGGTGTTAGTGAATCATTTATCGCCCTTGTCGATGGCATCCGTGAAACGCCGGGCTTAACGGCGGATCACAAACATAGGCAAGCAGACGTAAATAAAGTGGCGCAATACCTTGTTTGTCGTAACTATGGTAAAGCCTGCTTAGAGCTAAGTTACTTATGCTGGGCTGTTGTTAATTATTCCAAGGAGGCTAAGTCATCATCATTAATTGATTTTTTTTGGCTTAACGAAAGTATCTCGCCCAAGCTGTTTCGACAGGCGTTTGAGCAACCATGGCACACAAAGCAAAGTGAACAAGCAAGCATTGAACTAACACAAGACGTTTTACAACTTAATATTGCCAATTCAACCTTTGCTATTTCACCAACACGTGTGGGTGCATTGGCTGTTTTGTTAGAGTTTATTGTCAATATTTCCCCGCAAGGTTTTAACTTACTCGAAGAAGTTACCACTGATTTAGAGCAAGCTTCCGATGCCAACATAAAAGCACTTTCATCAAGCTTACAAAAAATTATTTATCAGTACCTAAGTGAACATTTAATACCAGCACAACAACAAAGACGCTTACGTTATATTACTCAATGGCTTGATGAACATAATATTCAACTGCCTTTTTTAAATGACGACACTTTATTAAACTTTTGGCAACAAGCCAGTGTTGACGATGCATCGCCGGGCTTTAAACTCTATTCAACAGTATTTCATGAGTTTATTGAAGCCGAGCAAGCACTAAAACAGGCACAAGCAAGCTTACAAGGGCAACATGCCAGCACCATTGGTTTTGATGTTGAAAACGGAGAGTTTTCGCCTGACGCCATACAATCAATATTATTTGCTCAGTGCTCAGAAATTGAAAATTATAACTGGCTGTGCCAATCGCCAAAATTTTTAACTAAAGCGCAATGGGCAATAATAGCGCCATTACATCACTACCGCCCCTACCTTAAAACACTGTCATTGTCTTTTGCGCGCTTATTTATATTTTCTCAATGGCAATCAATACTGGTGCAAGCCAAGCGAAAATCGCCACAAATAACGCGACAAAAACTTAATGAACAACCCACACAAAATTATACTGATTTTTACCAGCAAGTTAACGAGCAAATAAATAATATCTCAGCGGTTATGTTGGCATTAAGCCATGTATTTTATAGCCATCAAGATCCGCGCTTTCTAAGCTATTTAACAGACAAATTATCGCCATCAACAGCAAGCGAACTTAAATTGAATACCGAGCACATACTGGCACAAGCACTTAATGAACAAGGTGAATTAGCTAATATATTTAATAACATCATTGCGATAAGTATAAAGCACCCAGAGATAAATTCAGCTTTAGCGCTAGCTAAAAAAGCTTTTAAAGCAAACAACAAAGACGGTTTTAAACAATTACCTTGTGCAACGTTGTTAGACAATTATCAACAAGGCGCAGAAGCACTACAGCATTGTAAGCAAGCCTTAAGCATGTTTATTAAGAAAATACCAACGAATGAACAATGCTCAACACTGTGGACAGAAAAATTTGCCTCAGATGTTTCTATATTCAAACAAGTATTCGAACAAATTTATGGAGGTGTTCATGTTTGAACCCGAATCATCTAAAAAAGCTAAAGCAGTAGATAAACTTGCCCAACAATTATTTTCTACTAAGTTAGCTTATCAAGGGTTGAATCAGTTACCAGAAACGTCAGCTGTTTCGTCTAATGGCACAGTTTTTAATGACCTTGTGCAATTAATCAGAGGCAATTATCAGCTTGACCGCCAACAACTAATGCATAAAATTAACCAAGATTTAACGCTACGCCGTACATACACGCAATTACTGCAACAGCTTAAATTTGCCAAAAGCGGCTTACAAGCCGCAGCAAGTAGTGGTGACAACTTGCCAGCAAGAATAACCGAGCAATTTAGTTTGAAATTTAAACGGGATAAAAACTACCCAACGCAAGTCTATGTTATTTTAACCATTAAGCACCCCAAAGAGCACCATAATAATAGTGCCATATCGTTGCATATGACCAATCAAAACCAGGCTGAATGTATTTTGTTTCCTAAACTTGTCGACGGATTAAGCCAACTTTTAATGGACGATAATAATCACGCCTTTCAATTACTTGTTGATGATAATAGTCAATTATATTTAATATGATTTTTAATAAGTCAAGAGAATAACCGATGAAACTGCACATTTTTGTTGCCACCACCCAAGGTTTAGTCGCCATTCAAAATATTACTAAAATAGATGATGACGAAATCAACTCTATTGTTACCGTTAATGGCACCTCAACCACGGCCAATATTAGCAGCGCTTATCATAGCTTTGTTAAAAAAGGAGCCGGCATTATTCAACAAGAGTTTGGCGGTAGCAGTTACCGCGTTAATTTAAGCCAGCGTATCGACAGTGGTAATAGTTGGCAGTTAGCTTTTTATTTGGCACATGTAGCCAATGCACAAAACATGTTAGGCAACGGGCAAGTAAAAGCTAACGATCACGTTATTTGTGCCACCGGTGAAATAAACACCAGCGAACGTTTGGTGCAACCGGTTGAGCAAGTGCACTTAAAACAAACATTAGCTAAAGAGCAAATAGAACATTGGCAACAAATATCGGCTGAAATAACCTTTTTGATCCCCAAAGGCAACGAGCAAAATATTGAGGCTAGCGCAGCTAAAGTAACTAAGTTGATAACAACACTGGAAGACGCAGTAAACTACTTGCCTGTACTGGCAGCAAGTAAGCCAATAAAGGCCAAAAACACCGAGCAAACAGCCGTTGCTTTACTAACCAATACCGACGTAATAGTAAATAAAAATATAATAGTGGATAAAAAACGCTCACTAAAATTAACGTTTTTTGTTGGTTTATTCTCTGTTGTAGTAATACTTGTTTTGCTGAAAAATAATTTCGTATTTACTCAAGCAGTTAATCATGAAAACAATATCTTAACTGTCAAATCAGCAAGCACAAAAGTGCAGGATGAAAGTCATCTTAATACCGTACCAATAAGCATAACCGCCACTTTGGCTAAATACGGTGACTGTAAAGATGGAATCATAAAGCAGCAGGTAAAAAAACAAGTCACTGATCAAAAACAACTGTTTGCAGCCACCAAACTGGCTAACTTATGTCAGTTAACACTTTTAACACCGTCAGAGATAACAACCGTTATTTTAGTGGCGGCAGATACGCGCGCCATTCGTTTATTAACCCTGAATGAGCATAGCTGGCAAATACCCCTACCAACAACGCAAAATATCGACCGGCGTTATTATCTTGTACTCTTGCCTAGTAGCAAAACCGAAACAATAAAGAAAATTGATTACAAACAACAGTTGCAACAATACTTACAACGTGAGATAAAATCACCGCTTGTCAACGTTTCTCATTTACAACAATGGCTTAATAACAATAATTGGCAAGGTACAATTGTCAGTCATACATTGGACACCTATTAATGGAATATATTGGTAAATATCGTATTTTAAAACGCCTTGGCGGTGGCGGCTTTGGCGAAGTTTTTCTAGGCGAAGATAAAAGCATTGCTCGCCAAGTGGCGATTAAAGTGTTTCATCCAAAAGATGAAAACCTCATTGCCTTTGCTACCTCATCAACCGAAGAAGGTTTAGCAAGTTTACGTGAGCGTTTTATTAATGAAGCGAAAATTCTTGCCAGCTTAGAGCATGAAGACAGCGTCATTAATATTATTGAATTTGGTGAAACCGCTGATGGCTCGCCTTGGTACGCTATGCCTTATGTGCCACACTCGTTAGCTGAAAAGTGTGGTAAAGACATTTTTGATAAACGTGCTATTGAAGACTTAACAGAGTCAGAGCACCCTAAAGCATTGCCTTTATCAGAAACACTCGACTACTTAGAGCAAATTCTGCAAGGCTTAGCAGCCTCTCATCAAAAAGGTTTAGTACACCGCGATATAAAACCCGCCAATATATTATTAACCAGTCATGGCCGAGTACGTATTGCTGATTTTGGTATCGCCAAAGCACCAGATGGTGGCAATAGCACAGTTTCGCATTTAGGTATGGGCTCACGAAATTATATGGCGCCAGAGCAACGTGAAAGTGCCAAACATGTTGACGCCCGGGCTGATGTTTACAGCTTAGGGATTTTTGCCTATCGCATGTTAACTGGTCGGTTGCCTACCGGCCGTTTTGCTGATCCTAACGTGTTAGTGCCTGAGTTATGCTCTGCACTTAACGAAGTTATCCTCAAATCCATGAGTGAAGATGCTGATTTACGCTACCCTAATGCCGAGCAAATGCTAGCGGATTTTCGTCAAGCCAAGCAATCACAAGGGCAACAGCAAAACGAAGCAAACACACAAGCAAACTCAA
>JAOPTQ010000041.1:0-10032 GCA_051531915.1 Colwellia sp. | reverse complement strand
AAGAAATACATTCAGATCAGCTAGACTTGTTTTAAAACTCGGTCGCTTGCGGCCGAGATATTTATTTGTATAACTTATGTTGAGAAAATGAAGTCAATATAATGAGAGACAAAAAAAAGGCCCATTCAAGGGAGAATGAGCCAAAATGTACAATATAAAAACATAATATAAAGGGAGTTACATTCATGCCTAATCCCTAGGGGAGTGATTAAGCATGAATATGGGATTATAATAGCGAAGCAGGGTGTTTTTTACTGTATAGAAACTGTAATGGTTTGTAACTGGCTATATTGACTGAAAATCAATTCATAATAATACGGTTAACAGTTGAATAAACTTGACCTAGAGAGGATAAATACGTTATTTTAAACGACTGTTTTAATTTGGTTGTTGATTGCTAGCTAAAGCTAGTAATAATAAGTATGAGTACAAAAAATAAAATTTTAGATGCCGCAGAGTTACTCTTTGCCGATAAAGGCTTTAATGGCACCTCTTTAAGAGAAATCACGAGCCAGGCGGAAGTTAACTTGGCAGCAGTAAATTATCATTTTGGCTCTAAAAAAGAGTTAATTAAAGCGGTTATGTCTCGTTATATGAATGAGCTTTCTCCGAAACTTGAGTCATCGTTAAAAGAGTTGTGCGTAGAAGATGCTAAACCCACGCTAATTGAGGTTTTTTCCGCTTTTATTGAGCCGTTACTACAGTTAAATGTATTTAAAGAAAATGGTACAAGTATCTTTTTACAATTATTAGGGCGAGGCTATACTGATAGCCAAGGTTTCTTACGTTGGTTTTTAACAACTCAATACCCAGATGTCTTCACTCACTTTACTACTGCCGTATATAAAGCCTACCCTGAGTTAACCGCAGAAGAAATGTTCTGGCGATTACACTTTACCATGGGAACTATCGTTTTTACCATGTCATCAAGTGATGCGTTAATTGATATAGCTCAAAATGATTTTAATCGAACGATTGATATTGCCGGAGTGATAAAGCAAGTTATCCCTTATGTAGCGGCAGGGGTTGGCGCGCCAATTCGTTCATAGCTCAGCTCTTAGCTTAAAAAGTATGCGGTGATTATTAATAGATCACCGCTTAATACATTTAGACCGCTAAAGAGAAAATTTTGTGAAACATCGTTATTCTGTGTTAATGGTTAGAATGTAACATTTAGAGCGCAAGGCTTAGCATTTTTTTGCACACACTAATCTATTAATTAACACGATCGCAAAAGTAATGGTATATAGAGTGAACACCACAATCATCCATTGTGGCATGCTAAAATCTAAAAACCGCCAATTAATGTCACCGCAACTTCCCGTCGCTTCAAAAAAAGCAGGGAACCATTGGTGCAGCGGTGCCCAGTTTGGAAAGTTAGGGATGATTTCACAGGTGAAAAAGATAGAGCCACTGTTGGCTTGCAATTCAACATGTTCAATGGAGATTAAAAGCCCCCAGATAGAGCCTACTACCCATAAAGCATAAGCAACTACTCTTGCTATTAATAATTTACAGCCAATAAAACCTATAACACCTGCGGCTAACAAAGCCAAAATAACCGTTCGTTGATAAACGCACATTATGCAAGGTGCTAAGTCCATCACATATTGAAAATATAAAGCACTGAGTTCTAGTCCTAAAGCCGATAATGCCAGTAACAACCATGCTGTTGAATTGGTGGTAAAGTCACTTAAAAATTTCAATGTTAACCTCTCTATCATTCAAATAAAAAAGCTTCTAAATTGTTTAGAAGCTTCTATGTTCATATACCTAATAGGTTAGTGGGTGAATTAACCATTAACCAAAAAGTGCACATAAATACTTGCCGCATAGCCTAAAGCGATAACAGGCATCCATTTTAAGTGACTGAAAAAGGTATAGTAACCGCGAGCTTGTCCCATTAAAGCAACGCCTGCAGCAGAGCCAATTGATAATAAACTACCACCAACACCCGCGGTTAAGGTTACTAATAACCATTGGTTATGCGACATTTCGGGATTCATTGTTAATACCGCAAACATGACCGGAATATTGTCAACAATGGCAGATAAAATGCCGACTAAAACATTGGCGGTTGTTGCACCTAACTGACCATACATAAACTCAGAAGTCATGCCTAAGTAACCAATAAAGCCTAAACCACCAACGGCTAATATTACGCCGTAAAAGAAAAATAAAGTATCCCATTCTGCTTTAGCTATTTTATCAAAAATATCAAAGTCGTCTTCAATATGATGACCCGTCGGAATGTCAGACTTGTCAATGTTAGCTTGGCCTGATTTACGAAGGTAGTAACCGAAAAATTTAAGGTAAGCTAAACCTAGCATCATGCCAAATACTGGTGGTAAGTGAAGGAAATTATGGAAAGATACAGCGGTGATAATTGTTAATATAAACAAGCCAACAATCACTAAACCACCCTTTTTTATGGGGGTCATTTCATCAGAGCTTGACTTAGGATTGCCCGATGGTATTGCAAATTGCATGATTACTGCGGGTATAACAAAGTTAACAACGGAGGGGAGGAATAATGCAAAAAACTCTTGGAATTGTACAATGCCTTTTTGCCAAACCATAAGTGTGGTAATGTCACCAAAAGGACTAAAAGCACCGCCAGCATTAGCACCAACAACAATATTTATACAACTTATAGCAATAAATTTAGGTTCATCTTTACCTACGGCAAGCACTACGGCACACATAATAAGTGCTGTTGTTAAGTTGTCTGCTATTGGCGATATAAAGAAAGCCAAAATACCGGTTAACCAAAACAGCGCTTTATAACTAAATCCTTTTACCACTAACCAATCACGAAGTGCATCAAATACATTTCGTTCTAACATGGCATTAATATAGGTCATTGCAACAAGTAAGAAGAAAAATAATTCAGCATATTCTAAGAAATTATGGCGTATGGCAGTTTCTGCTGCATGGGGCATACCATGTGAGCCATAATAGGCGGCAATTAAAATCCAAATGAGCCCCGCAGCGAGTAATACCGGCTTAGACTTTCTCAAGTGAAGTTGCTCTTCTAATATAACCAAGCTATAAGCTAGGACGAAAATCACAATAGCGGTATAACCCAACCAATGGCTTGTTAGATCAATAGTTTGGTGGACGGTGTCAGAGGCAAAGGCTATATCTGGAAGCAACATGGCCAGTAAAAGGAATAAAAATTGTTTCATATATCTCTCAACAGTTGGGTGAAGTTTTATTGTAAATAGTAAGTGCTTTAACTAGGTGATTTTAGCAAAACTATAACAAAATGATACAGTAAATATTTTCAATATAAATAATATTTTTGATATTAAATAATGTTTTATACAGGATAAATATATTTTAACTTAAAATTTATATTGAAAAACTTATTGCTGATTGGCAATATTTATACGCTTGTACCAAAGTTATCTTCTGGTACAATCTGTTTATTAATTTATCGTTAGTATAGGTGTAGATAGGTTCATGGTTATAAAAGCTCAAAGCCCCGCAGGGTTTGCAGAACAGTATATTGTTGAATCTATATGGAATGGTGGCTTTCCTCCTGGTTCTATTTTGCCAGCAGAGCGAGAGTTATCAGAACTTATTGGTGTGACAAGAACAACTTTGAGAGAGGTTTTACAGCGATTAGCTCGTGATGGTTGGTTAACGATTAAACATGGAAAACCAACCAAAGTGAACAATTTTTGGGAAACATCAAGTTTAAATATACTTGAAACACTTGCACAGTTAGATCAAGAAGGTATTCCTGATTTAGTGGATAATTTGTTATCCGCTAGAACTAATATTAGCGCTATTTATATTCGTGCAGCCATTAAAAATGATCCAGAAAAGACCATTGAACTATTAAGTGCCTATACGAATATTGAAGATACTGGCGAAGCTTTTGCGGAATTTGATTTTAGCTTAAACAAAGAATTAGTTGTAGCCTCCGGCAACTCAATTTACTTGTTAATATTAAACGGCTTTAGGGGGTTGTATTCACGTATTGGTAGTCTCTACTTTTCCCACCCTAGGGGACGAGAAATATCAAAAACTTATTATCAAAAGTTAATTGATTTGGCGAAAGAAAACCGTTTTGATGATGCCATTTTTGCGGTTAGAAAATATGGTATTGAATCAGGGAAGCTTTGGTCTGAATTGAAAGATGATGTTTTAAAAGAGCTATCAGACGATTAATCTTCGCTTTTCACTTAGTAATTAAGTAGATTATAAATATAATGAAAGAGGTTTAAGTTGATAGCTTAAGCCTTTTTTATATTTTAATAAAAACACTCTCCCTTTTTAATCCCTCATCATACCAATACACTTTATTTTTACCTGATTTAGCGGTTGACTACATTTAAAAAACATTGATATATCAATATATTAATTAACTCTGAAATTAAAAATATTTCAACCAAAATCTTGTCAGATGAAAATTCATTGGCTAAACTATTTTTAGAAATGATTTTTTATCATTTTACCCCTATTATTTATGATTGAGATTAGAAGGTAGTTATGAATTTTTTGAAAGCATTATCGGTACGATATAAAATACTGTTGATCCCATTTGTTGGCGCAGTTGGGTTTTGTATTTACCTAGCAATAACATTAATTGCTATGTCGCATATCGTTAAACAGTTAGATCAAGCCTACCAAATAGAATATCAATTATTGCAAACATCAGAATACTCTTTAGTTCGTTTAGATAAAATTAAAGAAACCTTAGGTAATGCAGCAACAATGGGAGAGGGAGAGCTTTTAGAAACTGCGAACCAGTATG
This sequence comes from Colwellia sp., assembly GCA_051531915.1. Classification (GTDB taxonomy): domain Bacteria; phylum Pseudomonadota; class Gammaproteobacteria; order Enterobacterales; family Alteromonadaceae; genus Colwellia. Next base: position 5,267 of record JAOPTQ010000041.1, on the reverse strand, counting down.
CACAAGAAACTAGAGATAAGTTAAAACAAAATATTCAAACAGATAAAGACAATGCTGCATTTTTACGTGGCTTATTGAGTGATTTTAATCATTATTATGAAATGGCTTTTGGCTTATCAAAAGAAATGGTTGATGGTACAGCTGACTTTGCCACTATTGGAAACAGAAGTCAGGCAATGTCGAACCAGTTAATTTCATTACAAGAGAAGTTAAATAAATTTCAAGCTGAGCGTCATAACTCTTTCACTAAGGCTTTTGAGTCAGTTAACGAGAAAGCCGAGTCAACCTCGCAAACCGGCGTTATTCTAGCGGCTATCACTTTGTTCGCGTTATTTGCTGTTGCTATACCTGTAGCTAAAACAATTAGTTCAAACTTAAGGGATATTATTCATTCAATGAAAGGTATTGCGCAAGAAAATGGTGACTTAACGGTTAGGTTGACGACTACCAGTAAAGATGAAATGGGTGATTTAGTTTTTTGGTTTAATAGTTTTATTGAAAAACTTCAAGGGGTAATTAAAGATGTAGTTGATACGGCCCTACCGCTTGCAGATACAGCAAGTAGTATCTCACATTTATCAACCAGTACTATTGACTCTTTTAAAAGACAATCTGATAGCGTTATTCAATCAAGGCAATCGGTTGAAGAAATGAGCCACAGTGTTGCTGAAATAACAACTAATGCTGCCGATGCTGCCGACGCTGCACGTAATGCAAATGATGAAGCTGAAAAAGGTAAGTTAGTTGTTGAACAAACCGTTAATGGTATTAATAAGTTAGCAGAAAATGTAACTCAAGCCGCCGAGAGTATTAACCAACTACAAGAAGATACTAACCGAGTTAATGTTGTGCTAGAGGTTATTAGAGGCATTGCAGAGCAAACCAATTTATTGGCATTAAATGCTGCTATAGAAGCGGCTCGTGCGGGTGAGCAGGGTCGAGGTTTTGCGGTGGTAGCAGATGAAGTGAGAAACTTAGCCTCGCGCACGCAAGAATCAACTGAAGAAATTAACCAAATGCTTGGGCAGTTACAAAGTGCGGCAAGTAAAGCGGTAACTATGATGGAAAGCTCCAGAGCAAGTGTAGAAGAAAGTGTTGCTAGCGCCAATGAAGCAGGAGATAGCTTGGTTGTTATTACACAAACGGTAAATACAATTGCTGATATGAATGGTGCTATTGCCGTAGCTACAGAGCAACAACATCAAGTATCAGGTTTAATGGTTGGCCACGTGGAAGATATTCAAGCTTGTGCTGATGAAGCCTCAACGGCTTCTCATAAAGTGGCGGGGGTTAGTGAGCATTTGTCAAGCTTAGCTTCTGAATTGGAGCAAGTAGCTAGACAGTTCAAAGTATAATGAAAAGATAATAAATATAGGCTTTAAAATTTAATTATTTATATTTTAAAGCATGAAGAATTTTAAACATGAAATATGGTGGAGACAATATGAATAACACATATAAAGCATTAGTTGTTACTGGTGTATTATTTGCTAGTAGTGTAAATGCTGAAATTGCATTTAACGGTTTTGCTTCTATTGTTGGTGGTGTTACAACATCAAGCGATGAAACCTTATATGGTTATGATGATGCTTTTGATTTTAGTCAAGGGTCTTTGTTAGCACTTCAAGCATCTAGCGATTTATCTGAAGGTTTAGGTGTTACAGTGCAAATTTTAGCAAAAGGAGAAGATGACTGGGCACCAAGTTTTGAATGGGCTTATGTTAGTTATGATGCTACCGATAATTTAAGATTATTAGCTGGCCGTCAACGTGCACCTTTTTATATGTATTCAGACTTCCTTGATGTTTCTTATGCTTATACTTGGATAGCACCCCCAAAAGGAGTTTATGATTTACTTATTGATACCTTTGATGGGATAGGAGCAATATATGGAGGTAATATTGGTGAGTTTGATACTACATTGCAAGTTTTATATGGTCGGAATAGTGATGAAAAAAGCGTGTTTGGTGAAGATGTAAATATTGACTTTAAGAGTATGATCGGGGGTTCTTATACTATTAATAGAGATTGGTTAACATTACGAGCAGGTTATTTCCAAGCTGATATTAATATTCCTCATTCGGATATAAATACTTTAGCAGCAGGTTGGCAACAAGTTGGTTTTACTGGTATTGCTAATGAAGTATATATTGCTGAAGACGATGCCATTTTTATTGAAGCCGGCTTTCAAATAGACTATGAAAATTTTATTATGGTGGGTGAATATACTAGTTTAACACTCGATAATACACCACTTGCTGATCAAGAGTCATATTACATTATGGGGGGGTGGCGAGTTGATAATTTGTTATTTCACCTAACTTACGGCGCTGATGAAGATACTAAAAGTGATATTACCGCCAATGTGTCATGGGGTTTACATTCTGATATTGATTATTTAAAAGCTGCTACACAAGGATTAGTTAATAATCAGCTTGTGGAACAAAGTTATATTACTTTAGGTTTACGTTGGGATTTTCATGATTCTGCAGCACTTAAATTTGAATATACAGACTATACTGATGATCTAAATGGTATGAATGATTCTGGCCTGTTTAGAACCGCTTTAGTAACCGTGTTTTAGGAGTTTATAATGACAATAATTAAAAAGTTTTACATTAAATTATTATTAAGTTTGTTTATTTTATTAACTAGCTCTGTGGCGTCAGCTGAAGTTGCTGTTATTGTTAATATAAAAAATTTGTCAAGCATTAGCGATAGTGATGTACCGAGATTGTTTCTAGGGAAGTTAAAAAAATATTCAACAGGAGAGGCTGTTACCATTATTAACCTGAAGTATAAAGAAGCCATAAGAAATGAGTTTGAAAAGAAATCATTAAAGAAAAGTGCTAGCCAAGTTAAGGCTTATTGGTCTAAGTTGATGTTTTCAGGTAAAGGTAAACCGCCAAAAGAGTTTGCGAGTGATAAAGAAGTGATTGCTTTTGTTACGGCTAATGTTAATGCTATTGCTTATGTCGATGCAAAAAGTGTTGATGATAGCGTCAAAGTAGTCAAAAAATACTAAATGTTTAATGTTTAATGTTTAAGGAGTCAAAAAACGAGCTTGAACGCTCGTTTTTAGTTTATTAAATTTGAATTTTTAAGAAAAATTAGTTTCAGCAAAACTCCAGTTCGCTAACGCCCAAAAACCTTCCATATATTTAGGGCGTAAGTTACGATAATCGATATAATAAGCATGCTCCCATAAATCAACCGTAATCAGTGGCGTTACACCATCATCAGTTAACGGTGTTGCCGCATTTGATGTGTTAACGATAGCTAAACTGCCATCAGAATTTTTTACTAGCCAAGTCCAACTTGAGCCAAAGTTATTTACTGCACTGTCAACAAACTTCGCTTGAAATTTAGCAAAAGAACCGAAAGTAGCATTAATGGCATCTGCTAATGCGCCTGTTGGCTCACCGCCGCCACTTGGACTAAGACTGTTCCAATAAAAAGTATGGTTCCATATTTGAGCTGCATTGTTGAAAACGCCTGCCGAAGAAGTCTTTACTATTTCTTCTAAAGACTTGCCATCAAAATCAGTACCTTCAATTAAGCCGTTCAATTTTACAACGTAAGTATTGTGATGTTTACCATAGTGAAATGATAATGTTTCAGCGGAAATATGAGGTTCTAGTGCACTTTGTTCATAAGGTAACGCGGGTAATTCAATAGCCATTTTATGCTCCAATTTACTATTTGATTTAGAATGTTTAATAGTTTTAATGAATAAGTCGTGTATTTTCAGTAAAACCCGAGTAAAATACTCAAGTATTAAGCTTGTTAATATATATAGGTTTTAAAGCCTAACTTTTCAAGGTTAAAGGCATTAAAATATTAATTTAACGTGTTTATTCTATTGTACTGTATTGAATAGTTATTTTTTGACACTATAACTAAGTTAAGTATATACAGCCCAATACAATAAGTATTAATTTTAGAGGTTATTATGGACACAATTGCACGCATTAAAGAACAAATTAGTGAAAATTCAGTTTTATTGTATATGAAAGGTTCACCAAAATTACCAAGCTGTGGTTTTTCATCACAAGCATCACAAGCATTAATTTCTTGTGATGAACAGTTTGCTTATGTTGATATATTACAAAATCCAGATATTCGTGCTGAGTTACCTAAATATGCTGATTGGCCTACCTTTCCACAGCTTTGGGTTGAGGGTGAATTAGTTGGTGGTTGTGACATCATTCTAGAAATGTTTCAGCAAGGTGAATTACAAACGCTAGTAAAAGAAGCCGCGGCAAAAAATAGTGCAGTCGTAGAAAAGTCAGCTCAATAGTTGAAATTTTCAAAAATAGTACAATACTTGCTAATAGTTTCGAGTTTCGAGTTTCGAGTTTCGAAGTCGTTAGATGAGTTAAATAAATTTATATAACAAAAAAGGAGCATAAAATGAGCGTATTAGTTGGTCGTCCAGCACCAGATTTTACAGCAGCAGCAGTGTTAGGTAGCGGTGAAATTGTTGATAGTTTTACGTTAAGTGAAGCTATTAAAGGAAAAAAAGCGGTAGTGTTTTTCTACCCATTAGATTTTACTTTTGTATGTCCGTCTGAGCTTTTAGCTTTTGATCACCGTATGGAAGAATTCAAAAGCCGTGGCGTTGAAGTGATCGGTGTTTCAATTGATTCACAATTTTCTCATAACGCATGGCGTAACACCGCAGTAAATGATGGTGGTATTGGTCCAGTACAATATACGTTAGTTGCTGATACTAAGCATGAAATTTGTCAAGCTTACGATGTTGAGCATCCTGAAGCTGGCGTCGCATTTCGTGGTTCATTCTTAATTGATGAAGAAGGTAATGTTCGTCACCAAGTTATCAATGATTTACCATTAGGTCGTGATGTTGATGAAATGTTACGTATGGTTGATGCATTACAATTCCACCAAGATCACGGTGAAGTTTGTCCTGCTGGTTGGAAGAAAGGTGATGAAGGTATGACCGCTTCAACAGATGGTGTTGCCGCTTATCTAACGGATAATGCCGACAAGCTTTAAATTGTAGGTTGTACTTTTAGTACGATAGAGCAATATAAATAAAAAAACCGCGAAAGCGGTTTTTTTGTTTTTATACTCGCTACTAGTAAACAAAACAGGGTAAACGTATAGCTAACGACACCTGCCTCTAGCGCTTGATCTCATATACATTATCTCCTCACTTAATTTAGGAGATAAGCATGAGAATTACGCGTAGCCAAGAACAATGGCAAACCATCATTGAAGATCAACAAACCAGCGGTTTAACC
>JAOPTQ010000040.1:0-54782 GCA_051531915.1 Colwellia sp. | reverse complement strand
GGTTAAACCGCTGGTTTGTTGATCTTCAATGATGGTTTGCCATTGTTCTTGGCTACGCGTAATTCTCATGCTTATCTCCTAAATTAAGTGAGGAGATAATGTATATGAGCTCAAGCGCTAGAGGCAGGTGTCGTTAACTATACGTTTACTGTTGAGTCATAGAAACGTCATAAATATGCTATTAAATATTCATGGAATTGTGCGACTTTATTGGCGGATAAATTCATTAGAAGCAAGTAAATAATAGAGGATACATTGAATGCGAATTAAATTGATTAAACAAAGCCTAATTGCCATAGCTGTGGTTTCTATTTTAGCGGGATGTGATGATAATGACAATGAGGTTAAAGCACTACAAAATGATGTTGCTGCATTGCAAAATCAGTTAAACCAAAGCTCAACAACAACTAACAATTTATTGGAAGAAATTGAAATATTAAAGGCGGCTGTTGGTAGTTCGCAAACTCTGAGCGAAGAACAAAAGTTGACGTTTGACGCGCAAGTTGCTGAATTAACCGCTATGTTAGCGCTTTCAGATGATCGTATAGATGCTTTGGCTGTTGCTGATACTTTAAAGTCATTAAGTATTATTATTGATGCAGAGAGTTTTTCAACACTCAGATTAATGGAAACAACCGATATTCATGCTTATTTAACCGATGTTAATTATTATAATGGTAGTAAACAAACTCGCTTTGGACTTGCTCGTACGGCAACGCTTATCAAAAAAGCACGTGCTGAAGCAACAAATTCAGTATTGGTCGATAATGGAGACTTGATTCAAGGAAATCCTATTGGTGATTGGATGGCGGCAAAAGGCATTGAAGCTGGAGAGGTTCATCCGGTTTATCAAGCGATGAATAGTTTAGGTTATGATGTTGGTAATTATGGTAATCATGAATTTAATTATGGCTTGTCATTTTTAGCTGAGTCAGTTAATGATGCTAATTTTCCTTATATTGGTGCTAATATTTTTATTGATGACGGTGATAGTAATGCTGATAATGATCAAGCCTATTTTGATCAGTATACTATTATTGATAAAGTAATTACTGATAAGAAAGGTAATGAACATACTCTTAAAATTGGTTTTATTGGCTTTGTGCCACCACAAATTATGGCGTGGGATAAAAATAATTTAAGTGGTAAGGTTATTGTTAAAGATATTAAAGCGACGGCGGAAATATTAGTACCAAAAATGAAAGCAGATGGAGCTGACATTATTGTTGCAATTCCTCATTCAGGTATTGATGCAACACCTTACGATAGTGACAATTTAGCGGAAAATTCATCGTATTATTTATCACAAGTAGAAGGCATTGATGCCATTATGTTTGGTCATGCCCACGCTTTATTTCCTTCTAGTACTTATGCTGATACACCTAATGTTAATATTGAAAAAGGTTCAATTAATGGTGTACCTGCAGTTATGCCTGGTTATTGGGGCAGTCATTTAGGTATTATTGATCTTGAATTGGCGTACGATATTGATAATAGTAAATGGTCAATATTTAACTATAAAGTTTCAACTCCTATGGTAGATAGTGAGACTGTGGTTACTGATGATGAAATCACAACGTTGCTTATAGATGCAGATACTGAAACTAGTCAGTATATGGGGCAGCCTATTGGTAGTGCGTCTGATGATATGTTTAGCTTTTTGGCGTTAGTTCAAGATGACCCGTCGGTACAAATTGTTAGTGATGCGCAAAAACAATATGTAGAACAACTTATTCAAGGTGATGTTAATCTTGAAAACTTGCCAGTGTTATCTGCAGCCGCTCCGTTTAAAGCATGTACTCGTAGTCAGGATTGTAGTAATGAAAGTGATTTTGTCACCGTTGCAAAAGGAGACTTAGCACTTAAAGACGCGGCTGATTTATATCTTTATCCAAATACTTTACAGGTTTTGAAAGTTTCAGGGGCTGAGTTAAAAGAATGGTTGGAATGCACTACAAGTATGTTTAATCAAATTGATCCTACTTCTTCACTACAACAAGAACTTATTAGTACTTCATTTCCTTCGTACAATTTTGATGTTATTGATGGTGTTCAATATCAAATTGATGTGACTCAACCCGCTAGATATCAAGGGAATTGTGAGTTAGTTGATGAAAATGCTCAGCGTATCACCAATCTTATCTTTGAAGGATTACCAGTAAGTGATGATATGGAATTTCTTATTGCCTCAAATAACTATCGTGCTGGTGGTGGTGGTAGCTTTCCAGGTACTGGTGGTAGTCATGTTGTGATTGAAGCACCAGATGCAAACCGTGATGTATTGGCAAATTACATTCGTGAATTATCAGTAACTAACGGTACGGTTAATCCAAGTGCCGATAATAATTGGCGTTTTGCAACAATTGGCAGTAATGTTGCACTTAATATTGTTTTTCGAGTTCCCGATACTAACCGTGTTTCGGCTTTTGTTGTTGCTAAGCAGGACTTTCCAATGAGTAAAGTAGGTGTTGATGAACGTGGAGCTATTTATCAAATTGATCTTAGCGAATAGTTATATTTTTCATCAGTAGATTTAAGATCACCTATCATTAGGTGGGTTTTTATTAGCTAAAAAGGGGCTATTAACTTTTTTAGGTTGATAAATATTGTTGCTCAATATGAAAAAGATGTTGAGCATTACGTAAATTACCTGAGTCTTTAAGCCATTGTTGGTCAATAATTTCCCGCTGTAAAGCCGCCTGTAATATGCGGCTTTTATATTGGCACCAGAAAAAAATTGTCGCCGCTTGGTGGCAGTCATTATTCGGAAAAACCTCACTACGGCTCTCGTTTAATTCATCAATAATGCTGTTAATCACTTTTTCTTTAAGTTCACTTTCTATCTGTTGTTTGAAGCGATTAAAACGCTTTGCTTTAACTAATTGCCACACAAGCCAGCATAGTGATAGCAGTGCTAATAAAACGATAATTTCCATATTTTGTAAATAAGCCAATAATATGTGGAATTTAAGGTTTGCTAGGATATCAGAAATCACAAGATTATAATCTGATAAATGTTATTTAATTCGGTAAACTAGGGTTAATTATTTTATTAGGGATTTCATTAGGGATTTTATTTAATTATGTCACTTGTTCGTATTTTACTTGTTGTTAGTAGCTATTTTTTTATATTGAGTGCTGCTGCTGAAAACTCAATACAAAAACTGTATAAATCGGTTGATTCTGCCGTAGTGGAGCTACACGTAACCTCATTGGCTGATCCAAAACCGGGGCAAATATCTTATAAAGCTGAAACCAAAAATTCATTAGGCTCAGGTGCTTTAATTAGTCAAGAAGGTCGTATTTTAACGGCGGCTCATGTTATTGATAAAGCAACTGAAATAGAAGTGATATTTGCTGATGGTAGTAAAACGAGTGGTCATGTGGTTTGGGTTGAGCCTTTACTTGATCTAGCTATGATCCAAGCAGGTAAGGTGCCAAACAGTGTTAAACCTTTACCTTTAGCCAAAGCGGGGAATTACAATATTGGTGAGCAAGTTGTTGTTATTGGCGCACCTTATGGCGTCAGTCATAGTTTATCTGTTGGTTATTTAAGTGGTGTACGTGATGGTAAAGTTATACCGGGAACGCCATTAGTACCTCGTTTATTACAAACGGACGCCGCCATTAATGTCGGAAACTCTGGCGGGCCTATGTTTAACCTTGATGGTGAAATTATAGGTATTGTTAGCCATATTTTATCAAAGTCAGGTGGCAGTCATGGTTTAGGTTTTGTTGTTTCTGTTGATACTATTCGCGATATTATTGATAGCGACCCGGGTACATTTTCTGGCTTTATTCCTTTTTTATTGAATAAAAAGCAGGCGTATGCTTTAAATAATTCAGCGGGCTACGGTATGTTAATTCAGCATGTTATTCCTGGAACTTTAGCAGACAAACTTGGTTTTAAAGGTGGAAACTTAAGTGTATTAATTGGTCGTAAACCGGTATTGCTTGGTGGCGATATTATATTAGAAATAGCCGGTAGAACGATTACTGATTTAGAGTCTGCGATAAAAATAAAGCAACGTATAACTGAGTACGATAAAGGTGACAAAATTGCTTTTAAATTTTTACGAAATGGTAAAATTAAAAAAACCTATTGGATAGTAGATTAATAATTAGCAAGTAAAGTTAACGCGAATAAACATATTTCACCCTGTCACCAATAAATTAATTCGATTGGTGACGTTAGGGGCAGTATGCTTAGGGTTTAAATTGTGCGCCCTCATGCATTAATAACTTAGCTTTTAATGCTAAACCTCCTGCATAGCCCGTAAGCTTTCCATTACTACCAATAACTCGATGACAAGGTACTATTAAGGCAATAGGGTTAGCACCATTAGCACTACCTACCGCACGTACTGCTTTTTCATTATCAATTTTTTTAGCTAGCCAAGCGTAGGTCTTAGTTTCGCCTTGTTTAATTGCGCATAAAGATTGCCATACTTTCTTTTGAAAAATGGTGCCTTCGGCAGCTAAAGGAAGGGTAAATACACTACGCTGACCTGAAAAGTATTCGTTAAGCTGCTGACAAACCTGAGTGAATTTACCTTCGTTTTTTTGATGATTTTTTATATCAGTAACAGCCTTCTTGCCTTCAACAAAGGTTAGCGAGGTCAATCCTTCATCATTAGCGGTTAATACAATATCACCCATGGGTGAATGGTAGTGTTGAAAATACATAATTATACTCTTGTTTGGTTTTTTAACGGTAAGCTTAGTGAAAAACCGTAAATGCTTTTATTAATAATATAATACTCCGATAAATAATACTTCTCGAACACAAAGTTATAAGCCCTTATTCGTTAAATAATTATAGGTATTGTTAAAGTGATGTTAACGCTTTATTTTGTAGTTGACATTTTTAGCTAAGCTGCCTTTAATAGATATACATCTATACGTAGAAATAATAATAAATAAGTAACTGCTAAATATACAGATGGCTAATAATAATGGTAGAACCAACTTTAATGAATAATAAATTAACCCGACGGTTGTTAATTTATATATTGCTGTGCAGCGCTTTATTATCTGTGTGCTCTACTTTGGCCCAGTTGTACTCTTCTTTTCAAAGTTCTCTTATTTCACTAGAGCAGAGGTTTGATAATATTGAAACAAGTTACCTTCCTTCTATTGCTACTAGTTTGTGGGATTTTAACGAGCGGTTAATTAATCAGCAAATTCGCGGTATTGTTGATTTACCTGATATTAGTTTTGTTAAAATAGTGACTGATATCGGTAATGAACCTCAGTTTGGTGAGGCAGATATTATCCCTGAAAAAGTGGTTGAATATCCTATTAATTACGGTGAACAAAATGTTGGTCAATTGCAAATATACGCAGACTACCGAGATATTTATCAACATTTATGGCAACAGGCAGGTTTTATATTACTAACTGAGTTTATTAAAATATTTATTGTCACTTTTTTTATTATTGCGATTGTCGACCGACTTATCATTCGACATCTTTTACGTATTACACGCTATGCTCAAAAATTAGCGAGTCATAATTTAGATGAAAAGCTTATATTAACAACTCGATTTAAAGATAAAGATGAGCTTGATTACTTAGTTGATGCTATCAATGATATGCGTATTAAGCTTAAAGAAGAAATTGTGAAATTAGAAAGTGCTGAAAATGCGTTATTAAGTTTAAATGGTGAGTTAGAAGTAAAAGTACATGATCGCACAACTATGTTGGCAGAAAGTAATGAGCAACTGCAAAACTCATTAGATAATTTAACGCTTGCTCAAGATCAATTAGTTCAGTCTGAAAAAATGGCATCGTTGGGTCAACTTGTTGCTGGAGTTGCCCATGAGGTAAACACACCATTAGGTATAAGTATCACTTCTATCAGTGCGTTAAAAGAAAAAGTTGATGCACTTAAAAAGGCGGTAGACTCTCAAGAGTTAACTAAATCACTGTTAAATAGTACCTTGAGTTTAGTGAGTGAATATCAGCAAATAATTGAACGTAGCTTAAATAAAGCGGTTAATTTAATTAGAAGTTTTAAAGCGGTGGCCGTTGAGCAACATACTGATGTAGAAGTAAATGTAAACTTGCCGCAGCTTATCCATGATATTGTCAATACTGTTAAAACAATGTTCAAGCAGAAAAAATATCGAATCAATATTGAAATTGAAGATGATTTGACATTATTAACATATTCAAGTGCTTGGAATCAAATTTTAACCAACTTTCTAATGAATTCACATATACATGGTTTTGAAGATAGAATTCAAGGCGAAATATCTATTGTTTTTACCCATACAAATGATTACCTCACATTAACATACAAAGACGATGGTGTTGGTATACGCGATGATGTGAAAAATAAAGTATTTGACCCCTTTGTAACCACCAAACGTGGACAAGGTGGCTCTGGTTTGGGGTTAAATATTGTTTTTAATTTAGTTGATGCAAAGTTGGGCGGTACTATTAAATCACTTGAAACTGAGCAGGGTGTTTGTTTTCAGGTAATTGTACCCATTAGCTCTCAAAAATAATGTAAAGCATAATTATTACCTATGACCCGGCTAACGGTTGCTCAGTTTATGGTGTTTTATGCCTTAATTACTTGTATTTTCAGGGTTCATAAAGACAGTAAATATTGACTTTTCACGAATAAATCTATAGTATTCACGCGCTTAAAAAACTACGAAAACTTCCTATTATCATCTATGCTTAAGTGATATTAACTATACGCATTGTCTTTGCGTAATATTAAGTGAAATAAATAATTATTATACTTAATATAACTAACCATTGAGATCAAAATGTTTGAATTACACGCGAGTAAAGTAGCGAATCTAAAAAATGATGTGCTATCAGGCTTTACGGTTGCTTTAGCTTTAGTTCCAGAAGCTGTTGCTTTTGCCTTTGTTGCTGGTGTTGACCCATTGGTCGGTTTATATGCCGCTTTTATGGTGGGGTTAATTACTGCTATTTTTGGTGGTCGTCCGGGTATGATTTCTGGCGCTACGGGTGCAATGGCTGTTGTAATGGTGAGCTTAGTAGCACTTCATGGTGTTGAATATTTATTTGCCACAGTAGTGCTGACAGGTGTGCTGCAAATATTAGCCGGGGTGTTTAGGTTGGGTAAGTTTATTCGTTTAGTACCCCATCCGGTTATGCTTGGTTTTGTTAATGGCTTAGCTATTGTTATATTTTTAGCGCAACTAGGGCAGTTTAAAGTAACCAACAGTGCTGGTGAACTTGTTTGGATGCAAGGATCGCCTTTATATATTATGGCGGGTTTAATTTTATTAACGATGGCTATTATTCACTTTTTTCCTAAATTAACCAAAGCAGTACCTTCTACATTAGTTGCGATAGTTAGTGTTTCTGTATTGGTTTATGCCGTAGGTTTTGATACTAAACTGGTTGGTGATGTTGCTTCTATTGCCGGTGGTTTACCGACTTTTTCAATTCCTAATGTTCCCTTCTCATTAGAGACATTGAAAATAATTTTCCCTTTTGCTTTAGTACTTGCTGCAATTGGTTTAATAGAGTCATTATTAACCCTAACGCTTATTGATGAATTAACAGGAACCCGAGGTCGTAGTAATAAAGAATGTATTGCTCAAGGCGCAGCTAATACAGCAACAGGTTTTTTTGGCGGTATGGGTGGTTGTGCCATGATAGGGCAATCTATGATAAATGTTAATTCTGGTGGACGTGGTAGAGCTTCGGGTATAACCGCTGCTTTAGCTTTACTTGCCTTTATTTTATTTGCCTCATCGTTAATTGAACAAATACCTTTAGCAGCACTCGTTGGTGTTATGTTTATCGTTGTTATTGGTACGTTTGAATGGTCAAGCTTTCGTATTTTGAGCAAGGTACCTAAAGGCGATGCTTTTGTTATTATTTTAGTTTCAGGGGTTACTGTTTATTCTGATCTTGCTGTTGCCGTTATTATTGGTGTTATTGTTTCGGCATTAATTTTTGCTTGGGAACATGCAAAGCATATTGAAGTAAAGCGTTCTACAAATGCAGAAGGTTCAATGGTATATGAAGTCAATGGCCCCATATTTTTTGGTTCTATTGCTAACTTTCTAGAGCAATTCACGCCTGAAAATGATTCTGCTGATGTGATTGTTGAATTTAAAAATGCGCGAGTTGTTGACCATTCAGCTATTGAAGCAATTGACACCTTAGCTGAACGTTATATTTCTCGTGGTAAAACTATGCATTTAAAACACCTAAATAAAGAGTGCAAACAACTACTTGATAAAGCCGGTTCGCTAGTAGAGCTTAATGTAATTGAAGATCCTGATTATCACATCCTATCAAAAGATTTCGGTTAATAGGTGTTTTATTAAACGGTACTTAAAACTAAAATCGATATAAAAATAATGTGTTGATAAGTTATACTCAAACTAACTTACAACGCATTTTTTATGGATGACTAAGGGGGAATGACATGCAATTAGAGTTTTTTGATGTACCAAGCCCTTGTGTTGGTGTATGCCAGTCTGATGAAAAAGGTAATTGCCTTGGTTGTATGCGAACGCGTGATGAACGTAGAAATTGGATAAACCTTGATACCAGTAATAAGCAGAAAGTTATTAAGCGTTGTATACAACGGAAAAAGCGTAAAGATAATAAAAAACAAGTTAAAGTAGATAATGAAGAAACTCCAATTCAATCAGAAAATGAAATTCTTCAACCATCATTACTTGATGTTTTAAATAAATCTAAATCAACACAGGGTAACGAATTAGATTTTACCGACTTTGAGCTATAAATTTTTATATTTGTGTAAATGCAGTTAGTTTAATTGTTTTCCCCAAATGATATTGTTTATAGTTATTTCAGGTAGGGTGTACTTTAGTGTGACAAAGGGGTAATAAATCCCCTTTATTTAAAGGAAGTATTGAAAATTTCTGACAAAAGTTATCTAGGTGATTATTTGTTTTTTAAGTAAAAAACGGTTGCGAGTACTGAAAATTACCGATATTATACGCGCTCTTTGAAGTTTCAATAACTTTACGAGAAATGCCCCGATAGCTCAGTTGGTAGAGCAGAGGATTGAAAATCCTCGTGTCCCTGGTTCAATTCCGGGTCGGGGCACCATCTATACTAAAGCCTGCAAGCAATTGCGGGCTTTTTGCATTTCAGGCGTCTAGTCGATATCTGGTCGGTTCTACAGGTAATTACGGATAACAATGAAGTAGAGTGTTTCTTAATGGTTTAACTACGGTCTTTGGGGTCTGAAAACTCTTTATTCATCCTCTTGTTTAGCTAAGTGCGGAAGTGTAGCTCTAATTGTTGCTTTTAAAATTTAAATTTTACGCATATAGAAGGTAGTAATGCACAAACTGAGAGAAACGTGTGATAAATATTTAACTTATTGTTCTAAGAATAAAAATCTAGCTAACTACACGCTTAAAGCATACACATTAGACTTAAATCAACTGGTCGAATATTTCAGTGAAGATAAAATCATTGAAGAGATCGACAAATACCTTTTAAGAGAATTTCATCAATTTTTAACGGATAAAGAATATGCTCCTGCAACAATTAAACGAAAGTTATGTTGTGTTCAATCAATGTTCAGATGGTTAGAAATTGATGATGTAATAGATATCAATCCATTTCATAAACTTAGTATAAGAATTAAAGCGCCTAAAAAACTTCCTAGAAACATACCTTTTAATGAAATATCAGATCTGATCAATACTGCCAAAAATGAATTAGGTTTAAATAAAAAAGGTACTTATTGTTCAGAAAATATTACGGATGTCATTACATCAAAAAAGAGTCTTAATAGGCTAACTGCTCTCATATCAATTGAACTTATGCTTTGTACAGGTATAAGGGTTGGAGAACTGGTAAAAATAGCAATCGGTGATATTGAGATCTACCAGCGAAAGATTAAAGTTATGGGTAAAGGCTCAAGAGAGCGTTTTGTTTTTATTCCTGATGATGATTTAAGCCTACTGATCAAATCATATATTCAACTTAGGATCATCACCGAACCACTTACCGATAATTTATTAGTTAATAGTCGGGGGCAAACTGCTTCAACTCAATTTATTCGAAAGTTAATCAAAGATGTTTCAACTAAATCTCAAGTTGAACAAAAAATCACACCTCACATGTTCAGGCATAGTGCGGCATGTGAATTGTTAGAAGCCGATGTTGATATTCGTTTTGTTCAACGATTATTAGGGCATCACAGTATATCTACTACAGAATTATACACCCATGTTCAAGATAACACCCTTAAAGAGAAAATATCTAGGGCAAATGTAAGGAGTCGATTTATGTAAAAGTTAGGATAATTGGTAATTATTAATGGATAATTTCAAGTCAAAAAATAAAATCAATACTTTAGCTTTATATGGTGGAAATGCAGAACACGAAGAAGAGTGGCCTTCATGGCCGCGTGCAGGTATGAGTGCTCAACGAGCTATATTAGATGTTTTGCACAGTGATAGATGGACAGTTTCAGCAAGAACAAGAAAAGAAGTCTCTTACGAAAAGAAATTTGCTGAAAAGTTTTCTAGCTTTATTGGAAAGAATTATGGGGTTTCATGTTCTTCTGGTAGCGCAGCTTTAAAAATAGCATTACAAGCTATTGGAATAAAACCGAATGATGAAGTTATTATCCCTAGCTTAACATGGGTTGCTGTAGGTTCCGTTGTAGCTCAATTAGGTGGAATACCTATTTTTACAGATATTGACAGTACTTCTCTTACTATGTCAGTAGAACATACTAAATCACTAATAACTTCTAAAACCAAGGCAATTATAGTAGCTCATATGTATTCATCTAGAGCTAATATGCCTTTATTCAGATCTATCTGCGATGAGCATAACCTTCCTTTGATCGAAGATGGCTCGCAAGCCCATGGAGCTTCAATAGAGGAAAAGAAAATTGGAGCATTTGGTGATATATCAATCTTTAGTATGCAACAAACCAAACTACTAACAAGTGGTGAAGGTGGTATAGCATTAACTGACTCGCCTCAAACGTATTCAGACATGCAACAATTTCGTGCAGATGGTCGAATCTATGGGCAAAAAGACAGTTCTGGGTTCACTAAGTTGGAGGATATTAACTCCTTGTTGGGAAGTAACTTGTGCATGAGTGAATTTCATGCAGCTATTCTACTCGAAGGTATAGAGCGGCTAGATATAGAAAATAAACATAGATATAGCAATATCATACTCCTTAAAGAACAAATTGCTGACATTAAAGGTATCTCAATTGTTGAAGATACATTAGAACCAAAAGGAGGTAAAACTTATTATAAAATTCCCATTGTTTTTAGTAAAGAGTACTTCGAAGGTATATCAACTAAGTTACTAGCTGAAATTTTATCCTTCGAATTAAATCTACCTGTTGATCCTCTTGATACACCACTCCATAAAAAAACAGCACTTATGTCATGTATAAAAACATCTATATCTGATGATGCTTTAAATAAGAGCCTACCTGACTCTTTCCCTTTGGTTGAAATAGCTGTGAATAGCATTGTAACTCTACCCCACTATTGCCTTTTAGGTGTTGAAAAAGATATTAGAGCAATTACAAGAGCTCTTTCGAAAGTATCGTCTTGTTCAAGCTTAATAGCCAAACACATACTAAAAGGAAGCTCATCAGATGGCAGTCTCTGAATTATCAGATGAGAAAAAGTGGTTTCAAGTTCTAGAAATTGAAGTAAATCGCCAATGCAACTTGAAGTGTGAATATTGCCCTCAAAGTAAGAGTTGGTATAGAAAACCAGAGTCTAAAATGTCTAGTGATTTGTTTGAACATATTTTGGAGATGACTAGTCGTATCAACTTCGCAGGGAGGCTTTCTTTTCATCATTATAACGAACCACTTTTACGTAAAGACCTACATAAGCTGGTGGGAAAAGCACGGAATAAGCTTCCTGACGCATTTTTCGTACTCTATACAAACGGAGTGTTACTAAGTGACAAACGGTATCAAGTGCTACTCGATGCTGGAATTGATCGTTTTTATGTTAGCAATCATAAAAACATTAAAATATCAGAACGTCCTTATCAAGAGATTCAATATCCAGGAGAATTCGTACTTTCAGGTAGAGCTGGGATCATAAACAACCTTAAGCAAAGCAGCAATTCTCCTTGCTACGCTCCATCAGAAATGATGATAGTGAGGCACAATGGTGATGTCGTTTTATGTCATGAAGATGCAAGCTCAAAACATATCATCGGTAGTCTCGAAACTCAGACCTTAGAAGAGGTTTGGTTTGGGGGAAAGTTTATTAAATATCGTGAATTGTTAGAAAAAGGAAAAAGATATAAAGCTAACGGCATTTGTAGTCTATGCGATAATTTTCTTCATCCGTTACCAGATACTGCAATATAAACAAAATTCACTGCTTAATGTAACTATAAGTAGAGCAAGTGTTTTCATTTCACCAAACAGGAGATATTTAATGACATTACAAATTGCGATAGTTGGAGTTGGGAATTGCGCAAGTGCTTTACTCCAAGGAATTGCGCTATATTCAAACAATTTGGAATCACCCAAAAATGGATTGATGCACTCAGTAATTGGTGACATTACTTGTGGGGATATTGAAGTGGTGGCAGCATTTGATATTGATAAGCGAAAGGTTGGGCTTAAGATTGGAGAGGCAATTTTTTCATTGCCAAACTGTGTAAAACGTTTTTCAGAAAACGAATTCGCTGGTGCAGACACTTTAGTCAGTATGAGCCCTATTCTCGATGGTTGTGCGGCACATATGAGTGAATATTCTGCCGAAAAGGCTTTTAGACCAGCTGATATTGAATCTGCTAATATCGTCGATATACTCCGTAAATCAAAGGCAAAAGTATTAGTTAGCTACCTTCCTGTTGGCTCTCAATTGGCAACGGAATTTTATGCAGATTGCTGTCTAGAGGCTGGTGTCGCAATGGTAAATTGCGCACCTTGCTTTATAGCATCTAACCCCGTGTGGGCGAAAAAATTTAAAGATAAAAATATTCCAATTATTGGTGATGATATAAAAAGTCAAGTAGGAGCCACCATCGTACATCGACTATTAACTCGACTTTTTGAAGATAGAGGGGTGTCACTAAAAAGAACCTATCAACTCAATACAGGTGGAAATACGGATTTTCTTAATATGCTTTCACGAGAACGATTGGCATCAAAGAAAATTTCAAAAACTAGGGCAGTTACTAGCCAATTATCTCAAGAAATTTCCGAAGATAATGTACATATTGGTCCATCAGATTATGTGCCATGGCAAGGAGATAATAAAATATGTTTTATTAGGATGGAAGGTGAAGGTTTTTGCCAAGAACCAATTGAAATTGAATTACGACTCTCTGTGCAGGATAGTCCAAATAGTGCAGGGGTCGTTGTTGACGCCATTAGGTGTGCGGGTCTAGCGCTAAAAATAGGGCGTGGTGGTGTTATTGAGGAAGCATCTAGTTGGTTCATGAAGTCTCCTCCTACGCAGCTGTCAGATTCCATAGCTCATAAACAACTAGAAAAATTCATTTCACAAGACTAGAAGATACATGGTTTTTTGAAAATAATCATAACAAATAAAATGGTAGTCACATGACATCTATTAACCAAGAAAAACAGACTATTTGGCTTTGTCGGCATGTGCAGCATGGAAATAGAATTGATTTCGTTGATCCTTCCTGGAATGGAACACACCCCTATTTGTCTAGTGATGGAATTATTCAGGCTAAAGAAACCGCAGAAAGGCTCAAGAGAGAAAACATTCAACATATTTTTGTATCTCCTTTTTTACGAACAATTGAAACTGCTCATTACATCGCAGAGGCTTTGGAGTTAGATATAAAAATAGAATATGGTGCTTCTGAATGGATGAATTCTGAATGGTTTGAAAATACACCTACACACCCCACTTTAGAGGTGTTAATAAAGAAATACCCAAGAATTAATCTTAACTATACCTCTGTTGCGTTCCCATACTTCCCTGAAACTGCTGAAGAGTCTTTAGCAAGATCAGGAGACGCAGCACAATCATTATTAAATATATACAGTGGTAACATTTTGATTGTTGGACATGGTCACTCTGTTTTAGGTATGGCGAATGGATTAATTAAGGCTAACGAAAATATATCACAAGGTTTTTGTTCACTAATAAAAATAGTGCATGAAGATGGGACTCTTGCATTGAAACTTAATGGCGATAATAAGCATCTCTCTAACCCTAGTTCATGAATACAAATATTTATGTGAAACTAAACACGCTACGTTCCGCAATACATAAAAACAACTTTGTTAACAAAGGTTAATACTAATGACTAACAAGCCAGATACATTAAAAGTTTCGCAAATATTATGTAATGCAGAGTTGAGGAGTTTTGTTTCTGAAAGTTTTTCATTCGTCTTAAAAAATATCGGACTCAGTGATCAATTTTGCAACGATTTAACCTCCATGCTTTACGATTTAACGCCACCTGCTGTTTTATCGTTCAGGGAAAAATACGAAGATGAAATACTATCTGTTTATAAAAATAATTTTTTCGGTAAGCTGATACCCAATTTTTTCAAAGAATATATCTTTGCACATGTAGCTGACGGTTTACGAATTTTGGATTATGGATGTGGTTCTGGAGAATTATCTTATACTCTAGCAAGAGAAAACACCAATAGTATAGTGACGGGAATAGACATCATTGAATCTGAAAACTGGCGATCTTTTCTTCAAGCCAACTTGAGTTATCGCGTCTTTAAACCAGTCGAATTGTCGGGCATTATTAAGAAAACAAAGCCTGATATATTTATTTGTACATGGGTACTACACCACATGGATTTACAACAACAGAGAAGCTTATTTTCAACCTTAGCCAATCACGCTACAGATTTGCAATTGTATATTCTAGAGGATTCATTTTCTACAAATTTGAAACCTAAGCATTGGCCAAAAGTGGCTACAGGTTTTGAATCATTCAATCAAGAAACAAAAAAAGAGGCTCTCTTTGTCTATGACTGGGTAACAAATAATATTCTTGCAGGTCGATTTAACTTGAACATGCCTAAAACCTATCAAAGCATTGAAGAATGGATCGAGCTTGCAAGTAAATACGGTTTTATAAAAGAAAAAATCAATTACATTGGTATTCCAGACTTAAGGGATAACGGCTCCCCTCAGGCTTTAATAATACTGAAACAAAAAGCTAAATAGAACTCAATAAATAATCAAATACCAAAGGTAAAGTTCAAGGTGAAATTAACTCGAATAATATTTATTAAAACCATGCGGTAACTGATAATTTTGTTATGCTATCCAGATGGTGATAGTCTGGTTCCTTCTCATATTCGGTTATTATGTGATGGTATTTATTAGCATGCTTAAAAATAGCTTCTTTAAAACTTTCTTTGTCCCAACCATAGTTTTTAAATCCATGCAATGATTTGAGAAATGCGTTAGCGTGGCTCTCCTTGCCTGCTTTCTTATTAATTTTTAGATAATTTGCATATACTATTGGCACAGCACTGATTAACTTTCCTGAACCAATAAAAGTTAGACCTTCTTTTTCAAGTTTTACTATAGCACTATTAATATGGAGTATTGCTTGCTGCAATCTATTATTTCTAGCTTCTATTACAGCTATTAAATTATGCAGCTGCCATGAAATAAACCCAATAGTATATGCTTCTGTAGCATTCAACCCTAAGTTTGCTATATGTATGGCGTGATTAAAGTTATTTTTATTATCTGATTGCCTACAGCATGCTAGTAGATATTCCAGTACAGCAATTAAAAGGTATGTTCTTGGTAAAATAGAATAATATTTTTTCATACGACAATCGTTAATTATTGCCCAAGATTTTGCTATGTGCTCTTCTAACCACTCCTTATTATTAGAAAAGTCTGGGGCTGATTTTGCTATTAGCCCAAGCTTGACGTGCCTGCTATGTCGCACTTCACCTTGCTCTGTTAGCACTTTAATCGCTTTGTGCATAATATTGAGATATTTCTTTCGATCCTGAAATGGATACATAAATGCATCGTCTTCCAAGTCGATATTTGATATATTTTCAGAAGAGCTTCTTTGCAGAGCTTTCTGGCTCAATTTTCCATGAACTTGAGCAAGATCATTAAAATTAGTATAAATATAAATCAGTCGTAAACAGTTGTTAATTTCAAAATCTAAATCGGGATCTTCAATTGAAGCGAGCTTTATACTTCCTTGTAAATTAAGAAAACGCTCTAATGCGGCACCTATAAACCCACTATCCATATGTATATGAGCGTAAGTAGCTTCTAACCAAAGGTTTGATAGTATTTTATCTTTTTCACTGAGAACATAATCTTTTAGTATATTATTCGCGTACTTATAGGCTATATGAGCAAATCTAAAACCTAAATGAAAAGCACCTATATAAGTCTTTAAACATAATAATTTCCAAAATAAACCATTTTCATCTGGATAACCTCGATCTAAAATAATATTTATTACTGATTCGATATGATGATAAAAATCAGTATTTAAATCTATTGAAACAAAATGGTTTGTTTCCTTTGCAATGTTAATTAATGGAAGAAATATCTCTGTAGCAGTATTATAATCCTTATTTATAACTGCAATATCACCCTGTACCAATACTGGCAGCTTTAAAAGGATTGAATTAGTTGAATATATATTTTTTGCATTTTTTTTAAATAGCTTGTTAATAACGTTAGGCTGTTTATCCAAAATTCCTCTTTGTAAATACGAACGTCTTAAATTTTGAAAGAACAATTCAATATTTTCATGACTCCATTGCAAGTATCCACCTTCATCTGATGAACTAAAAAAACGGCGAGATATCAATCCTTCCTTTAACTCATCACGCTGTTCAATACTTAGCCCATGATTATACCCGCAGATATCAGTTGGGAAATGAGTTCCAAATACTGTAGCAGTCAGTATGGCATCAGCAGCGGATTCGCCGTACTTCCAGTGTGTTAGGTTTTTAAACCTCTTTGTAAAAAGCTCAATCATTCCTTTAGGAAGAGTTCCCGATCTCTTTTCGAAAGTGTACAAATCTATAATTGATAATGTACTTCTGGTGTCGATTGCCAGAAGAGTTTCATCTAGCAAATATTCAATACATTGCACTATATGATGAGGAACCGTACCACTAAGTTTAAGAATACGTTCGATACCTGCAGGTTGAATTCCATCAATTGCGACTTTAATCAACTCTCCTGCTTCAGAACCCTTAAGTGATGTGATTTTCTTAGAAATAATGACTGGTGAGTTTAATTCTGACACATTATTTTTCTTGGGTTCATCAAGCATTATATCTATGGAAGGTGATGATAATCTTCCTGCAAGTTCTCTATATTCTCTATTTAAAAAGCTGTCATCATCGCGAGCCGAAAAAATAAACACAACATTTAGTTTAAGGTTATGTGATGTCTCAACTATTTCAGATATTTCCTCACACAATTCTGGACTTGCATTATGTAAATCTTCTAATATACAAATTAGCAGCCCCCAGTTGCCCAAATTTGTAGAAACTTGAAAATCACCTAAAATTGCTCTTAGCAGTGATATATCAGATTCAATCCCATCAATAAACTCAGTATCAGTAGATAAAAGCCCTGTTGTTCGACTCTTTAGTTGTTTTCGAATATTAGTGTAGTAATCTTTAGTTGTTTTACTTCCTGAAGTCTTGTTAATTGTATGGTGAAGAACCAGTACATTACTATTATTTCGTTCAGGCAAAATCTCATCAATCAGTCTACTTTTCCCAACGCCAGCAGCCCCATGTATAAGCATCAAATACAAATTAGGATTGTTTTGTGGTTTTCCACTTGAAAGATCTTCTAAGAGCTTTTTAAGCTCTCTTTTAGTATCAGTGTTTTTTTTCCCAAAGAAAGGGAGTTGAAAGCCAACATCAATAGGAGAGTAATCGCCAAGAATATTGAATACGTCTTCGTTAAGCTGAACAGCTATACGTGCATTTGATTTCGTTTTATTACTGGCTACTCGACCACATATTCTCAAAACCCTTGAACATTTTTTAGGTATGAATAAGTCAGTGTGATAGTCGCTATAAAGCTTGAGAAGTGAGGCTTTCTTCTCAAGAATATTAGTTTCATCGGTAAACTCCCAAGTATCATCAGCTTGAGAAAATATTTCTAAATTAAGAGGGAAATCTGAAGTATTGTAAAAAACTAAATAGAAAAGATAAGCATCATCCCCATCTAAACGGCTAGATTTAATATGCTCTGTAACAGCTACATTTCCGAAATCTCTTTTTGAAGTTGGATCTATTATTTTAACTTCCGAAGGCCATTTCTGTTTTGCTGTTTTTATGTGATATAAAAGAGCTTCCCCATTAATTATAAATATATCACCTTTCAAGCTAGGGTACTGATGAAGGATATCAAAATACGACGGTGTTCGAACATAACTATTTGTAACAAGAAAAACACCTTTAACATTCTCATTTTGTATTCGAGAAAGATTAGATGATGTTCTCTCAAAGCCTATTGCATTCTTTGAGTATTTGACCTCTATGAAATAACGTTCCCCAGGTAATACAGTTTCTCCAAAAATTTGTAATGAGGACTCTTTTTCATTACCATTTTTGATGAATACTTCAAAATCCCGTCCCCCATCACCTGAATACTTCCCTCCTTCACGATTATCAGGATAACGACGATTTTCGATCCTTTCAATCGCATCATTAGTCCGAAGATAAGAATCAATCAAATCTTCTAATATTCTTGAGCATTGTATAAATGTTGGGAATTTAGATTCATTCATAAATATTCTGAGGGTAATTACCAATTATCCTTGTTTTTGAAATACGATAAAGTAACTGTCTTACTTCCTTTGTTATTAGAATAATATCTAATTAAGTAGGTTATTCAATACTTAATTATGAAATCTCTGTTAAATAAAGCTATTTTCAAATTTTTAAATAACAATTTAGCTTTTTATGCTACAGAATTTGGTTAATCGAAACTAATAGATCGGTGCACACTAGCAAATAAATCAGTTTAATTATTATGAAATCATACTGATTCATCACTACCGATAACATGCAATCCCAATTAGACACAAATTGCCCTTTACCTTTTGGATTACTGTTTGTAAACATTCAGCAGGGGGTTGATCATTTAAGTTAGAATTAACTTTTACATGGTTAAGAATAAATATCTAGCGATTATCTGGTAATATTGGCATCTAACTAAGTATAACTTCAGCTAATAACTAGTGATTTCAAAACTGAAATATGAAAAAGAAAGCCATGGCGTATAACAGGCTGATACGACTTTCAGAGGATTGAAAATCCTCGTGTCCCTGGTTCAATTCCGGGTCGGGGCACCATAAAGTAGAAAACAAAAAACCTTTGCAAAATAAACTGCAAAGGTTTTTTTGTTTCAGGGCTATGCTCTGACACTTTCACACTGAGCAAGCTCAGGTTCAATGGCTTCGCACGTCCATGTGCTTCGCGAGCAACTATGTTCTGATCCGATTTATCTTTTCAATGGTTAAATAATATAACCGTGCTATTTAATCGGGTAAATGTACTTTAACCAAGCCATCATTCGTAATAATATTTTTCTTACTAGTGATACGTGCAATGGATCATGTTTATGATTAATAGCAACTGCCTGACCCTGAACACCCAAAGGAAGATTATAATCATCTAGGTTTTCTTCAAGCTCAATAATAGCAACGGCAAAGCCATGTTGACTTAACATTTTTGCTGATAACAATGAACCAGATGCTGAAACTTGGCCTTCAGCCATTGCTGGAATGAGCTTTACCACTTTGCCTTTAAAAACATGCCCAGGCACTGCATCTAGAATAACTTCAGCCTCAAGACCTTTTTCAAGTCTCAGTAAAGAGTTTTGCCAAAACAAACCGGCAATTTTTCGCGTCTCTTTGGGTATAAAGGTCATAACAGGTCTAAGTGGTATTGCTGCAGCTCTTATACCGGGTCTTAACGTTACTTGAGTTGGCGTACCATCAACAGGGGCTCTTACAAAGGTACGCTGATAATCTAACAAGGCTTTATCATGAATTGCCTGAAGTTGCGCCACTTGTGTATTTTCACCCAGTATTTTAGATTCGGTAATTAATCTAATTCGCTGTTCCTCTGATGTGGCTGCCGATAATGACGCTTGTGATGCCTCATAAAATTGTTTTTTATTATCTACTTGCTGTTGTGTGAAGGGAGAATTAATTCCGGCTTTTCCATGCCCTTCTTTAAACCGATTATAAGTGGTTCTTGTTCTATCACGATCAGCGGTTAACTTAGCCACTTTTGCAATCGCGGTTACTAGCGATTGGTCTTTTTGTAATACCGCATTTTTTGATTCAGCTAAAGCCGCTTTTGCTTTATTTAAGGCTATTTTTTGCGCATTATTTTCTAAGGTAAATAAAATGTCACCTTTTTTCACCAATTGGTTAGGTACTACATTGATTGTTGCTACAGTACCAGAAATTTGGGGAACAATAGGGATGGTAACAAAATACTCTTTAGCATATTTAGCATAAGGATGGTTGTAATTCATGGTAAAAACAATGGCACCTAAAATAACGATACCGCCAAGAACTGCAGTCGGTACAGACCATTTATTAAGTGGAATTTTGAATACTTTGAAGATAACGACACAAATAGCGGTATAAGTAAGGATAATAAGTAAATCCACGATTATTCTCCTTTCACTTGGTTGCTTTTAATTACTATAGAAGGCTCTAATAATTGTTTTTTTAGTTCATCAAGTTCAGATCGTAATTGAGCTACTTGATTTGCTAATTCAGAGGGGGGTGGTCTTTTTTCACCATTTTGACTAGCAAACCCCCAACCAACATCGGGTTTATAAATTGTTGCCCAAATCCATAAAAATGGCCAAATGACATGCAATGTAAATAAACTAACCCAACCTGCCACATGTAATGCGTCTTGATGGGGGTGATTGCGCTTCACTGCTATTTCATAAGGAATATCATGTATAACAATAATTCCGTAAAAAATAACAATGGTGACAAAAAAGACAAGAAAAAGTGCAAAATACTCCAAAAACATGTGTTCTCCCAATTAATTATTTGATATCTATTAGATAAGTAATTTTAAATTAATCTTAGCTATTTTAACGATTAAGGTAACAACGATTACCGATAGTATCTACAATTAGGTTCACTTTTACAATAATGATAAAGAGTTTAATTCTTACTACTGTAAAATAACCATAATTGAGCGATACCCTTATTTTTTATGGGTACTTTTATCTAAAATTGAAATTGACACTGAAACTTAACCTTATGAGTACAAGATGAGCACAAAAGAAACAACAGAATCATTAGGTATTTTTTTTGCTTCATGGAGTGAAAAAAGAGCGGGTAGAGTGCCAGGTAATATCCCCATTTGGGTTGGGATTTTATCTGAATTAACTGAATTTGGACTATTTTTTACCGCGTATTTTATTGCTAAATTTTATTACCCTGAGGTTTTTTCTAGCGGCCCTCAAAGTTTAAATACTACCATTGGTGTCACTAACACGGTTGTTTTGTTATTAAGTAGTTATTTTATGGCAAAGGCGATGGCTTATATTCGTCTTGATAATTTAATCAAGTGCGAACGGTATTTATGGGTAACATTTTTTTGTGGTTGCCTTTATTTATGTTTAAAAACGTGGGAGTTTCATTGGAATGATTTACAAGGTTTTAGCACGAGAACCAATGAGTTTTTTACTGTTTATTATTATATGACCTTTAATCATTTTTTGCATGTTGGTTGGGCTGCTTGTGCTATTTTATGGGTGATTTTTAGATTGCGCAAAGGCGCTTATTCGTCGAAAGAAAATAGCGGTTTAGAAGCGTTAGCGGTGTATTGGCATATGATTGATTTAATGTGGGTTTTAATATTTCCACTGTTATACGTATTGAGGTAACACCAAGTGATAAAATTTAAAGGCACATTAGAATATTATTTATTTGCATTGATCCTCATTACTTTATTGAATACTTTTTTAGGGGAGAATTTCGATTCTACTGCTTTTGTTAGTGTACTGGTTGCGTTAACGGTTATGTATAAAGGATTTTCTGTTATTGACCACTTTATGGAATTAAAAAATGCACATAAATATTTACGGTTGATGATGAGAACTTATTTCGTTATTTTTCCTTCGTTGATTATTTTAACGGTGTTCTTTTGATAACTTTTGTTCATGTAACTTTAGAGTTATCTACATAACTAGGCCCATAAGCTAAAATAAAAATTAAAAAAGGCAGAGCCGTATTGACTCTACCTTGATTTCTTAGCCTGTTTTAGCTTTTTAATATTACGCTATAACTGTGGTCCAGAAGCGACTAACGCTTTACCTTCATCGTTATCGGTAAACATTTCAAAGTTTTTAATAAATAGGCCTGCTAAATTTTCGGCTTTACTTTGCCAATCTTTAACATCTGCGTAAGTATCTCTAGGATCGAGAATTTTAGGGTCAACATTAGGCAATGAAGTTGGTACTTCAAGGTTAAATATTGGCAGTGTTTTAGTTTCATTTTCTTCTATTGACCCATCTAAAATAGCATCAATAATAGCACGAGTATCTTTAATAGAAATACGTTTACCTGTACCATTCCAACCCGTATTAACAAGATAAGCCTTCGCATTTACTGCATCCATTCTTGCTACTAACTCTTCACCGTATGTCACTGGGTGTAATGTTAAAAAGGCCTTGCCAAAACAAGCAGAGAATGTGGGGGTAGGCTCAGTAATTCCTCGTTCAGTACCGGCTAATTTAGCCGTGAAACCAGACAAAAAGTGATACTTAGTTTGTTCGTGATCTAATTTTGAAACAGGTGGTAAAACACCAAAAGCATCAGCAGTAAGGAAAATCACTTTAGACGCATGTCCACCTCTTGACGCATCTTTAACAATATTTTCAATATGATAGATGGGGTACGATACGCGGGTATTTTCAGTAACAGATTTATCGGTGTAGTCAATTATGCCATTGTCATCAACAGTCACATTTTCTAACAATGCATCACGGCGAATAGCATCATAAATATCGGGTTCGTTCTCTCTTTCTAAGTCAATAGTTTTTGCGTAACAGCCGCCTTCAAAGTTAAATACGCCATTGTTATCCCAACCGTGTTCATCATCACCAATAAGCTTACGTTTTGGATCGGTTGATAATGTTGTTTTACCGGTACCTGATAAACCAAAGAAAATGGCGACATCGCCGTCTTCACCCTCGTTAGCCGAGCAATGCATAGCGGCCATGTGATTTATGGGTAAATAGTAATTCATCATAGCGAACATGCCTTTTTTCATTTCGCCGCCATACCATGTGCCACCAATAACTTGCATTTTTTCGGTCATATTAAAGACAGTAAATACTTCTGAATTTAATCCGTGTTCTTTCCATTTAGGATTAGACGTTTTAGAGCCATTTAATACCACAAAATCTGGCTCGCCGTAGCTTTCTAATTCTTTTGGCGTAGGGCGAATAAACATATTTTTAACAAAATGCGCTTGCCAAGCAACTTCAACAATAAAGCGCACTTTCATGCGAGTATCTTTATTAGCGCCACAAAAAGTATCCACTACAAATAAACGTTTATTTGATAGTTGCTCAACCACTAATGTTTTTAGATCTTTCCAAACAGCAGGGCTAATAGGTTTATTGTCGTTATGGGCAATATTTGAATCCCACCACATATGTTCGCGACTTACATCGTCTTCAACAATGTATTTATCTTTTGGCGATCTACCAGTAAAAATACCTGTGCTAACACTAACGGCACCTGATTCTGTTACTGTCCCTCGTTCATAACCTTCTAAATCTGGGCGTGTCTCTTCTTTAAATAACTGCTCGTAAGAAGGATTGTAGATAACTTCTTGAACATCGGTAATGCCATATTGTGCAATATTTACTGAGTTTGTAGTCATAATTAATATTCTCTTTTAAGTTTATTATTTAAATTGGATGGTTAATTGTTATCCTATTTGAAAGGAATTACATTGATCTTAGTCAAGTTTTTAACCGAATAAACCTGCTACCTTACTTTATACTTCTAATTGATTTTACAAGGTATTTGTAAGGATTTTTTATTATGTCAAAAACAAATAAAAACAGTTTGTTTGCAACTTGTTTACTCTTTTTTTTATTTTTCTTTACCGAGTTTTTCGGCCTTCCCTTTGCGAATCTAACCCGTCCACAAGAAATAACCACGATGATACTTATTGTTGCCGCTATTTTATGGGTCACTGAGTGGGTTTCTTTGTTTGTGGTGAGTTTTTTAATTTTGGCACTAGAGATTGTATGGTTATTGCCAGCACTCAATGTTTTAGGTATAGATGTTAATAGTAGTGTGTTTTTCAGTCCTTTCTTTTCTAATATAATTTTACTCTTTATGGGGGGCTTTGTTTTATCTAGTTTAATGCAAAAGTATGGTTTAGATATTCGCTTTGCGCAGACTATTTTGAAAAAAACGAAGGGTGATCCATCCTATACCTTATTAGGTATTATTTTCGCTTGTGCATTTCTTTCTATGTGGATAAGCAATACGGCAACCACGGCAATGATGCTAACGTTAGTCTTCCCACTAATTAAACGAATACCTGAAAATAATTTATTTAGTAAAGCATTAGTGCTAAGTATTCCTTTTGCTTGTAATTTAGGTGGAATAGGTACACCTATTGGTACTCCGCCTAATGCCATTGCGCTGACCTATTTAACAGAATATGGTTACAACATTACCTTTAGCACATGGATGTTGTTAACCCTGCCGTTTTTGATCGTTTTTTTGCTTTTTCTTTGGCGACTGCTTATTAAATTATTTCCTCCAGGGGATTTAACCTTAGATGTGCCAGAACGTCAGGTGGGTAGCTTAGGTCCAAAGCACTGGGTTGCTATTAGTATTTTTGTGGCTACGGCTTTAGGTTGGTTTTTTTCGAGTAAGCTAGGTGTGGCAACCGGCACCATTGGTTTATTCCCACTTATTGTTTGCTTTTGGTTTGGTTTACTTGACACAAAAGACTTCAGAGAGTTACCTTGGGATGTGCTTTTCATGGTTTCTGGTGGTTTAGCGTTAGGAGTTGCGTTAAAAGTTACTGGCTTAGGTGAAGTGATGATTCACTTGTTACCACTCGATCAATCACCGTGGGTATTGTTAGTCATTATTGCTTTGGTCGCTGGCGTAATGTCTACTGTTATGAGTAATACCGCTACCGCAGGTTTGGTTATTCCGTTAGTGATGAACCTGCCTTTTGACAGTGATTACATGTTAATTTTAGTTGTCGCGTTGGCATTAATGTGTTCTATGGCTATGGCGTTACCTGTTAGTACACCGCCTAATGCTATTGCTTTTAGTTCTAGAGCAATTAAAAGTAAAGATATGATCCTCACGGGCGGTGCTATAACGTTACTTGGTTATTTTTTAATATCATTTCTAGGTCCAATGTATTGGAAGTTTATTCTTTCAATAATTACAATATAAATAATAAGGATAAATAAAATGAGTGAAATACATATTCAAAAATGTCAACATTGCCAATCGAGAGATTTACGTAATATTTTAGTTCGAGACGAAGAGCAAAGCGTGTATGTACAATGCCGTGATTGTGGTTCACTGGTGGCTAGATATACGTTGTCTAAAGGTGGCTATTTTCATTCAGGAAAAGGCTTTGAAAGTTTTTTGCGCTCTGTTGAGCGAGATGGAGGCATCACCAGTGCTCGTGATTTAACGAGTCGTTATGACGTTATAGAATCAAATGTTGAAAAGGAATTTGAGGCATTGCAACTTAAAATGTCTCAAACCTATGGTGATAAATTACCCTAGAATTTAGTGATTATTTAGTTCAGTGATTACTTAGCTCAGCTCAGTGCTGTTTCGTATGTACTAAATAGTGACTAATTTTGTATATATCAATAAATTTAGACATATAAATAAATCATAAAAAAATGACAAGCGGCGCCACCTAATACAAATAAGTGCCAAATAGCATGGTTAAAAGGAATTTTTTTTTGAACATAAAATATTACACCAAAACAATAAATTAAGCCGCCAGAGGCAAATAAAGTTAATGCCTCACTTGGCAAAGCTTGATAGATTTTTCCGATAATACTGAACGAAATAAATCCCATACCCAAATAAGTTGCTAGCGATATTTTTTTATATTTACTGCCAAACTTTACTTTAAAAATTATTCCTGCGACAGCAATTCCCCAAATAAGCACTAAAAGACTATGACCTAAGATTCCTTTAATAGTCAGTAATAATAGTGGGGTGTAAGTACCTGCTATGAGTAAATAAATGGCGCAATGATCAAGTAACTTAAATAATTTTTTATGCTTTTCATTAATGAGTGAATGATAAAAGGTAGAAGCTAAAAAAAGTAAAATTAAACTTGATCCATAAATAGAAAAACTGATTATGCGCGTTATCTCGTTGCTATTTTGAATGTTAATGTTATTACTTGGGTTTACTGAAAATGTTAGCAAAAGAAAAAGAGCAACAATACTCAAGACTGTCCCAATGCCGTGACTCAGCGCATTAGTCATTTCTTCTTTGGCACTGTATGTATTTATTGTTGAAATCATATTGATTACCATAAATTGTTTCAGTGTACACGTGTACACTGTAATTTATACGATAGCAAAATGTTTGTCTATTGTGAAGATAACAAATTAGTCAATGAGCACAGAAGTTTTGTTTTTTATACCGAAAAATAGAATAAAGACTATGAAATCAAAAGAGTAAGCACTCACCCTATTGAGTGCTTTTAGGTAATGTTTTTGCCTAAATTTGAAGAATAATAGACAGAAAAGAAAATTTTATTGTTGGATAGGATAATGGTTATAGAGAATTATAGGGCTAACTCAATAACTATTTCTTTCAATTCTACTTTAGAAATTGAATTGTCATGGTTGGTGTCAAATCGATTAAAAATGCTTTCACACATGCGAATACCTTTGTCTTGTAAAAGCACATCAATTAATTCTACAAACTCACTGCGGCTAATAACACCGTCTTTGTCTTCGTCAAATACTTCGAATAGTTCATCTACCCATTGATTTAAGTCCATGACTTTTCCTTTAAATAATACTTTTAGCAAACCAGTTATGTAAACTTTATATGGAATTGTGGTAATTTGAAATGAATATTTATAAATAATTACAAATTCAGCACTATAAAAATAAGTAAAGGTGAAATAGAATAACTGAAATTTGTAATAAAATTGTTAAATTGGAAGGGAAAAATGAAACGAAATTGGATGCACACTTTTATTTTAGTCACGTTAATCAGTGGCTATTCTTTAATAAGTGATAGTACTTATGCAAATGAGCAGGAATTTAACTTAGAAAATTGCCATATAGATGGTATTAAAGCACAAGTACAATGTGGCTCTTTACAAGTTCCTGAAAACTACGCTCAACCAGAAGCCGAGAAAATATATATAAATTTTGCCGTGCTGCCCGCTATTGATAATAGTGAAAATAAAACACCGTTAATGTTTCTTGCCGGTGGGCCTGGTCAAGCCGCGGCAGAATTAGCACCGGCGTTACGTCAGGTGTTTAATGAAGTACGTAAAACTCGCGATCTAATTTTAGTTGATCAACGAGGCACGGGTAAATCACACCCCTTGGAATGTCCAGATATTGATGAGCAAGATGTTTATCAAATGATCCCTGAACAGTTTTCTGATCAAGAGGTTAAAGATTGTTTAGCGCAATTTACCGGAGACTTAGCGCAATATAATAGTGAAAATGCGATTCGAGATTTTGACGCTGTTCGTGACGTTTTAGGTCATCAACAAATTAATATTTATGGTGGTTCTTATGGTACTAGAGCCGGGCTTGTTTATATGCGAATGTTTCCTGACTCACTGCGTAGCGTAATACTTGATAGTGTTGGTCCCATTGAAGTGCCTATTGGCTTGTTTGGTCAAAGCTCCGCACAGTCTTTTAACTTATTGCTTGAACATTGTCAGGAAGAAACTTCTTGTCATCAAGCTTATCCCAATTTGGCGCAAGAGTTTGCACAATTAAAAGCTCGATTTGATAAATCGCCTGTTACGGTAGCAATACCACACCCTCGGTTAGGCACAAAAACTCAATTTGTGATCAGTAAAGCAAAATTTATTGGCACTTTGTTTCAACAACTTTATGCGGTGCCATCTCGTTCGTTGGTGCCCTTAATTATTCATCAAGCTTATGTAGAAAACTACGCTCCGCTGGCAGGTATTATTGCGACTTCAGAAGGCGGTATGGGAATATACACTGGGTTACTCTTTAATATTACTTGCAATGAAGACTTTCCCAAAATAACAGATGCTATGTTTGCGCGTGATGCTGATAACGACTTTGGAGGTAATAACAGTCAATCAGGTTTTAAACAGGTGTGTCCATTATGGCCGCAATACCGCCCTAGTGACGCTTTTTATACTCCAGTAACGGCGGATATTCCAACGCTTATTTTATCCGGTGAGTTAGACCCAGTAACACCACCAAGTAATGGTG
The DNA here is from genome assembly GCA_051531915.1 of Colwellia sp. Taxonomy (GTDB): domain Bacteria; phylum Pseudomonadota; class Gammaproteobacteria; order Enterobacterales; family Alteromonadaceae; genus Colwellia. The sequence goes on along the minus strand of JAOPTQ010000040.1, from coordinate 26,322 downwards.
AATATCCGGCGAATACCTTACCCAATAGCAATCATATTATTGTGAAAAATGCCTCGCATACCGTTGCCATGGGCAGTTGCGTTAATGATATTGTTAATGAATTTCTAACGAGTATAGATCCTAAAAATCTTGATGAAAGTTGTCTAAAAGATATTCCATCAGAAACATTTATGACCAGTTTAAATGGAGGTGTTTTACCCGAAGGAGAGAAACAATGATTGAAGTTAATAATTTATGTAAAAGCTTTGCCGGCAGTAAAAAAGGTTTTTTTGGTAAAGAACAAAATAAGGTAATTGCCCTTGACGGTCTCTCTTTTACTGCTAACGATGGCGAAATCACGGGTATTTTAGGGCCTAATGGCGCCGGTAAAACCACTTGTTTACGGACTCTTTATGGTTTACTTAATGCAGATGATGGTTTTGCCACTATTGATGGAATTAACGTAAATGATAATCCCCTGCAAGCGAGAGCTCGGTTAGGTATATTTCCCGATAAATTTGGTCTTTATGAACGATTAACTGCCTATGAGCAAATAGAATACTTTGCCAGTATTCATGGTTTACAAGGTGAAGCTAAACATAAAGCCATAACAACGGTGATTAATGATTTAGAAATGACCGAGCTCGCTCACCGAAAAACATTAGGGTTTTCGCAAGGCCAACGAATGAAAGTTACATTGGCGCAAGCTTTAGTTCATCAACCGAAAAACTTTGTACTTGATGAACCAACTCGCGGGCTTGATGTGATGAGTACGCGAGTGTTGCGTAACTATCTTGCTCGATTTAAAGAAAAAGGACACTGTATTTTGTTTTCGTCACATGTCATGCAAGAAGTCGCCGCGTTATGTGATCGCGTTATTATTGTCGCTAATGGCAAACTTGCAGCAGAAGGTACGCCAGCAGAGCTATGTGAACTTGCAGGGGAAACGCAGTTAGAAGAAGCCTTTGTTAAAATTATAGGCTCAGATGAAGGAGTTGCGGCATGATTCAATTTAAAGCCCTATTAACGAAAGAGCTTAAAGAAGCGTTTCGAGATAAACGTGCGATGATGATGGCTATGATGATGGCCGTTATGGCGCCAGTGATGATTTTTGCAATGTCAAAAGTGATGATTAAAGAAGCGGTAGGAACGCCATCACTGTATATTAAAATTACAGGCGCGCAATATGCGCCTAAATTAATTAAAGCACTTGCTGATGAAAGTGTTTTATTGTTTAGTGATGTGCCTGATAACAAAAAAGTGATCTGGGACGAGCGAAACATTAAGTTGACCATTCCCGAAACCTTTAATGAAGATATGCTAGCAGGGAAAACAATTGAGCTTTATTTGAGTGCTGATTACAGCGAAAAAGCTAATATGTCACCTATGCGCCGCATTAAAAATACGGTTAATAATCATGCGCGAGCTATTGGCTATAAGCGTTTGTTGGTGCGTGGTATTGATGTGCGTTTATTACAGCCGATAAAAATAATAGAGCAGGATACCTCATTACCTAACTCAAACGCTATGATCATCAGTTTGATGCTTGGGCTCTATTTATTAATGGCGGCGTTTATGTCGGGTCTTCCTGTTGCGATTGATGCCAGTGCTGGCGAGCGTGAGCGAAATGTTTTAGAAATGTTATTATGCCAACCGGTGAGTACGGTAAAAATTGTACTCGCAAAACTCTGCTGTGCTAGTTTTATCGCCTGTATTGGTGTGGTGTTAACGTTAAGTTTAACTTCATTTTCAGTGAGCTTTATCGACCTTACTAAAATTGGCGCAAGTTTTAGTCTAGATGTATTCACCATTACCGCATTATTGTTATTGCTACTGCCTATTTGCTTTTTTGCCTCGGCTTTACAGCTGTTTGTTGCTTTTCAATCGAAAAATTTTAAAGAAGCCCAGTCGATGGTTTCTATGATTATTATGCTACCGGCTATGGTGCCTGTTGTTTTGATGTTTGTTGATGATAAGCCAAAATGGCTTGATTGGTTACCTATTTCAGGGCAGTCATTAATTATGGAAGATCTTTTTAAAGGTTTACCGGTGAGTTGGTCATTACTCGGTTTTACCGGCTTAATTACTATTGCCATAACCGCTGTGTTGGTCATGATTATGGCAACAAAATTAAAATCTGAAAAAGTGGTTTTAGCGTTAAGTTAATTTTCAAGCATATCTTAGGGTATAGTCTAAAGCATAAGACAAGCCAAAATGAACTAAAACTTAACCGTTTTAACATGTACATTTTGGCTTGATTCAGGCAGAATACGCGGCATTATTTTTGTGAAAATTTATTTTAATTGGAATTACAACCATACCTTGCGGCCTTAGGCTGAACTTTTAGAGGAAAAACCATGTTTACTCGTGATATGAATATTGCCGACTTTGATGCTGAACTTTATCAAGCAATGAGCAAAGAAGTTGTGCGTCAAGAAGAGCATATTGAACTTATTGCTTCTGAAAACTACTGTAGCCCGCGTGTATTAGAAGCACAAGGTTCACAATTAACAAACAAGTATGCCGAAGGTTATCCGGGTAAACGTTACTACGGTGGTTGTGAATATGTTGATATTGCTGAACAATTAGCGATTGATCGTGCTAAAGAATTATTTGGAGCAACTTACGCTAACGTGCAACCACATGCTGGCTCTCAAGCCAATGCCGCTGTTTTTCAAGCTTTAGTTACACCCGGTGGAAAAGTGTTAGGCATGAGTTTAGCGCATGGCGGTCATTTAACGCATGGCTCACATGTTAACTTTTCAGGTAAATCTTATGAAGCATTTCAATATGGTCTTCACCCTGAAACTGGCGATATTGACTATGAAGAACTTGAGCGTTTAGCACAAGAGCATAAACCAGAAATGATTATTGGCGGTTTTTCTGCTTTTTCCGGCATTGTTGATTGGGCACGTATGCGTAAAATCGCCGATAGCGTTGGCGCATACTTTTTTGTTGATATGGCTCATGTTGCCGGTCTTATTGCGGCAGGTTTGTATCCAAATCCGGTTCCACACGCCCATGTTGTGGCAACAACAACGCATAAAACATTAGCTGGCCCTCGTGGTGGTTTAATTGTTTCAGCTTGTAATGATGAAGCGATATACAAAAAATTAAACAGTGCTGTTTTCCCTGGTGGCCAAGGTGGCCCATTAATGCATATTATTGCAGCGAAAGCGGTAGCCTTTAAAGAAGCCTTAGCGCCAGAATTTAAAGAATATCAACAAAAGGTATTAGACAACGCGAAAGCAATGGTTGCGGTACTTCAAGAACGTGGTTATAAAGTCGTTTCAAATAGCACTGAAAACCATTTGTTATTACTTGATTTAATTGATAAAGACATTACTGGCAAAGACGCTGATGCCGCTTTAGGTAAAGCACATATCACCGTTAATAAAAACTCAGTACCTAATGATCCGCGTTCTCCGTTTGTTACTTCAGGTCTACGTTTAGGCACGCCAGCGATCACTCGTCGTGGTTTTGGTGTTGAAGAAACGAACAACTTAACGGCTTGGATTTGTGATATTTTAGATGACATTAACAACGACTATGTTATCGCTCGTGTTCAAGAGCAAGTGAAAGCGCTATGTGCTCGCTTTCCTGTTTATCAAAAATAGTCAGTTACCTTGTTGCGGTAAACCTCAATTTAGCGGTAAAAGTACTTATTGATTAGCGTCAGTTCGGTGTATTTGCTTTTGAATTGAAGCTACCGCTTAAAGATAAGGAATGATCAGTAGAATGTTGAATAGCTAAAACTAATTTACAAATTACGGTTAATTTATATTAAAATGGTCGCATTAAGCGACCATTTTTTTTGGTCATAATAATTGGTGTCCGCATAGGCTCTAAGCTTTTAATAAACTAGGCTTTTATAAAGTATAAGCTTTTGGAATCTAGGAAAGACTCGATAAAGATCTTACTCGCCATTACATGCTTTTTTGTTGAGGCAAGTACCGACCACCGTAAGAGGTAAATAAATGTATTGTCCTTTTTGCTCAGCACTTGATACTAAAGTGATTGACTCTCGTTTAGTTTCTGATGGTCATCAAGTAAGGCGCCGACGTCAATGTTTGGCGTGCAACGAACGTTATACTACCTTTGAAAGTGCAGAGTTAGTGATGCCACGCATCATTAAGCGTGATGGCACGCGTGAGCCCTTTAATGAAGATAAAATGCGCAGTGGTTTGATGCGTGCACTGGAAAAACGTCCGGTAAGTACTGAGCAAGTTGAATTATCAATTAATAAACTAAAATCAGAATTACGCGCAACTGGTGAGCGTGAAATAAGCAGCGAAATGTTAGGCAATGTGATTATGTCGCAGCTTAAAGAATTAGATAAAGTGGCTTATTTACGTTTTGCTTCTGTTTATCTTTCTTTTGAAGATATCAGTGAATTTGCCGATGAAATTATGCGTTTAGGTCGTGAAAAAAAGGTAAGTAAGTAAGTGTCTGAAATTTCTAAAAATTTTAGTCAGTTAGATCACCACTATATGGCTCGTGCTATTTCTCTGGCTAAAAAAGGGCACTTTACTACATCGCCTAACCCTAGAGTTGGCTGTGTGTTAGTAAGTTATGCCGAAGGCGAAGGTAAAATTATTGGTGAAGGTTTTCATCAAAAAGTAGGTTGTGCACATGCTGAAGTGAACGCATTGCTTATGGCCAACAAAGAAAACTCAGCACTCATTAAAGGCGCAACAGCTTACGTGACTTTAGAGCCATGCAGCCACTTTGGACGCACACCGCCTTGTGCTCAAGCTTTGATTGATGCTGGCATTAAACGTGTTATTGCGGCAATGGTTGATCCTGATGAACGTGTATCAGGGCGAGGTTTAGCATTACTTGAACAAGCTGGTATTAACACCCAATCAGGGTTATTAGAAAATGAAGCAAGAACACTCAACGTCGGTTTTATTAAAAATAGAACGACAAATTTACCTTATGTGCGTTGCAAGTTAGCCGCAAGCATCGATGGCAAAACAGCCATGGAAAATGGTGAAAGTCAGTGGATCACTTCATCAAAAGCTCGCCAAGATGTCCAACGGTTACGCGCTCAAAGTTGCGCTATTATTACCGGTGCTGATTCTGTGATCATCGATAATGCCAAAATGACGGTGCGTTGGTCTGAACTTGGTGATTTAAAAAAACAGTATCAACAAGCTGATCTTCGTCAACCTATACGGGTAATTATTGACAGCAGAAATCGCTTAACTCCCGAGATGGCAATATTTAATTACAGTTCGCCTATAATTATTATTAATGCTTTGCTAGCAAAGGAAGTAAATAAAACAAAAACGCTTGAAAATTTGTCTCAATGGCCCCATTTTGTTGAACAAGTACCATTGCCTGTGGTTAAAAGTGCTAACAATGAATGTAAAATAGATTTAATGGCGGTGTTACAGTTTTTAGCAAAGCGTGGCGTTAATGACGTTTTACTTGAGTCGGGCGCGAATTTGGCTGGCGCTTTTATTGAGCAAAATTTAGTCGATGAATTAATTCTTTATCAAGCCCCTAAATTAATGGGTGGTGATGGTAAAAATTTACTGGAAATGCCTAGTATTAAAACATTGTCATCAGCAAAAAAATTAATGATTAATGATGTTCGGTTAGTTGGTTGTGATATAAAAATTACAGCTAAGCTTGTGTTAAATGGCTAAGTCTCAGTAAATTAGTCTTTACCTTGAAATATGAACTTTCAACGATGAACTTTGAAATAAAAAACAAGAAAAGAGAAAATTATGTTTACCGGAATAATTGAAGCTATTGGTACAATAAAAGCGATTAACATTAATGCTCAAGGTGCGCGTTTAGTGATTACCACTAATAACCTTGATATGAGCGATGTTAAATTAGGTGACTCTATCGCCACAAATGGTATTTGCTTAACGGTAGTTGATTTAAGCTCATCTACTAGTAATACCAATAGTGGTAGTTTTAGTGCCGATGTTTCGAATGAAACACTAAAGCGTACCGGTTTTGCTCACTACCAAGTTGGCGGCAAAGTTAATTTAGAAAAAGCCATGTTAGCGAGCACACGCTTTGGTGGTCATATGGTTTCAGGTCATGTTGATGGTGTTTCAGAGGTTGTCTCTATCACGAATAACGGCAATAGTATTGAATACTGGCTGAGTATGCCAAATGAGCTAGCGCATTATATAGCGACAAAAGGCTCTGTGACCATTGATGGTACAAGTTTAACGGTTAACAGTTTGTCAGACGGTAAGTTTCGTTTAACGATTGTGCCGCATACCGTCAAAGAAACTATTTTTTCTTATTACCAAGTCGGTACTAAAGTCAATATTGAAGTCGATCTTATTGCGCGTTATTTAGAGCGTTTATTAATGAAAGATGAACCGACAACACCAGTGAACTCAGGTGTTAATGAAACCATGTTACAAAAAGCCGGTTTTATAAAATAATTACCGTAAAAGTTAAATTTGAACAATTGCTATTAATCTAAAATCAAAGAGATGATGATGAATTTAAATACTCCACAAGAAATAATAGATGATATTGCCTTAGGTAAAATGGTTATTTTAATGGACGATGAAGACCGAGAAAATGAAGGTGACTTCATCATGGCGGCTGAAAAAGTAACGCCAGAGGCAATAAATTTTATGGCGACTCATGGCAGAGGCTTAATTTGTTTACCGATGACGGTGGAACGATGTGAAAAATTAAAACTGCCATTAATGGTTGAAAAAAATGATGCACAGTTTAGTACTAATTTTACCGTATCAATTGAAGCTGCAACAGGTGTTACTACCGGTATTTCAGCTGCAGATAGAGCCAAAACGATATTAGCAGCGGTTGACAAAGAGGCTACGCACCTTAATATTGTTCAACCGGGACATATTTTCCCCTTAATCGCTAAAGCGGGTGGAGTACTAAATCGTGCGGGTCATACTGAAGCGAGTGTTGATTTAGCTCGCTTAGCTGGGCTTGAACCTGCGGCGGTTATTGTTGAAATTTTAAATGAAGATGGCAGCATGGCACGTCGTCCAGATTTAGAAATTATCGCACAAAAACATGGTATTAAAGTGGGCACAGTTGCCGATTTAATTGAATTTAGAAATAGCAATGAAACTACCATTGAGCGAATTTCTCAATGTAAACTACCCACAGCTTTTGGTGAGTTTGATTTAACCGTATTTAAAGATACTATTGATGGTCAAGCGCATTTTGCCTTAACAAAAGGCGAGATAAAGGCGGAAGAACCTACGTTAGTACGTGTTCATTTAGAAAATACGTTCAGAGATTTATTGTTCAGTGAACGAGAAAGAGTTGCTAAATGGCCAATGGCGAGTGCATTAGAAAAAATTAGTAAAGAAGGTGGTGTTTTAGTTTTATTAGGTAAGCACGAATCACCATTCGAACTTATTAGCCTTGTTGAAAAATACGCTAAAATTGATGTTGGCGAAACAGTAAAAGAAGTTAAACGTCATGTTGGTTCGCGTAATGTTGGTGTTGGCTCGCAAATATTATCAAATCTAGGCGTAAGTAAAATGCGTTTACTTAGCTCACAAACTAAATATCATTCACTGTCTGGTTTTGGTTTAGAAGTGGTTGAATATATATCTGAATAATCGTTGTAATCGATTATTTTCAGTTAATTGTAATAATTTTGCTCAGTGGCGGTCTCTTTTATGAGACCGCTCTAGATTTTTTTATCCATTCATATTAATCTGTGTGGAGTGTTAACGCATTTTCCTTAGATTTTTATTAAATATTTACTGATTTTTAATTTTATGAAAGTAATTAAACACAATGTTTTTACCGTTATGTTGATGCTACTAGCCTTTATTGGTCAAGCATTGGCAGCTACAACATTGCCTTGTGTTAATGGTATGAATCATGTCAATGTGGAACTGAATACTGAGCAAAATACCGAACAAATGCAAACTATGAAAATGATGGTTCATAGCAATATTAACCATGCTGCTATGATGCTTGCTAACAGTGCCGTTAATAATAACAGTGCCGTTAATAATAACAGTGATAAAGATGATTGTTGTCAGCAACAATGTCAATGCCCTAAAAGCGGCTGTTTTAATACACCTGTAGTAACATCACTCGCGTCGTTAAATATTGTGAGTGTGTTAGTCAAAACTTCAGAAAAAATTAATCAATTGCCCCAATTGATTAAACCTCAACTAAGCTCTTCTTTATATCGACCTCCCATTCTAGCGTAAAGCAGGATAGTTACGTCCAAAATTCAACATTTTATTAATCAATAATTATTGTGATTAAATAATTATTTAGATACGTTCAAACAACCATCCAAGATGGAGAAAAGAAGTATGAAAAAAATAAATTCAACAAATTTTTTTGTTGGTTCATTAGTGCTTGCTATCGTTTTAACTACTAGCAGTAATGCTAGTGGCATAACAAGCAAGGCATTAACCTTTTCTAAAGCGATTAAAGTAGCGCAAAAGAATGATCCGTGGTTAACGGGAAGTTTTCATAAGCAGCAATCACTAACCTCATTAAGTGCAGTGGCTAATACCTTGCCTGATCCGCGAGTATCTCTTGGCTTTGCTAATTTACCAACGGATGGTTTTGATTTCACTCAAGAAGGTATGACGCAATTTAAAGTGGGTGTGTCACAAATGTTTGCCCGTGGTGATAGCTTAGCGATTAAAAATAAACAGCTACAGCTTAAGTCTCAACAACAACCATTACAGCGGTTAGACCGACACGCAAAAGTTGCTGTTACGGTTGGAAATTTATGGCTAGATTTGTATCAAGTACAACAAAGCATCGCCCTAATTGAAAAAAACAGTAGTTTGTTTGAACAGTTATCACAGCTTGTTGAGGCAAGTTATGGCAGTGGCTTTGGTAAAACTCGTCAGCAAGATATTGTACGTTCACAATTAGAATTAACGCGTTTAGAAGATAAATTAAATCAATTACAACAGCAACAAAATCGTTATCAAGGGGGCTTGGTGCAATGGCTAAATGATTTTCAGCAAAATAAAACCATAACAGAAAATGTTATCTCGTTAGCAGCCGATTTACCGCAACTTGATTTACTTAATCGAAACGTTATTTATGGTAAAAGAACGTTGAATATAGAGTCGTTAGCCAATATGTTTGCTCAACATCCGTCAGTTAAAGTGATGGATAAAAAAATAGCAGTGACTAAAACCGGCATTAATTTAGCAAAACAAAAATATCAGCCACAATGGGGTGTTAATGCCAGTTATGGCTACCGTGGTGATGATGCCATGGATAATAGTAGAGCAGATTTTTTCTCGGTAGGCGTTGTTTTTGATATGCCATTATTTACTGAAAATCGTCAAGACAATGAAGTTAAATCGGCGATTTCACAAACCGAAGCTATTAAAACGGAAAAACAATTATTGTTACGACAATTAATTTCTGCTTTTGTCAGTGCTAAAGGACGATTGCTACGTGTTAATGAACGACAAGCTTTATATCAAGAAAAGTTGTTGCCGCAAATTCATGATCAAGCACAGGCTTCTCTTACGGCTTATACCAATGATGACGGTGATTTTGCTGAAGTGGTAAGGGCGAGAATTGCACAGTTGAATGCTGAAATTGACAACTTAGCGATTAATGTTAAGCAGCAAAAAATAATTTTAGAACTCAATTATCTTTTTGCGAGTGAGCACGTTATCAATATTGCCAATAAAGTAGGAAATTTCAAATGAAAACAAGCAACAAATTTTTACTGATAGGATTAATTTTAGGCGTGGTAAGTAGCTTCATTATTTATTTGTTTTTCCTTAATGAGCCATCTGCATCTACTAAAAATAAGCAAGTAGCAGAAAAGCAGCCGTTATATTGGGTAGCACCGATGGATGCTAACTATAAGCGAGATAAACCCGGAAAATCTCCGATGGGTATGGATTTAATACCCGTATATGAAAATGGTGGTAGCGGCGTAGGTGAAGGACCAGGCACCATTCGTATTTCGCCAAACGTTATTAATAATTTAGGTGTTCGTACGGTATTTGTTGAAAATAAACCGTTGCATAATCAAATTAATACGGTTGGTTATGTGGCTTACGATGAAGATCTTTTGGTGCATATTCATCCGAGAGTTGACGGTTGGATTGAAAAATTATACGTGAAAACTGTTGGCTCTGTAGTGAAAAAAGATCAACCACTTTATGATCTTTACTCACCACAATTAGTGAATGCTCAAGAAGAGTTATTATTAGCTTTAGCGCGTAATAATAAACGTTTAATTCATGCGGCAGAAAACCGTTTAGTTGCCTTGCAATTGCCACTTTCAGCGATTAAACAACTGAAAAAATCACGAAAAGTTCAACAAAGCATTACCTTTTATGCACCGCAAAATGGTGTAGTAGAAAATCTAAAAATACGCGAAGGTTTTTTTGTTAAACCGGGGGCAACGTTAATGTCTATTGGTGATTTGTCACAAGTTTGGGTTGAGGCAGAAGTTTTTGAACGTCAAGCAGCGCAAGTACATGTTGGTACGCTTGTGACTATGACGTTAGATTATTTACCCGGTAAGCAATTTAGTGGCAAGGTTGATTATGTTTATCCCACCTTAGATGCGAAAACACGTACGGTAAAAGTACGTTTGCGCTTTGATAATCAATCGGGTGAGTTCAAGCCTAATATGTTTGCACAAGTTGTTATTCATACCAGTGATACTGAATCAGCGTTATTAATTCCTAAAGAAGCATTAATTCGAACGGGTAATCAAGACCGTGTGGTTTTAGCGTTAGGCGATGGTAATTTTAAATCAATAGCCATTACTGTTGGCCGTTTTGATTATGATTCTGTTGAAGTGTTAACGGGTTTAGCGGTAGGTGAAAAAGTGGTGAGCTCGGCACAATTTTTATTAGATTCAGAGTCTAGCAAGTCTTCTGATTTTAAGCGGATGAATCATGATGTTAACGAAAGCATGAGTATGAATATGAGCGAGGAAGTTGACGTTGTTTCAGCCACAACAACAGGTGTTATAAATTCAATAATGACAAAGCATCGTATGGTGAATATATCGCGCGATGCCATTGAAAAATGGCAACGACCAGCTGCGACACTAGATTTTTTAGTGGATAAAGTGTTAGACATTTCAACATTAGCCCGCGCTGCATTAGTCAAGGGTGTTGAAATTGAATTTACCTTTGAAGTTAGGGGTGATGACTTTGTTATTACGCAATTTTCGCTATTAGAAAATAGCGCGGTAAATCATGCAAAAACAGCTGAGCAGGAGTAATAGTATGATCGCTGCAATTATTCGATGGTCTGTCACTAATCGATTTTTTGTGTTATTCGCCACGTTTATTCTTGTGGGCGTTGGCTTGTATTCTGTTAAAAACACGCCGGTTGATGCTTTACCTGATTTGTCAGACGTACAAGTTATTATCAAAACAAGTTACCCAGGGCAAGCACCGCAGGTGGTTGAAGACCAAGTAACTTATCCGTTAACAACAGCAATGTTATCAGTACCTGGAGCAACAACAGTACGAGGATTCTCTTTTTTTGGTGACTCTTATGTTTATGTGATTTTTGATGAAGATACTGATCTTTATTGGGCGCGGTCGCGCGTTTTAGAATATTTAAGCCAAGTTGCGCCTAATTTACCAAGCACGGCGAAACCACAATTGGGCCCTGATGCTACCGGCGTTGGCTGGGTCTATATTTATGCGCTAGTCGATAAAACCGGTCAGCACGATATTAGCCAATTGCGCAGTATTCAAGATTGGTTTTTAAAATATGAACTGCAAACGGTTGCTGGTGTGTCAGAAGTTAGTGCCGTTGGCGGTATGGTGAAACAGTATCAGGTGCAAATAAATCCTGATAAATTACGCGCTTTTGGTGTTCCCTTGTCAATGATCCAACGGGCTATTAAAAGCGGCAACCAAGAAGTTGGTGCGTCAGTTATTGAAATGGCTGAAGCTGAATATATGGTGCGTGTAACTGGCTATATTAAAGGTGTGCAAGATTTAGAAAACATCCCTTTAGGTGTTAATAAAAAAGGCACACCGTTATTATTAAAAGATGTTGCAGATATTGTTATTGGCCCACAAATGCGCCGAGGCATTGCCGAATTAAATGGTGAAGGTGAAACTGTTGGCGGTATTGTTGTTATGCGCTTTGGTGAAAATGCACAACAAGTTATTGTTAAGGTAAAAGAAAAGCTAGAACAATTAAAACAAGGTTTACCTGCAGGCGTTGAAGTGATCACTGTTTATGATCGTTCGGCATTAATTGAGCGTGCAGTAGATAATTTAAGTTTCAAGCTATTAGAAGAGTTTGGCGTTGTTGCTTTAGTTTGTATCATATTTTTGTTTCATGTTCGTTCTTCTTTAGTTGCTATTATTAGTTTGCCAGTCGGTATTTTAACCGCCTTTATTATTATGCATTTTCAAGGTTTGAACGCTAATATTATGTCGCTTGGCGGTATTGCTATTGCGATTGGCGCTATGATTGATGGTGCTATTGTCATGATTGAAAATATGCATAAACACATGGAAGTTCTTGCTGACAAACAGGGCAGAAAAAATGCTATTTTTACTGGAGAAGAGCGCTGGAAAATTGTTGTTGATTCGGCGGTAGAAGTAGGTCCTGCATTATTTTTTAGCTTACTTATTATAACGGTAAGCTTTGTGCCGGTCTTTACGTTAGAAGCGCAAGAAGGGCGGATGTTTTCTCCGCTCGCTTTTACAAAAACCTACGCTATGGCAGCTTCTGCGGCATTGGCTATTACTTTAGTGCCGGTATTAATGGGCTATTTTATTCGCGGTAAAGTATTAGCGGAACATAAAAATCCGGTGAATAGGTTACTGAGTGCCGTGTATTTACCGGTGTTAAAAACGGTATTGCATTATCCTAAAAGCACCTTAATAGCTGCTTTGATGATGGTAGGTGTCGGCTTTTATCCGGTAAATAAAATAGGGAGTGAATTTATTCCTCCGCTTGATGAAGGCGATTTAATGTATATGCCAACCACTTATCCGGGAATTTCTATTGGTCAAGCAAGGCAACTATTACAACAAACTGATAAGCTTATATACACGGTTCCAGAGGTGAAATCGGTGTTTGGTAAAGTAGGGCGCGCTGAAACGGCAACTGATCCAGCGCCATTAACCATGATTGAAAGCTTTATTCAACTTAAGCCTAGAGAGCAATGGCGGGCAGGTGTTACCACTGAAAGTTTGAAGCAAGAACTTGATGCGCTAGTAAAATTACCCGGTGTTACTAACGCATGGGTTATGCCGATTAAAACGCGTATAGATATGTTAGCGACAGGTATAAAAACACCCGTTGGCATTAAAATATCAGGGCCAAATTTGACTGAAATTCAGAAAATTGGTCAACAAATTGAAGCGATACTTAACGATGTTTCTGGTACTGCGTCAGTATATTCTGAGCGGGTTGCTGGTGGGCGTTATATTAAAGTGGATATCCGACGAGAAAAGTCAGCTCGCTACGGGTTGAATATTGCTGATATTCAACAGGTGGTTGCTACTGCGATTGGCGGTATGAATGTTACCAAAACGGTAGAAGGTTTAGAGCGATACCCTATTAATTTACGCTATCCCCAAGATTACCGTAATTCACCTGAGCAGTTATCTTTATTGCCGATCGTAACACCCAATGGCCAGCGTATTTCCTTGGGTGATGTGGCTGATATTTTTATTGAAGATGGACCGCCGGGAATTAAATCTGAAAACGCTCGTTTAAATGGTTGGTCGTTTATAGATATTAACAGTGATGTTGATGTGGGTCGTTATGTTGACATGGCGCAACAAGTGTTACGTGAGAAATTAGATTTACCGGCCGGTTACTCTATTGCTTGGGCAGGGCAGTATGAGTATATGCAACGAGCGAAAGAAAAGTTGACCTATGTTGTACCATTAACCTTAGCGATTATTGTTATTTTATTGTATTTAAACTTTAGAAATATTGTTGAAGTTTTAATGATTATGGGCACATTACCCTTGGCTATGGTGGGCAGTATTTGGTTAATGTACCTTGAGGGTTATAATTTTTCGGTGGCGGTAGGCGTTGGCTTTATTGCGCTTGCGGGTGTTGCTGTAGAAATTGGTGTGATTATGCTCGTCTACCTCAATCAAGCTTATCAAGGTATGGTTGATGAACATCAACAAAAAAATAGGTTTATCACTAACGAGTCAGTTTATAGCGCAGTATTACAGGGGGCTGGCAAACGCGTTAGACCGGTGATGATGACAGCAGCGGCAATTGTGGTTGGGTTACTACCCATTTTATATGGCACCGGCACCGGCTCTGAAGTGATGAGTCGTATTGCAGCACCTATGGTTGGCGGTATGATCAGTGCGGTTATTCTGACCTTATTGGTATTACCTGCCTTGTTTTATTTATGGCGAATTAGCTCAGTAGTTAACGCGGAAGAGTATAAAGAAAATTTAGGTGATAAAATTTAGGTAATAAAGCTTAGATAATAAAAATCAAGCAATAAAAAAGCGAAGTACTAGCTTAACACTATCACTTCGCTTTTTTCTTATCTATTCGGCTATTACCAAATAAATAAGTTTGAAATAATTATTACTTAAAGAGCAATAACATTCTCAGCTTCAGGGCCTTTTTGACCTTGTTTTACACTGAACGTAACTGCTTGACCGTCAGTAAGAGTACGGAAACCGTCTCCTGAGATTGCGCTGAAGTGAACAAACACGTCAGGACCATTTTCTTGCTCAATAAAACCGAAACCTTTAGTTTCGTTGAAAAATTTAACTTTACCAGTAACTGAATCAGACATACTAACATTTTCCCGTAGTCATAAATTATAAATGTAGCCAAAATGGCTGTTTTCACCGAGTAAATGCCCTCTACCATAAGAAGTACAGGAAGAGGAAGGACACAAACTATATTCGTAACAAACTATATTTCTGTAACAAACAAACGTCTGCATTGTCTAAATCCGTTTGTTAAGAATACACAAGTACATTAATACTTGATAAACCTACAACAAAAGTCAGTATAAACCTTCATCCGCAACGCAAAAACTCAACGCGAAAGTAGTCTAACACAGTTGTTTTTAATATGCTTTATAAAAAATCAGAATAGTTCAATAATTATTTGAAATAAATAAAAAGTTTGGTTATGAAAGGTGAAGGTAGTGAATATGCGAGTAGCGAAAATACAGTTTAAGATCTGAGTATACGAGTTAATAGTTATGAAAACACGGCTTTATCGGCTAGTGTCTTCGTAACTATTAACTCGCAACTATTAATTCGTAACTATAAATTCGAACCTTGTTTTTTTACAGTGCAGCTATTTGTGCTTTTTGTTCAAGTATTTTCGCCAAAGCTGATTCTGCATCGGCTAATTTGGCTTTTTCTTTGTCAATGACAGCGGCAGGGGCTTTGCTGACAAAGTTTTCATTACTCAATTTTCCACGCGTTCTAGCGGTGTCTTTTTCTAGTTTTTCAATCGACTTATTCAAACGGGCAATTTCAGCATCTTTATCAATTAAGCCTGCCATTGGGATCAATATTGATAAATCACCGACAACGGCTGAAGCACAGGCAGGACCTTGATCATCATCTTTCAAAATTTCAATGCTCTCAAGTTTAGCTAGCGCACTTAAAAATTGTTCATTTTCGGCTAAGCGGCGTTGATCATTGTCACTGACATTTTTGAGCAATACGGGTAATGGCTTGCTTGGTGATATATCCATTTCACCTCGAATATTACGAATGGCAACAATAAATTGTTTTACCCACTCTACATCATCAATAGCTTGTTGGTCGTATTTCTCGCTATTAAATTGTGGGAATGATTGCACCATAATAGACGTATCAGTTTTACCACTTTCTATTTTATAAACACTTAACGGCTGTACTCGTTGCCAAATCGTTTCTGTAATAAATGGCATGATAGGGTGCATCAGTCGTAATAAGGCTTCTAAAATATTGACTAAAGTATGTCGAGTCGCGCGTTGTTGTGCTTCATTGCTCTGTGTTGGATCTTTAGGAAATAATACTGGTTTGGTTAATTCTAAATACCAGTCACAAAATTGGTTCCAAGTAAATTCGTATAAAGCTTGAGAGGCTAAATCAAAACGGAATGAGTCAAAAGCTTCATGAACGGTTTTAACGGTTTGTTCAAATTGCCCTATGATCCAACGATCAGCTAATGAAAGTGTCATGTCACCGCCATTGTCACCACAGTCAAACTCTTCAGTGTTCATTAAGACATAACGGCTAGCATTCCATAATTTATTGGTAAAATTACGATAACCTTCAAGGCGTTTCATGTCCCAACTAATGTCTCTACCTGTTGTTGCCACTGAGGTTAAGGTGAAACGAAGTGCGTCGGTACCGTGCGCTTCAATACCATTAGGAAATTCTTTTTTTGTCAGCTTTTCAATTTTCTTGGCAAGCTTTGGCTGCATCATATTACCGGTACGTTTTTTTAATAAATCGTCTAGTTCAATGCCGTCAATCATGTCTAATGGATCGATAACATTGCCTTTAGATTTACTCATTTTATCGCCATTTTCATCGCGAATTAAGCCGGTCATATAAATCTTTTTAAACGGTATTTGTGCTTTGCCATTTTCATCTTTGTTAAAGTGCATGGTCATCATGATCATACGGGCAACCCAGAAGAAAATAATATCAAAACCGGTGACTAAAACATCGGTAGGATGAAAGGTTTTTAAATCGTCAGTTTGATTTGGCCAACCTAAAGTTGAGAAAGTCCATAATGCTGAAGAGAACCAAGTGTCGAGTACATCGTTGTCTTGTTTAAGCGTTATATGCTCAGTAAGGCTATACTTAGCGCGAACTTCTTCTATCGTGCGACCAACATAAACTTTACCATTGTTGTCATACCAAGCTGGAATTCTATGTCCCCACCAAAGTTGACGAGAAATACACCAGTCTTGAATGTCACGCATCCAAGAAAAGTATAAGTTTTCATATTGTTTCGGCACAAACTCAATTTGCCCGTCTTTTACCGCATCAACCGCCGGACCAGCTAATTTTTCTACACGCACGTACCATTGATCAGTGAGTAATGGTTCAATGATCACGCCAGATCTATCACCATAAGGGGCAACTAAATCGTGATCTTTTACTTCAACCAATAAACCTAATTCATCAAATTTAGCGACAATGGCTTTACGCGCAACAAAGCGGTCTAAACCGGCAAATTCACTCGGTAACTCTGTGCTGTATGCATCGCAAAGTTCACCTTTAGTATCGTAAACATCTGCTTGTGTTAACACCGCGGCATTTTTATCTAAAATATTAATTTGCGGTAAATTGTGACGTTTACCCACTTCATTATCATTAAAATCATGAGCAGGGGTGATTTTTACACAACCTGTGCCTTTTTCCATATCTGCATGGTCATCGCCAACAATAGGAATTAAACGATTAACCAATGGCAATAAAACATGTTTACCAATTAAATCTTTGTAACGAGGATCTTCAGGGTTTACCGCGACACCCGTATCGCCCAACATGGTTTCAGGTCGGGTAGTAGCAACCACTAAATAATTATGACCTTCGGCTGTTTTAGCGCCATCGGCAAGCGGGTAGCGTAGATGCCACATATGGCCTTTTTTATCTTTGTTTTCTACTTCTAAATCAGAAATTGCGGTATGAAATTTTGGATCCCAGTTAACTAGGCGCTTGCCACGATAAATTAAATCGTCTTCAAATAAACGCACAAATACTTCTTGTACTGCTTCAGACATGCCTTCGTCCATGGTAAAACGTTCGCGTGTCCAGTCAATGGAGTTGCCTAAACGGCGCATTTGTTCACTGATTGTGCCGCCTGATTCTTCTTTCCATTGCCAAATTTTGTCAACAAAAGCTTCACGTCCATAATCGTGACGCGTTTTGTCTTCTTCGGCAGCTATTTTACGTTCAACTACCATTTGTGTGGCAATGCCCGCATGGTCGCAGCCTGTTTGCCATAAGGTGTTTTTACCTTGCATACGTTGGTAGCGAATTAATGTGTCCATAATTGTTTGCTGAAAAGCATGACCCATATGTAAGCTACCAGTGACATTAGGGGGCGGAATAGCGATGCTGTAGCTGTCGCCTTCACCAGTAGGGCTAAAGTAACCTTGTTCTTCCCAACTTTGGTAAAGAGATTGTTCAATGTCGGTAGGGTTAAAAGTTTTTTCCATCATGTTTCCAGTAAAAATAGTGTTAAGTTGTTAATTGTAGGGTGGCATGAGTGTAGCTAAGCCTGACAATTGTCGCAGCAAGCTACGACCTACATTCTCTAATAAATTACATATGTACTGCAAGCCAAGCTGCGTCTACATTATTGTGGCTCTGCCACTGCTTGATTATCGACTTTAAATCCCCACTGTTTGCAGGTTTTAAAGCGTATTCGCGCTTGTTGTTTTTGAATTTCGTTACTCGGCACAAAATCAACCATATAATTAAATTGGTTAGCAAATGCAGGCACGGTATCGGTTAAGTTAATCAGTACAGGTCTACGACCCTTAGGGTGTTGGTGGCTAATCTCTACCCCAGCCCCTTGTTTTTGACCTTCACCGGCAAGGTTATGAGGTACAAAGCTATCGCTGTCGAACGCCCATAACATTTCATCTACTTGCTCAGCATGTTGTTGATCTTGAGTATAAATAAATACTCGCTGATTTTGACGATAAAAATAACTGGCTTGCAAACAAGCATGATAAAGCGCAGAGCGAGTGTCTTTAACATCAACATCAGCGCTTTTATTTTCATCGTTGACCTTTTCATCATTGAGAAGGTAAAACATTACTTGAGTTTGCATTTATTTTTTGTTTCTTGTTTTGTATTCGCTAAAGCTAAGGCGAATAAATTCGCCTCTACAATTATTCTATTCGCCTTTACAATTATTCGCCTTGTTCTTGACCTGAGCGATTCAGCATAAATTGCGTTAACATACTAACAGGGCGACCCGTTGAACCTTTATTTTTACCACCGCTGCGCCATGCCGTACCGGCAACATCTAAATGTGCCCAGTGATATTTTTTAGTGAAACGTGATAAGAAACATGCCGCCGTAATTGTGCCGCCATCTTTACCACCTAAATTGGTGAAATCAGCAAAGGGGCTTTCAAGTTGTTCTTGATAATCATCCCATAAAGGCAAACGCCAAGCTCTGTCACCACTTTGCTCCGAAGCATTTAATAGCTCGTGAGCTAATGGGTTATGCGTACTTAATAATCCGGTTGCATGTTTACCCAAAGCAACAACACATGCGCCTGTTAACGTAGCAACATCAATAACCGCGTCGGGTTCAAAACGTTCAACATAGGTTAATGCGTCACATAACACTAATCGGCCTTCCGCATCGGTATTAAGTACTTCAACGGTTTGTCCTGACATGGTGGTTAAGATGTCACCCGGACGATAGGCATTACTGCTTGGCATGTTTTCACAACCGGCTAAAACGCCAATAACATTAATTGGTAAATTGAGCTCTGCTAATGCATGCATAGCACCTAAAACACCTGCAGCACCGCCCATGTCATATTTCATTTCATCCATTCCAGCGCCCGGTTTTAATGAAATACCGCCGCTGTCAAAAGTTAAGCCTTTACCCACTAACACTAACGGTTTGCTGTCGTCATTAACACCGTCATATTTAATGATGCTCATTATTGACTCATTCTCTGAGCCACGACCTACGGCTAAATAGGAACCCATACCAAGCGTTTCCATTTCTTGCTCGTTGATGATGGTAGTGGTTACCTTATCGTAGTCAGTTTCCAATATTTTGGCTTGTTCAGCTAAATAGGCAGGGTTACAAATGTTGGGTGGCATATTCGCCACATTTTTACAGGTAGTAATACCTTCAGCTATGGCTAAAGCGTGACTTATGGCGCGTTCACCAATAGGTAATTCACGGCGCGTTGGTACATTAAAGACTATTTTCCGTAAAGGGCGGCGAGGCTCTTCTTTACGGGTTTTTAAACTATTAAAACTGTATAAACCGTCTTGCGTTGCTTCAATGGCTTGGCGAACTTTCCAATAAGTATCACGACCTTTAACATGAAGTTCAGACAGAAAACAAACCGCTTCCATTGATCCTGTTTCATTTAATGTATTGATCGTTTTATTAATAATTTGACGATATTGACGTTCGTCTAGTTCACGCTCTTTTCCGCAACCAACTAATAATACTCGTTCACTTAAAATATTAGGCACATGATGGAGTAATAACATCTGGCCAGATTTACCTTCTAAGTCACCTTTTCGTAAAAGGTTGCTGATGTATCCATCACTAATTTCATCAAGTTGCTCAGCCGTGGAGCTAAGGCGACGAGGTTCAAAAACACCAACCACAATACAGGCGCTACGTTGCTTTTCGGGACTGCCGCTTTTTACACTGAATTCCATGGGATTTCCTTTACTATTGAAATTTTGACAAAAAAGTCTGGTTAAACTTGTTACAATCAGTAAATAATAGCTAGGTTGACTATTAATAATATAGCGCTAAAGGCTATAATTATCGCTAGATTGATTGGTTAAGTTTATCAACAAACTATATAGTTTACTTATGAAAACGGCAAGTTTACTTAAAAATTGGCCAAATGTCAGATAAAAACAATGTTTATACACAGTTTTATACAAAATTTATGCAAAGTTTCATGAAAATTTTATGAAAGTTAATAGGATCTCTTAGTGATCATTTTTCGTTATTTATTAAAAGAAGTGGCCAAAACACAATTAGCGGTATTTTTTGTGTTAATGACTATTTTTATCAGTCAAAAATTTGTACGTGTATTAGGCGATGCTTCTGAAGGGAGTATTCCGGGTCAAATGATGATGACTTTTATTGCGCTCAAAGTACCAGACTTAGCCGGCATGATGTTACCGCTAAGCTTGTTTTTAGGTATTTTACTTGCCTATGGTCGTATATACGCTGACAGTGAAATGACTGTGCTGCATGCTTGTGGCGTTAGTGAATGGTATGTTGTGAGAGTTACTTTAGTTTTAAGCCTAATAACGGCTATTTTTACTGGAATATTCACTTTATACCTAGCGCCTATGGCTTCTGAGTATCAATATCAGGTAAAAGAAGAGCTTGCAGCTGATTCAGGCTTGTCATCATTAGTGGCGGGTCGATTTCAGAAAACCGGTAACAAGAAAGCGGTGATATTTATTCACGATAAAGACCGAAAAGACAATAGTTTTCAGAAGGTTTTTGTAGCGCAATTACCTAATGAAAACAGCACCGATGAAAGCATTATCAATTCAAGTTTGGTATATGCAAAACAAGGGCAAGTTTTTGAAGATGAATACGGCTCTCAACGATTAATGCTTTCTGATGGCACGCGTTATCAAAGTGATGCTGATAATGGCGAATTTCAATCGGTTGCTTTTTCTAAATATTATATTCAAATTCAAGATCAAAAAATTGAACACCAACGGCGTAAATTAAGTGCGGTTACCACGAAACAATTATTTACTGAAGCCAGCGAAGAGTTAGTACCCGAATATAGAGCGACTATTCAATGGCGCATAGCTTTCCCCTTGACCTGTATTATTTTAACCTTTATTGCGGTGCCGTTAAGTGTTGTTAATCCGCGACAAGGAAAATTTGCCAAAATGCTACCGGCACTGATGTTATTTCTGGGCTATTTTTTATTGTTAACGGCCATGCGTTCAGGCGTAGAAAGACATGCAATACCTAGTTCTGTGGGGTTATGGCCAATTCATTTCGCCGCTTTAATTTTAGGTATCTCTTTGTTAATGAAAGAACGAAGTAGTGGTCGAAAAATTAAAGCTATATTGCCTCGCTTTAAAAATTCAGCCAAAAGAGGCAACGCTTAATGCGCATTCTTGATGTTTATATTGGTAGAGTTATTACCTCAACTACTTTCTTAACGTTAGCCGTTTTTGTAAGTGTTAGTGGCATTATTAAGTTTGTGGAACAAATGCGCTATGTAGGTAGAGGTGACTTTGAATTGTCGCATGCGGCGCTATTTGTACTTTATGCTATCCCTCGAGATATAGAAATATTCTTCCCGATGTCAGCACTTATTGGCGGCTTAATTGGTATTGGTATGATGGCAAGTAACAGTGAGTTAGTGGTTATGCAAGCGGCAGGATTGTCACGATTAGATATTATTAAATCGGTAATGAAAACAGCGCTATTACTCATTCTTGTCAGTATGGCAGTAGGTGAATGGTTAGCACCTAGTGGTGAAGCTACCGCGAGAGAAATTAAAGCTCAAGCAATTTCAGGCGGTAGTTTAATTTCAGCTAAAAACGGTGTTTGGGCAAAAGATGGTGATTATTTTGTTAATATTGGCGAAGTGTTAGATCAAGGAGAACTAAAAAAAGTACAAATATATCGTTTTAATGAACAGCTAACACTTGAAAGTTGGCTGAGTGCAGAAAGTGCAATTTACCAAGATAATGAGTGGTTATTAAATGATGTTATTGACACAACACTGACTAATGATCAAATAGTGACAAAAAAAGTGCCTCAGCAAGTGTGGCAATCCTCACTCACACCTCAAAAATTAGGCGTAGTTACGGTAACGCCAGAATCATTGTCGTTACGTGGTTTAATGAATTACTTAGATTATTTACAAGAAAATCAACAAAATACTAGCCGTTACGAGCTCGCCTTTTGGCGTAAAATTATGCAACCCATTACTGTAGCGGTAATGCTTTTAGTCGCATTGTCTTTTATTTTTGGTCCTTTACGCTCAGTGTCGATGGGCGCAAGAATTATGATGGGCGTGGTAACCGGAATTTTATTCTTTGTGGTTAATGAAGTCTTAGGATCATTAAGTTTAGTTTATCAATTTCCGCCAATTATTGGTGCGCTGATGCCGAGCATGCTCTTTATTAGTATTGCATGGTACTTTATGAACAAAAGGCCGACATAATCAAAGTAGTGGCGAGTAAGGAAAGTGACGAGTTAGTAGTTTCGAAGACAAACCACCGAACGTGTGACATTTTCTCAACTCGCAATCTGAAATTCGCCACGCACAACCTGTAACTTACAGTCTACCTTTATTTGCCTCTAACGATAAAACAACAACTTCTGTTTTCGTTAAGCGGTCTTGTAAACTAAGCTTGTTTTTTCTATCAAAAATAACCGTTAAATTGCCTAGTCCAAGTAGCGTTGGTAATAAACGCTTTAAGCCTGTCATTATAGTTATACGTGTTCCGTCTTGATTTTGTAAACGTAATCGCCAAGCTTTCATGCCAAGTGTTTGACCACTTTTAGCCCAAAAATAGATAAAGAAAAAACTCACCCAAGCAATATTCCAACCATAAATTAACGTGCTGTAAATTAATGATGAACGTTGTAAGTCAATACTATGCTCAAAATTTTGCATAGCGATAACGCCAAATTTAATGAAGAGATTAAAAAGTAAAAACGAGACAGCCCCAGCCACCATATAAACCGCAAAAGCAATAAGAACATCATAAACCCATGAGCCAAAGCGGCGGCGAAAGCCTGCACGAGGGTACTGTTGTTCCGAAGTGTTTGACATAAAAGTTATACCCCTTATTAGTTTGCACTAGCAACGCATTGTATTTTATCTCTCTTTTGTTAAAAAAGAGTAGTCATTTTTTGTTTAATTATCGATAAAACTAGTTGCGTAGCGATTTTTTTCTCGTATAATGCCCCCACTTATTGACATGCGTGTTCAATAATAAAATTTTTTGCCGGTGTGATGAAATTGGTATACATGGTTGATTCAAAATCAACTGCCTTCGGGCGTGGCGGTTCGAGTCCGCCCACCGGTACCACATATTAAAGCCCTGTCCTTCATCGGATGGGGCTTTTTTTTTATCTATACTTTGGGGTTTAGAAATGAATGAATTTGTTGGCAAGTGGCGCATAACCGAAATGGAAGTTTGGTCACAAGATATGGTTGATTTAAATGAAGACGATTATTTTTCTTTTGATGAAGAGGGTCAAGGTCAATTTATCTTTTGTGCTGTTGAAGGGAATTTGGATGTTGTTGTTAATACCCGGATGCCCGAACTAGAATTCTCATGGGAAGGTACTGATGATGCAATGCATGTTAGTGGCAGAGGGAAGATTGAGTTTCCAACACCCTTTGAGGGTGAAGGTATAATTTATATTCATAATGGTGATAGTTCAACGTTCACTATTAAACGAATAGAACAAACTACACCTGATAATGTGGTGAGGCTTCGGTAGACAGTGAACATATAAAATCAAATGTTCAGACCCTTTTGATTCCCAAGCAAACCTTTCTTGGAGTATACGGCGGGAGGACTGAATGCGGTTCAAATACCCGTAGATGTATAACTTTAGCAACGCGGTCGGATGATAACCTGAATGGCTTGTATCTTTTGCGATAACACGGTTGAATCCTAAAACGTGTAAATCAAGCTCATTAACAGAGGCGTCAACGACATGAACGGCGCTTTCTTCAGTTACAAAATCGTCCAATGCTTCAGGAAATAGGCTGATTTGGTTTCGACCTCAACTTTTAATATGGTGGGACATATCGGCACTTCTTGTTATTGTTTTCCTTATATTAATTAGGCTATGTTCCCGTTAATTGTTGTTACATTTTTAACAGGCTGATTTTCAATGTAAACTTGTAGGGGCAATTTCAATCGCCAAAAATAGAGCAAACTAAGCTATCAGGCGAATAACCGTTGATTAACAACAGTTAAGTACAACAGAGCCTTAATTATAGTTGAGATGTCATATTTAAGAGCTAAATATTAAGATTGATTGATCATAAAAAAGTGATTGCTAGACCAAAAGGTGATCAATTGTTTTCACATAGTCTGCCACCAAACCAGTCATTCATCATCTATAATTATTTATGATCACTTAGTGCGTACAGGCAACATTAGCTACAAGATATTTGCCATCTATTTTCTAATACTTTCCAAAATTATATTACGGTTGAACAGCAGAAAATTTAGGAAAGTAATAATCAATTGAAGGTGTACTTATATGCAGCCCTTACACAAAAGCATAGGTTTGAATTAAAAATGGCTTCCACCAGTTATTCGTTTTATTAGTTTCGTAAGAGTTTGAAAATCTAGCAGTTTACAGTTATTATTTCAAACTGTACTGAAGAGGTTAGACTAAAGCCCGTATGTTAATAGGTTGTTTCACCTTTTATTTCATGTTTATTGCTCACAGGAAAACCCTTGAAAAAATTTCTTTTTTATATATCGCAAGATTATAGTTTTGCCATCTTACGTCCTCTTCAGGAAATATTGTTAGCAAGGGGGGATAAAGTAAGTTGGTTTTTTGAGGGTAATAAAGTGACTAAAAGTTACCTCTCTAAAAACGAGATTTTAATTAATACAGTCGCGGAAATCTTTAATTATCAGCCGGGTATAGTTGTTGCTCCGTCCAATAGTATCCCTAGCTTCTTGCCTGGATTAAAAGTTGCTGTGTTTCATGGCTTTGATGCAGGAAAACTTGACAATAGGGGGAATAATGATCATTTCAAAATTCGAGGATGCTTTGATCTTTATTGCACACAAGGGCCTAACACAACAAGTAAGTTTAAAGAATTGCAGAAAAAATATGGATATTTTAACGTAATTGAAACTGGGTGGCCTACGTTTGATAAATTATTCACCTCAGCGCTAGCTACAAATAAGGATAAACAGCCTACTATCTTTCTTGGCTCTACTTTTAGTAAACGATTGACGCAGGCTAAATATATATTTCCACAAGTTAAACAATTAAGTGAAACTATGGATTGGAAATGGATAGTTTCACTACATCCAAAATCAGATCCCAGTGTTATTGAGCTGTATCGATCAATAGAAAGTAAAAATTTAAGCTATGTTGCAACTGATGATCTTCTACCTATTTTGCAAGAGGCAGATATAATGGTTGGAGACACTTCTTCAGCGTTAATAATGTTCATTGTCCAGAATAAGCCTGCTGTAACGGTTAAAAATATAGATGCGAAGCCCCATCTTCTTAACATTACGGATGCCAAAGACTTAAAGTCAGCGATTGACAAGGCGTTATCTTACCCTCATAAACTAATGCAAGAAATCTCACATTATAATGAGCAAACACACCCATATATTGATGGGAATTCATCTAATAGAGTTATCAAAGCAATAGACGATGTTCTTGCCGGTAAATATCCATTAAAAAAATCGAGACCTCTGAATCTATTGAAGAACATAAAATTTCGAAAACGCTTAAATTATTGGCATATATAACAAAATAAAATAACGATGAAAATCATCGCTTTTCTTTAGAATAGGTGTTCGAGAAATTTTGTGCGTTATAAAAAAGATGTAAGTTGACCAAAACCAATTTGGGGCCAACAAGCATTAATGCCTTATACAGAAGTTGAGCTAGTAGCGTTGAAAGCAAAACTATTGCCGGAATTAACGTAAGCGTATGGGGATCG
>JAOPTQ010000039.1:0-15660 GCA_051531915.1 Colwellia sp. | reverse complement strand
TTTTTTATCCCGAATTCAGGTTGAATTAGCAGGAGATGCAGATATCAATTTGCATAATTGGTCACTCCATTTCTACAATGGCGACACAGGCACCGTATATAAAAAACATACTTTTTCGACGGAAACTTTTAAAAATGGCCATAATAACTTTGGTTTTATCGCGGTGAAAATTTCCGGTATTCAAAATGGCTCACCTGACGGTATCGTACTCGCCGATGCAAGTAATACCATCATTCAATTTTTATCTTATGAAGGCAGTTTTACTGCGATAGATGGCATTGCAGATGGTTTTACTAGTACTGATATTAGTTTTCAAGAGTATTCTAGTACCCAAGTCGGTTTTTCACTGCAGTTAACCGGGAAAGGAGAACAATATAATGATTTTACTTGGAGTGCACCACAAGAAAATACCTTTGAAAGGGTTAACTTGCTGCAAACTTTTACTGATAATAAAAGTGTTGCAATACCGGTAAATGAACCTCGTCATTTATTTTTAATTATTCTTTTACTTATAATTGTTAGGCTGTTTAAAACAGAATAAGCTAAGCTAGTCGGCAGTTAATTTCTCTCTTTACATCATCAAGGTATCCCTCTTATAATAACGCAACTTTTACTGGGTTGAAGGTTTAACTCAGTATGTCATGAAAATTCTGATTGGTGTATAAATTAAGTGTCAAATAATCTAGGTAATAACAAGGAAGAAAACAAGAGTCATGGAAAGAATACACAAAATCAAAATTCACCCGATAGTTTAAAAGCAGAAGATTATCCCTTTACTAATACACTATCTCAGCAGCAAATGCTTTTAGCTCAATTACAGCACAGTCAAATGCAAGATGATAAAATTGATTTAGGAGATCTGTGGAGTGCTATTTGGGCGGGAAAATTCATCATCATATTCATTAGTTTTATTTTTGCAGTATCATCTATTTATTTTGCATTTTCTCAACCTAATATTTATAAAGCCTCAGCAATATTAACACCTGCCTCAAATGAGGGTGGTACCGGCGGATTGTCAGCATTGGCAGGACAGTTTGGTGGTTTAGCTAGTATGGCAGGAATTAATTTAGGTGGCGGTGGTAGTGATAAAACAGACATAGCATTAGAAATAATACAGTCACGCTCATTTATTGAAAAATTTATAACTAAGCATGATTTGTTAGTTCCTCTTTTGGCGGTTGAAAATTGGGATATAACAACTGATACCTTAATAATGAATGATAAGTTATATGATCAAACCACTAATAAGTGGATACGAAAAGTAGAAGCGCCTAAAAAGCCAGAGCCATCTCCTTGGGAAGGCTTTATCGCGTTTTCTAGCATGCTGAATGTATCTCAAGTTAAAAACACATCAATTGTTACTTTAGAACTTGAATATTTTTCACCAACGTTAGCGCAACAATGGTTAAATTGGTTAATTGCTGATATTAATGAATTCGTCCGCGACCAAGATCAAAAAGAAACCCAAGACTCGATTGATTATTTGACGGAGCAACTCGAACATATTCAAGTGGCTACGATGGAAACTGTTTTTTATCAACTCATTGAAGAACAAACAAAAAACATGATGTTAACCAAAGTCAAAGCGGAGTATGTTCTAAAAACTATTGACCCTGCACAAGTTCCTGATGAAAAATCTAAACCTAAACGTGCCTTAATTGTTGTTCTAGGAACCGTTTTAGGCGGAATTCTATCAGTGATAATTGTTCTAATTCGTTATTTTTATAATAAAAAGCCTAATAATGATAGTTAAATAATAAGCAGATCATTCAATATTCTTATTGAATGATCTGAATTAATAAAAATGAAAATTCATTTTCGATTAAGTACTGTATTAAAGTCAGAATTCTAGTATAATCCCCGCCGAACTAGTTAATGACTTAAAATTTTAATATACCTTAGCTAGTTTTTAATACAGGGTAGTATTAAGTAATATCAACTTTTCTTAATTAAAAAAATTAATATTCTATTTTTATTTAGAAAATTGCTATACCTAAGGACATTGACTGAAATTAGGATGAGTAATTAAATAGTTAACAGGAATGTTACGGAAATTAATATGTACCTACTTGCTACAACCTTCACTGCTTTTTGCTTCGCATTTTTTGCCATAAAATTTTTTAAACCTGTAGCCATCGAAGTTGGCTTAGTTGATAAACCAACAGAAAGAAAACAGCATTCTGGTCATATACCCCTAATTGGTGGTATTTCAATATTCTTAGCTGTTCTTGCCGCTAGCTTATTATGGTTACCCAATACGCTTGAATTACGCATGTATTTAATTGCCTCTGCCATGATGGTTTTCATTGGCGCGCTTGATGATAAATTTGATTTGCGCGTTAGAGTTCGAATCATAGGGCAAATTATCATTGCTAGTTTAATGATTTATGGTGTTGGTGGCTATATTTCCAATTTAGGCAATTTATTTGGTTACGGTGAAGTTACTCTTGGTCCTTTAGGTATCGTTTTTACTTATGTGGGCATTATTGTGGTAATTAATGCTTACAATATGATTGATGGTATTGATGGTCTTATTGGTAGCTTAAGTATTAATACTTTTTCTTCAATAGCTGTTTTATTTTTAATGAGTGGTCAAACAGATTATTTAAGTTATCCGCTAATATTAGCTGCCGCAACACTGCCATATTTAATGTTTAATTTAGGATTTTTTAAAAAAGAGACTAAAAAAATATTTATGGGTGATGCCGGCAGCATGTTCGTTGGCTTAAGTGTTATTTGGTTATTAACTATGGGTACGCAAGGCGAAAACTCCTCCTTTAGACCTGTTACAGCGTTATGGATTTGTGCTATCCCGTTAATGGATATGTTAGCAATAGTTATTCGTCGCTATAAAAAAGGAAAATCTCCTTTTAAACCTGACAGAGATCACTTACATCATATATTACAACGTGTAGGTCTTAGCTCTCGTCAAACATTAATTATAATTTCAATTGTTGCTGCTACTATGTCAAGCATTGGCTTAGCTTGTGAATATTATCAAGTCGCAGACCATTTGATTTTTTTAGGTTTTTTAGTGGTTTTTATCATTTATAATGCAGTGCTTCGCACTTTAACAAAAACACATAAATAGACATTTTTTTAAATGGTCTATTTACACCAAGCTCGTTCTTAGTCGATGGGGTCTTTTTACTATCGACACGTTCCCTATATGTTGTTAACATTCCAAGTAATTATTTTAAATCATATTTGTAGATTATTTTATGCATAAAAATCGCGGTTTTACGATGATCGAATTACTTATTGTTATTGTTATTTTAGGATTGTTGGCTTCACTAGTTGCTCCTAAATTTTTCTCTCAGTTAAGTACAGCTGAACGCGGTATTGCATCTGCCCAAATGAATGCCTTTGAAACTGCTCTTGATACATACAGACTAGACATGGGGAGTTATCCCGCAAAACTTGAAGATTTACGCTCAAGCGATAAGCCACGTTGGGATGGGCCGTACTTACCTAAAGCTGTTCCTATGGACCCTTGGGGGAACCCATATATCTATATAGTACCAGGTGATGATGACTCACCTTATAAAATTCAATCTTATGGCGCTGATGGTAAACAAGGCGGTGCAGATAATAACGAAGATATAGTGCATAAATAATGCCAGTACAAGTGGGGAAATCAAAGTCGTTAAATGAATTATTAGTTGAAAATTTTCTAATAACTGCTCAAGACTTATCAAAAGCTGAAAACTACCAAAAACGCTTTGGTGGCCGACTAGAGCAAATTCTCGTAAATATGGGCAGCTTGCCTGATGACCAAATTGCTAAATTATATAGCGATTATCTACAGTTACCTATATTGGACTTGAATCAATTTTTAGATGCTGAATTACCTACAGTTGATGATGATTTATTATCATTGTTATTAGAAAATCATTGGGTTCCTTTGGCTGTTGATGGAAAAAATTGGCAGTTTGCTTGCCGATTTCCGCTCGATTTAACTATAAATGAATGGTTATCTCAACAAGGCATTCAGGCAAGTATTTTTCTTGCTGATGAATCTGACATTCAAATGTTGACTGCAAAACTAGAACACAATAGCTCCACCAATGATGAAAATAATGTGCTTGTTGGTGATGAGGAAGATAGGCTGCGAGAACTAGCAAGTGAAGCGCCAACGGTTAATTTACTTAACTCTTTAATTACTAAAGCTTTAAGGTTGGGCGCATCAGACATGCACCTTGAACCTTATCAAGGTCGCTATCGTGCTAGGTTAAGGGTTGATGGTGTTCTACACGAAGCTGAAACTTTATCACCCCGCATGCAGTTGCCCATTGTTACCCGCCTTAAAATTCTCTCAGGTATGGATATAGCAGAAAAACGCCGTCCACAAGATGGCAAGATTGAGATGAAAATCGCCAATCAAGAATTAGATATTCGAGTGTCTGCTTTGCCTCTAAATGACGGCGAATCCATGGTATTGCGTTTTTTGCGTAAAGATAATGTACAATATGATATGTCTGTATTGGGGCTATCTAATGATATTGAAACATTGATTCGAGAAGATATTAAAGCGACTTCAGGTGTGGTTCTGTTAACAGGACCTACGGGCTCGGGTAAAACCACCACACTTTATACCTTTTTAAATGCGTTAAATAATGACGATGTAAAAATTATTACGCTTGAAGATCCTGTTGAATATCAACTTGAGGGCATCAACCAAGTACAAGTTAACAGTGATATTGGTTTTAATTTCTCTGCTGGTTTACGCTCAATTGTTAGGCAAGATCCTGATATTATCATGTTAGGTGAAATTCGAGATAAAGAAACTGCACAAATTGCGTTGCAATCTGCTTTAACAGGCCATTTAGTTTTTTCTACTGTGCATACCAATGATGCGGCGAGTGCTTACACGCGATTACTTGATTTAGGTGTTGAAGAGTTTTTACTTAACGCAGCACTTGTGTCTATTGTTGCGCAGCGTTTGGCTCGAAAAATTTGCAGTTACTGCGCACAACCTGCAGAAGATTCACTACAATTAATTGAAAAATATCATCTTCAGAGCTTGGCTGATAAATTTAATATTGCTGAAATAAAGCTGACTAAAGGCGCGGGTTGTGAAAAGTGCGGTAAGTCAGGTTACAAAGGTAGAATGGCGGTTGTTGAATATTTACGCTGCGATGATGACATTAAAGCTATGCCAAAAGATTCTGACTTTATCCCTAAAGCCAAACAGCATAATCACAGCTTAAACCGAAGAACTCTGCTTGAAGATGGTTTATATAAAGCAATTTTAGGGTTAACTACCATAGAAGAAGTTGTTCGGATCGCTGGCTAATGGCAATTTTTCTTTATAAAGCATACGACAATTCAGGCGCTAAAGACGAGGGTCAAATTGAAGCTGTTGATCAAGTATCTGCCCTAGCTGAATTAAATAAACAAGGTTTATTAACGAGTGAAATAAAAGAATTAAAAGCAGCTAGCGACTCTATTTTCAGCTTTAATCAAAAAGTATCGCTAAGTGATTTAGAATTTTTAACAGCAGAATTAAGTTTATTACTAGAATCAGGCGTGCGAATTGATAAAGGTATAGATATCATTAAGCGCACTAAGGCAAAGCCTGCTTTGGCAAAATTGCTGACAGAAATAAGCAACGGTATTAAAAAGGGTAAGAGTTTATCAGAAGCTTTTCGAGAACATGCCGACGTTTTTGATGATTTGTACTGCAACTTAATTGAACTAGGTGAAGCATCAGGTAATTTAAGTGAAATTTTTGCCGATTTGGCTAAAGATCTAAAATTTAAACGTGAATTACAACGAAAGATAATCAGTTCATTAGTCTATCCATCAGTGATCTTTTTTGTCTGTATTTTAAGTGTTTTCTTTATTTTTAATTTTATTATTCCTAAAATGTCCTCAATGTTTAGTGATGTAGCTGAATTGCCTTGGTACACTAGTGTTATGCTCAGCACTAGTGAATGGATGATAAACTATCAAGGGTTCTTAGTGCTTTGTATCATTGTTAGTATTGCTGGGCTAATAAAAGCGAGTAAGCAGCCTGCTTTTGTATTGTGGTGGCAAAGTACTAGTTTGAAACTCCCGATTATTGGTCATGCGGTTACAACTGTAGAGCGCATCCGCTTTAATAGTGGTCTTGCTATGATGGTAAAAGCAGGCGTGCCTATTGATCAAGCGCTAGGCTTATCTGCGGGGAATATTAAAAATCAAGGGCTTAGACGTGAACTGGAGATAGCAAAAAATAAAGTAAAGGCGGGTAGTGCATTAACACCTGCTTTAAAACAAACTTCTTTGTATCCTGATTTTTTTATATCTTTATTAGAAGTTGGTGAAGAGTCGGGAAATTTAGCGCGAGTATTTGATGAAATAGCCATTCGTTCACGTCAAGAGTTTGAAAGTTGGACTGAACGCATTACCACTCTGTTAGAACCGTTAATGATCTTATTTATGGGTGGCTTTGTTGGTGGTGTCGTCGTCGTTATGTTGTTAAGTATGGTCTCTATTAATGAGATAGGCTTATAAAAGGTGAAACTCCTATTATGAAAAAAAAATATGATGAAAAAAACAAGGGCTTCACTTTAATAGAATTGATGGTAGTTATGGCTATCGTTGCCTTATTAATGACTATGGTTGGTCCTCTGGCAATCAACACAGTAGAAAAAGCTAATGCAAAGCAAGAAATGCTCACTATGAAGAATTGGCTGAAAAAAATTAGTTACCGTGCATTCGCTACTGGTAATAAATACCAATTAATATTATCGGGTCAAAAAGTGGAGTTATACCTTGCGGAACAAAATGTTGGGCAAGATGATAAAGGAAACCATCAATCTCCGCCTCTTATAACGCACTCTTTTGGAACTCTTTCTTTTCAACCTCAAGTGTTAAATTACAATGCTAAAGGTTTTGTTACTCCTGCACAGATGCAAGGCACATACCGTAATAAAACTTTACAACTAAATTTAAAACAGTGGGTTAATGGTGAAGAGCCTGATACCTAGAACCTTATTGAATAATGTTAAATAAAATGAATAGCATCAAATTTTTTAAGCATAATAACACTGGTTTCACGTTAATTGAAGTCATGGTTGCTGCTGTTATTTTATTTTCTGTTATCGCGACTGTTTCAATGGTTTATAGAGGTGCTTTTTTAAGTAGTGAAAAAGCTGATGAACATATTAATGTGGCTGCGGTAATTCCCTCAGTGCTTGCAACAATACAAACAGAGATTCGTAACAAAGAGAATGAGCAAAAGAACTTATTAACAGGTAAAAAGTCAGCATGGCAAATAAATTATCAATGGCACGCAAAGCTTTTAGAACAAAAATCACCATCTAAAAAATATGATGCTTTCACTAACAAATTGGCGAGTGCTCCTATCAAATATAAATTATGGCAGGTTCAGTTAACTTTAGAATATAAAGGTTATACAAAACAATACCAATTCAAAGAATTAAGTTGGCTTCATGAATAAGTCACCATTGTATGTTACAAATAAAGTTACATCCTTTAAAAATGGTTTTACATTAATAGAGTTAATGATCTCAATTTCTATATTAACTCTACTACTCTTTATTGGGGCTTATAGCTACAGCCTTATGTCTGAACGTTGGAATAAGGAACTTGGTAAATTTTCTAGCACTGCAAAAACAGCTAAGCATTTAGAACTTTTACAACACTTAGTTGAAGGTGTTCAACCCTATGTGGTTGTTGATGATCAAAAAAAACCTTCGTTGTTTTTTATTGGTAACAAAACTAGCTTGCTAGCAGTAAGCCGAGCAGGACTATTTAGTGATGAATTCCCTGAAATATTTCGATTAACCACTGTTGAAAAAGAAAATGGTAAAGTTGACTTTATCTATCAGTCAGCTTCAACAAAAAATATTTTACTTACTGGAACTAATCAAGAAATTATCTTTGATAAAAAACTAATTTTATTTTCAAATTTAGATCAGGTTATGTTTAGGTATTATGGTTGGTCACATTTATATATTAAAAATGCTATTGATAAAAGTGTAAAGAAACCCCAATGGTTTGAACGTTATTCAGGCATTGATAATCAGCTTATACCAGAGAAATATATAATAACCTTAACTAAAGAAGGGGAAAATTTAACTATTCCTGTTACTTTAGAGACTAACCCTGAACGTTGGTTAGCACCTTATTATAAGGAAAACCAATAGTGAGTAATCAACAAGGGATTGCATTAATTCAAGTGTTACTCATCAGTGCAGTACTAAGTGTACTTGCGCTTTTTTTAACAATGACGGCTAAAGACCAAATAAAGATCGCTCAATGGCAAGATGATAAAATGACAGCTTTAATTGCGATGCATAATACTGAAGCAGAGCTTCTATATTCCCTATTAGTACATTCGAAAATATCAAATAATCAAGAATCTCACGCACAAGCCAACATTGTTAACAACTGGAATTTTTTTAATAACCCTTTCACTATTAATGGTAATGTTAAAGTTGAAATTCAAGATCAATCTGCACTAATTCATGCTCACTTTCCCGATAAGAAAAATCTCGAAGCATTGATTATCTATCAGGGATACAGTATAAAAGATGCTAATTCTATTATAGATAACTTGTTAGACTGGCAGGATATTGATAATATTCCTCGCACAAATGGATATGAGTTACTTGATGCCCCTTATAAGATCAGAAATGGTGCTGTTCCTGATGTTCATGATTTTAGTTATATAGAAAATATACCAGTTAACTTATTTCAAATACTTGTAAAAAATACCACGCTTTATGGTAAAGGTTTTTTTAACCCGATGAACTCTTCTAAAGAGCTATTATCTGCAATTACCTCAGTTACAATTGCAGAACAAGTAATGCAATTAAGAGAGCAAAAAAAATTGACACCGGGGCAGTTTAGTCAGCTGACAGGAATAACGGAAAACGATAAAGTGATTCTATATCCTTCAAATATTTTGGCAATAGAACTTATAGGAAGTCAAGGAATATCTACAGTGAAAAAAAAAATTATAGTAGAGTTGAATCCTTATGCTAATGAGTTTCAAGTGCCTATTAATATCCTTTCAAGCAGTGGTTAGTTTGTGAATAATACGATTATGGAACAACCACTGAAGTTACCCGAAATATCTACAGTGTTAAAAAAGATCCTATGCAGTTATGTAGGTTATTATGACGGGACTCTAAATGGTTTTGAGTTGAGTTCAAGCGGTGAGCTCACTTTAAAACAGGTGAGTG
The DNA here is from genome assembly GCA_051531915.1 of Colwellia sp. Taxonomy (GTDB): domain Bacteria; phylum Pseudomonadota; class Gammaproteobacteria; order Enterobacterales; family Alteromonadaceae; genus Colwellia. Next base: position 6,463 of record JAOPTQ010000039.1, on the reverse strand, counting down.
AACAAAATGGTGTGAAAAAATTTCCACTGCTTATTGTTGCAAGAAGTTTTTATTCTGAGCAAGCTCGTAGTTACCCTATTGAAAATAAGAAAGATCTTAACAAGCTACTTAAGTTAGAGTTTTCATCATCTAAAAGGGCTGTAAGCACTTTTTTTCATGTCTGGTCCGATAGTAAACATGTTAATGAAAAATCTAGTACACAAAGCGCCGTAAATATTTGGCAGTTTGAATACTCTGTACCTGCAGCATATTTAACTTTGCCGGAATCCTTACTTTTAGCCGTAATCACTAAAGCTAATCAAGTGTTAACTATTAATTCAAACAAACCAAGTTATGTTGCTCGAGCTGACCAATTAATACACTCTTTAACCAAAACTCCTGTGGTAACCACAACACAACGATTTGCAATGTCGGCTGGTATCGCAGAGTTGTTGCCAACACAGGTTGTTAACGTTAAAAGCTTGCCTAGTGCTATTGCTTTAGGGTTGAAAGAACTTCCTCTGCAAATAATTGCTAGCTTTATTAAACGGCCAGAAATTAACAGTCGCTTTGAATTAATTAAGAATATCGCACTACCCGCCTTAGCGGTAATAACCTTATATTTAGCAAGTACTAGCGGATATTTAACTTGTAAAAAGTATAGCTTACAACAACTGTTGTCAGCACAACGTGAGGACGTATCTACAGCTTTAGCGCAACAAATAGATTTTGACAAGAAAAGCGTACGTTATAATGCGTTACAAAAATTCACAGCAGCACAGGAAAATAGTACACCCTTCTGGTTGATTATGGCTGAGTTATTTCCTTCGGCGCAATTTATCAATATTAGAATGAACAAAGAGCGCTTTGTTTTAAGAGGTACAGCTATTAAAGCAATAGGCTTGTTAGAAAACCTTACCAAGTATAAGCAGGTTAGTGATGCCAAATTTGACTTTCCAGTAAGAAATAACCGAGGTAAAGAGGCTTTTGTTATTAGTTTCAAGTTAACTAACATTCAAAAATCGAATAAAGTCATCGAACAAAAAAGAGAACAAAAAACAAAGCAAAATGAAGCGCTACTAAAAAGTGGAGGAACGCATGGCTGAGCTTAAACAACATGCATGGCTGTTAGTTTTACTTGCTTTTTTATTGGTTGCAAAATTTATTATAGTACCTGTTTATCAATGGCAAGACACCCAATTGGCCGAAATTAGCCTGTTAGAAAGAAAACAGGGAAAAATTAGTAGTGTATTAAAGGAGAAAAACAATACAGCAAAATTTAAGCATAAATTAGAATCGGCACTTCAGCAGACTGACGGTTTGTTTTTTCCTTTCCAAGAAGACGCAAAATTTAAACTAAACCAACAGAAAATGCTTGAATCATTACTGAGTAAGTATAACTTAACTGTTCAGCATGTTGGTTGGCAGGTCGCTAGGTCTAAAGATAGTTTGTTATTAACTAGCTATCCTATTTTAATTCGTTTTAGTGGTAAAACTACTGATGCAATAAAGTTTTTAGCCGCTATTGAAATGAACTCTCAACGAATTGGCGTTGAAGAATTCAATTTTTCCTTTAAAAGGCAAAGTGATAAAGCTTTAGGAAGAATAAATGGTAGTGTTACGCTGATGTTATTTATGGAAAAAGAATTAAATTCAAACCAGATATCATTACTTAACAAACAAGAGCCTAATGCGCAAAACAAAAAAATTATGGTTCGAGTGGGCGAAAAACAATTTAAAGCTACACTTGAACTGGCTTTGCTTGTGAAGGATTTATTATGTTGATTGACTTTAAAGAGTTATTTACTAGCAGGTTAGCTTTGTTTGTTATGGTGGTGGTAGCTTTAGGGGTGGTTGTTGAAGGAACCGGGCGATTAGTAGGAATATCTAGCCATTTAAATAGTCAAACTAATAAGTTTATGCCTATAACCCCCATGATTTTGCCGCAGCTAGATGAAAGTGACTTATTACAACTAAATAAGGCTTACGCCCCGTTTATAAGTAAAAAAAATGACAGTAAAACTGAAATGCAGCAGGGGTTGTCTGCAGCAGAACAGGCTAATCAGCAAGGTGAATTGAAATCATTCTTTGTGGGTGACAATCAGTTAAAGCTCAAAGCCGTAATTCATAATATTAATACGGGATCAGTTGCTTTGATTGAACTTAACAATATAAAATTAGGCACTTCTAAAATTGAGAGCTTTGCTAATGGTCAGCTAGTTTATGGTTATAAGTTGGTAATTAGTAAAAATACTCAGGTGATGCTGAGCAAACGACAAGTAGAAAAACTACAACAAATCACCTTAACTATGTATATAGGCAAGGTCTAGAGCTAAACACATGAAAAAATCACATATAAAAAAGAGTCATATGATTAAAAAAATTAGCCTTGCGCTTTTAACTACGTTAATGCTTGCTTCATGTACATCGTTACCCGAAAAAGAAACTAGCGCGACTAAATCATATCTACATCAAGACAAATCAGCCGAACAAGAAAATACTAAAATAGGAACCCAAACAGGCTCTCAAACAGATAGTAAAAATCAATCCAATAACGCGGCTAGCCCAAGAAACAATGGTATTAGTTATATATCACCATTAAGTAATCCAGTAAGTAGCTCAACGGTGAAAGTAGATTTAACCCAACAATTTAGTGAATCAGAATTTGTACAAATATCGGCGGATGATTTTGCTTTAAAAGACTACCTTCATTATGTTATGGGTGAGGTACTTGGGGTGAGTTATATTTTAGGTGAGCAAATTAAAAGTGATTTGCAGTCAGTTACGTTAAACTTACAGCAAAATATTAGCCAACGTAAATTATTCAATGTCAGCGAACAGTTATTAGCTGAGCGAGGTTATATAATTCGCTTTGAAGAGGGGATTTATTATATTCATAAACAAGAAGGCAGCGGCGCACAAAGTAATATTGTTTATGGTTATGGTAAAAAAATTGAAGATGTGCCTAAAACCAATGCAACCATAATACAGTTAGTACCTTTTACTTTTGGAATGCAAACTTCATTGGCGGGTACTTTAAGGCAAATTACCTCAATTAAAGCCACCGCAGACTTTCAGCGAAGTACTATTATTTTGCAAGGTAAACGTAAAGAGGTTATTCGTGCGTTAGAGTTTATTAACTTAATGGATCAGCCAGTGTTTAAAAATAGGCATATAGGCGTTTATGAAGCAACATATGTTAGCACTACTGAATTAGTTGAAAAATTATCTAACTTATTAAAACAGGAAGGAATAAGTGTCAGTGGTGAAGGGCAAAATGATTTAGCTGTTTCTTTGGTACCCCTTGACAGAATAGCGACCGTAGTTATCTTTGCAAATTCAAAAAAATTAATTGATCGCACAGGTTTTTGGGCTAAAAAAATAGACCAAGCGCCGAGTGGTAATCAATTACAGTATTTTCTTTATCAGCCGCAATATGCCAGAGCTACTGATTTAGGGCAAAGTTTGACAATGCTTATTAATGGGGGGACGGGAACAGGAAATGCTAACACTAGTATAGGTACTAGTACTTCAGCAGCGTCTCAAAATAAACAAAAGGGGGCTAGCACTCAAAACCGTAGTTCAATTTCCGCATCAAATGAAGATATGTCATTAGTCGTTGATGAAAGGGCTAATGCGTTAATACTTAACGCTACCGGTGATAAATACCGACAGTTATTACCCTTAATTAAACGATTAGATGTTATGCCTAAGCAGGTCATTTTAGAAATGATGATAGCAGAAGTAAAGTTAACCGATGTTTTTAAGCAAGGTGTTGAGTTTGCACTAACCAACTTGGGCGATGCTGCGTTAACAGGCGGCTTTGATTTTCAGTCTGGGGCAACCGGCCTAACTTACCTGTTAACTGGCGCTCAAGGTCATATTTCTTATAACCTGTTGCAAACCAATACGAATGTTAATGTTTTATCTAGACCCTCTTTACTGGTACGAGATGGTGTTAGTGCCACTATTAATGTTGGTGATGATATTCCTACCGTGGGTGAAATTGTTTCAGATCCTATTAACGGCCCTAGAACCTCTATTGTTTATCGTAAAACAGGGGTTGAATTGCGAGTAACGCCTACTATTAATGCCCGCGGCATTATTATCATGGAGATCGATCAAAAAATAAGCAATCAAACCCCTGGAGATGATTCTGTTGCAGGCTCGCCTATCATTTTTGAGCGAAGTATATCAACAGAAGTTGTTGCTGAAAGTGGACAAACCATTATTCTGGGCGGGCTTATTAGTGAAAGTCGCACTATAAATGATAGAGGTGTTCCTTTTTTCTCTAGTATCCCACTAATAGGAAGTTTGTTTGACTCGACATCAGACAATAAAGACAAAACAGAATTAGTGGTTTTAGTTACCCCTAAAATCATTGAGTCAGTCGATGAATGGGCTGAAATTAAAGCAAAATTTAGCTCAAATTTAACAAAATTAAAGCTAGAACAATAAAATACTCTATTTATCTAAAATTTAGTGGATAAAAGCTTGTATTCAATAAAATAATTAGGTAACGTTTGCATCGAGTTATAGTTTATAAACTGTTAAAAGATTTATTTTGATTGTAAATTGAAAGGTTTTTCTAAAAAATCATGTCATTTAGAATGATTCAGTTGACAATGGCGATAGAATGAATAAACTTAACTCGGTTAGAAGTCACTTAGGTGACGGCCTAAGTGTTAATATAATTGAAAATAATTTTGGGATGTTAAACAAATTTCCCAGTTTCATGAAACAAAGGATATAAAAATGTTTAAAAAAAGTTTACTAGCTCTAGCTCTTGCAGGTGTAGCTCTTACAGGTGCTGTAAATGCAGCTGATTTAACTGCTTCAGATATTCAGGTATCAAAAGAAGGTAATGCAGCAAATGGGAGTGATGCTGTCACTCAAGTTGAGATTGCAGATATCGCTATTGATGTTGGCGTTGACTATATTGTTAATGATATTGTTCAATTTACAGTGTCGGGTGCTAAATTTGATACTGATGTAAATGGTGCTATCACTGTTACTGATACTAGTAGTAATGGCTCTGTATTGACTTTTGTTGATTTCTCTAATGATAACACTGTGCGTTTTCGTGTAAGTGTTGCTGATACTGGAGCTGCTGATACTTTAACTCTTTCAACTTTTGCTCTTGATTTAAGTGATACTGCTGCGGGTACAGATGTAACTATTTCATCTCAAGCTATTTCAGTAAACCCATTAATCGGCGCTTATGATAAATCAGATGGTGAAACAGACCTTATTGAAGTACGTGCACAAACCTCAATTGAAGCTACTGTTGCATTAAACGGTGAAGTTAGTACTGCTGCCGGACGTGCTGAATTTACTGGTGGTCTTACTGACGTATTAACAGTTACTCTTACTGATAATGAAGCTGATGTTGATGGTCTTTCATTTGACGAACTAACTCACACTATTGTTGGTGATTTTAGTTTCTTAATGGATTACGATTTAGACGCTAATGGCGGTGATGACAGCGGTGACCTAGATGATGGCGAAATTGCTGCTGGTATCGTATATACAAGTGTAAACGTTGGTGGTCAAGATACAGTTGAATATTCTATTGATGATGCTTTAACAACTGTTACTGCTGTTCAAACTGTTGATGGCGGTAGTGATCTTGATTTAGTAAATACTTTCACTATAACGGTTGTTGGTGATGATGCTGATGGTTCTGTAATTACTGCTCCACAATCTTTCACTTATGCATCTTCAACTACTGATGGTACTAATGCTGTTGCTGATTCAGCAATTTCAGCAGGTGCGTTTACTTTAGATGGTTCATCAACTGATATCGCGTTCTTACCATTTGGTTCAGACTACGCACAATCAATTACTGTAACAAATGATACTGCAATTGAAGGTGCAATTACTGTAACTCTTACTGCTGGTGGAATGGATTATTCTAAAGAACTTGTTGCTATTGCTTCAGCTAAAAGTGTAACTAATATCAGTAAAGAAGTTGCTGCATTTGCTGTAGAATCAGGTGTTACTGGTGATGCACAAGTTAACGTTACTGTTAATGCTCCTACTATCACAGTTAAAGGTTTGTACTACCACAAACCAAGTCAAGATCGTGTTTTAACTCAGTAATTATTACTAGTTAAACCATAACGATTTTAAAAACGCGCTTCGGCGCGTTTTTTTATATCTGTACTTTATTTTATAGTTTTATACCATATATGGACCCTCTCCGATTGCAAGACAATTTAAATCGTTGAAATAGAGTGCATTGCAGCCATATATTCGGCTTTTAGCTGAGGTATCATTTGATGCCTCTAGCCCTGATGGATTTCCGTCCCTATCACCTCATCAATTTCGCGGCTTATGATAGCCCTTGGTATAAAAAGGTTTCCTATAGGGCAGTGCTGAACTGTATCCCATCAATCTCTATTATCTAGCAATCTTACAAGGTTGTTATACGGTGTTCTTTTTCTAAAACATTTTTTCTGTTAATTAACCTGAATTCGGGATA
>JAOPTQ010000038.1:0-83471 GCA_051531915.1 Colwellia sp. | reverse complement strand
TATTTGTGTATAAGAGTTAGAAAGGAAATGGGGGAAGAGGAAGTCAGTCAATACTTAACATATTTAGCAGTCAACCGAGGGGTTACGGCTTCAACACAAAATTTGGCTTTGTGCTCAATCGTGTTTATGTACAAGCATATGTTTGCAAGAGAGCTTACCTTACTAACGGATACTGTACGAGCAAAAGCACCAAGTCGAATACCTACGGTTTTATCTAACAATGAAGCTATGATGATAATAAGCCAACTTACTTCACCATATAAATTAATGTTTAGCCTTTTATATGGCTGTGGCTTAAGGAAGTCTGAATTACTTAGGTTACGAATAAAGGATATTGATTTTGAAGGTCATTCAATTTATGTTTTTCGAGGAAAGGGGGCTAAAGATAGGGTGACTCTTCTTCCTAGTTCACTAATACCGTCGCTTGAAAAGCAAATTTTAGTTACTGAAAATATTCATCAAAAAGACTTGGCTGAAGGTGAGGAAAAAACCAGCTTACCACCGGGTCTAGCCAGAAAATACCCAAATGCAATAACGGAATTGAAATGGCAATATTTATTTCCCTCAACCCATCGATGTCCGCACCCTACCGATGGGTATTATTGCCGACACCACTTGCATCCAAGTGCATTAAGTAAAGTACTAAAATATGCAGTGAACAAAACAAAAATTCGTAAACATGTCACTGCTCATACATTTAGGCACAGCTTTGCGACCCAACTATTATTAAATGGAACCGACATTAGAACGGTTCAAGAGTTATTAGGACATTCAGATCTACGAACTACCCAAATTTATACACATGTTATTGGGCAACACTCCTCTGGTACCTTAAGCCCACTGGACAGAATTTATACCAACTAGTTTGAAGTGAATAAATTCAAGTTTCTATGGTAGTATGGGGGAGATAGCGAGATAGGAACCTGTTATTTTTGGGAATGTGCTAACCATCAAGTCTATTAAAATCAAAGCGTTAAAGTCTTCTGATGAGTTGACTTATAACGTCAACTCACCAATTTTAGTAACCGCTTGTTTTCTATAAAGGAAGGCAAGCGGTTTTCTGAAATTTTTTCATATCAAATCGTTGCATTCAAAAAATGGTATGCGGTTAGGTACATGGTACTGATTTTTGTACTCATAACTCTACTCTCAAATTTTTAGTTCAAAATTCACTTCGGAATACATTTAGGCTCAACTTTTTGCCGGATAAACTTTTCAGCTCAACATCAATTTCAATTCGTTAAAATCTCAAAATATTGGTACATGGAACGGTACACGGTTTTAAAAAATTGGCCAACTTGAGTAAGCAAGATGCAGGTAGTTACAGGTTTTAAGTACTTAAACAATAGGTTTGGCAAGCGGCAAGACCATGGAGTTCAGTTTGTTCTAGGTCAAAAACATGATCAAAATCTTTCTCAACGGATGCCTTAGAAGCTAGCCACTTATTTAAACTTTTAAAGAGTTCCTCCGGAATAGAATCATCTTTAAGGTTGGATAGTAATTTTTTAAATTCAACTAGACGATAGTATTCCCTTCATATTTTGATTAAAGTCATTATGCACAAAAGGTAGTAATACAATTTAAAATCCTTTTTGATAGATAAAATTAACTAGGTGCTATAAACTGGTGCTGTTAACTCTTATTTAAAGGTGATTTATGCAACCCAAATTCTCTGAAGACGTTATTCCATTATCTGACCTTAAGATTAATCCGGGTAAAGTGGTAAATCATGCGAAAGATTCTCACAGACCCATACTAGTGACAAGTAGAGGTCGTGGTATAGCTGTTGTTCAAGGTTTAGATGACTTTGAGAAAGCGGCAGAAGAACTAGATTTTATAAAGGCTATCGCTAAAGGGATGTTAGATATTAAAGAGGGAGAAACCTCTAATATAGATGATGTAAGAGCAAGGCTTGGACTGTCGTTGTGAAAATAGAATTTACTGAATCAGCAATTTTGGATTTAGAAGGCATAAAATCTTACTACCTAGAGCAGCAAGTTTCACATATTGGTGATAAGTTTATAAGCGATATAATTAATCACATAGAAACACTGTCGAGTAACCCTGAAATTGGTCGACTGGTGCCTGAATTTCAAATGCCACACATACGGGAAGTTATTCATTCACCTTTTCGGGTTGTTTATACTCTAAACGATATTAGCATTCAAATAATTAGAGTGTGGAGAAGTGAGCGCCTAATGAAATTGCCAGAACAATATTAATTTAAATTAAATCAATGTGTTATATGTATTTGTTGAGCTAACTTATAACGTCAACTCACCAATTTTAGTAACCGCTTGTTTTCTATAAAGGAAGGCAAGCGGTTTTCTGAAATTTTTTCATATCAAATTATTACATTCAAAAAAATGGTATGCGGTTAGGTACACGGCCCCTATTTTTCATCATCTCAGCGATATAAACAAAGCCACCGGTATCATCTGATTTTTTTCTAAGGCTTCAGATAATGAGGCTAAATTAACCGGCTCTCCTAGCTCAATTAAAGCATCTACGGTTGTAAAAATAAGGCGGTGAGAATGACTAAAAAACCTTCAGTAACCGCCTTTTCAGCAACGTGATCCCACGTTTCATTATCAAGTAATAAACCACAAAGTAATAAACCAACAAGTAATAAAACACCAAGTACAGACTGCTCAGCTTCTAAAGAGTGCGGCGGAATTTTTAAATCATCAATTTGTTTATCTTTGATAAATGGATTTTTTGGCAAACCTACCTGGCTTTTTATCTGCTATTTACTTACCCCTTATTATTTAAAGAAAAAATAGAGAGATAATGGAAAAAAGTCAGCTATCTTGTTGAACAAGTAGTTCGTAATACGATGAACTTTCTCGATATCGCTATTATTCATCATTATGTCAGCTTATTTTACAGTTATGATTTTTGGTTAAATTCAACAAAAACTAACTACCTAATAATTCAGAATATTGTGGTTATGGTATATATATTGCAATTTTAAGTGAAATAGTTAACAATTAAAAGGGTAACGAAATGAAAAAAATCATATTTACTACCGCAATTTTTACTTTGATAACTAGCTGGTTCAGTTATGCCGGTCTTATTGGTGAAGTTGTGAGTAATGGTGAATGTCTGGAGACAACCATCCAAATCACAGATATCACAACAGTCGCTCCCGTTGGTTCAAATATTGTTCCCGTTAATACAACCATCAATTCTACTTCTTGTTTAGGATTTATCACCTCCCCTAATAATGATTTTGGGAATAACCCGATTCCCAATATGGGTGGTCTTGGTGATGGCTTGCTGAATGAGGAAATAGGAGGTCAAGGTCAAGATAGTTATTATGTTCCAGGAGATTATTTTCTAACAAACTCTAAAGACTCTATGGTTAATCTAGATGGGATTGGTGAAGCAGATGATCCCGGATGGATTCGTTTGGGTGGTGCAGAAACAGTATCTGGAGGGGAGTGGAACTTTCAATACGACTCTATAGGCGAATACTACCTCGGTTCAGTCATTGACATGTCTTTCTATGACAATGGAACTTGGGAATTAGCAGTGGATCCTTCAGCTATATTATTGGCGACAGCAGCATTAGGACGACCAAGCGTTTTTGATCATTTGGCTTTTGTAATGAAAGGGCCAAATAATATTGATGGCTCGTGGGCTATTTATGACTTCAATTTCCACGACTTGATTGACAATGGTTTGGCTATAAGTTTGGGCGATACCGCATATAAATTTGAAGGTACATGGGATAAAAACTTATTTGTTAACGATGATGCTTTGTCACACATGAGCGTTTGGGCCCATGACCCACCAGTAGTAAGTAATATTCCAGAGCCATCAACTCTTGCTATTTTCGCTTTAGGAATTATTGGGTTAGCGTTACGTCGATTTAAGCAACAATCTTAATTTAGTTTCTACTTATTGATTATAGAAAACACCTAACGCCCGCAATGTTGAAATAGCTGCCATTAGTGAAATAAACGCTAACGGCAGCTAGGCACTTTATTTAATCACTATTTCGCCACTTACGGTGTCGGCTCTAACAGAGCCGTTAGCATTACCCGTTTGAAAATTCAATTTTGCACTGGGTCCATATTTAGCATGTTTGGCTTTTTGATTTGTGATTTTATTAACCAAATCGCCGCCAGCACTGGCTTTTAATAGAAATTCGGCTTGAATATCATCGTTAAAATTAAGTGCTATATCGCCACTAACGCTTGATGTTTTAACAACACCATTTTCAGCTAAAGATAAGCTTGCTTGAGTCTCTCCACTTACCACAGAAATTTTAAGTTCATCAATAGTGTTCAAGGTTAATGTTGTATCACCAGAAACATTTTGAACAAACACTTCTTTGGCTGCCGAGTGAGATGAAATATCACCGCTCACGGCTTGTAATTGCAATCTACCCGTCGAGTTTTTATCATTAATATTACCACTGATAACAGATAGGTTGATTTTACCCTGTGCATTACTCACCGATACATTGCCACTAATACTCGAAAGTTCAATATGTTTATTCAGGTTTTTTGCGTCAATGTCACCACTGATGGTTTTAACATTCACGCTATTGCTCAAGTTATCAACATCAACATTACTTGATATGCCGTCAAAATCCATACGAATATTTTTAGGCATGTGTATCACTAATTCTGTATCTAAAGAACCCCAGTTTCGCCGTTTAGGTAATTCTACTTTAATAATTATTTGCCCATCAACGTGCTCAAAAACTAATTTTTCAACATCGTCATCCATTTCACCTTTTACTGTGACTTCGGCTTTATCCCAACCGATCACTGTAACATCACCACTTTGATTTTCAATCATCACGCTAGTGATATTATTAGCGGATAGGCTTTCATCAACTTTTTGTCCGGCAAAACTTTGGCTGCTACCAATAAGGAAGGTCGCTAATAATAGTTTGTTTAAATTATTCATCATGTTAATACCTCTAAAATTTATGCTGTTTCTTGTTAACTATTCCGCTTTAACATTAAATGGTTTGCCACTGCGGGCTATATAATTGTTGTAGTAAGTTTAATTCTTGCTGCTGGGTGAAGCGTAATAAATTAAGTAAATCTATATTGCCTTCATCTGCTAACAATGCTTTTTCTATTGTTTGTCGGGCTGAAGCTAACTGCTGTAATTGCGTTTTCATATTTTCAGACAAATCACTCAAGTCGGGCTCGCCAAAACTCACTAACATAGCTTGTTTTTGTTGAGTGAAATTTTGTTGCATCAATGCTATTAACTGCCCTGCTACTATTGTTTTATCTGCGTTATTTACTAACAATGATTTTGGCTCTGGCGATATTGATAACCAAGTAATAAGTACCGCAACAATCACTGATGCCGCCCAAGCAACGGGCGCAAAACTATTCTCTTTTTTAATATATACTTGCTCTTGAGGCTTATTTTGAATAGCACGTTCAATGCCTGACCATAAATCTCGTTGAGGCTCAATTTCATTCGATAATAAGTCAATTTGTTGCGATAACTGTTTATCTACTTTGTCTAATTGATTGTTATTCATCGCTAACTTCCTTAGCACTTAATGATGCTTGTAATAAAGACCTGGCTCGATGATATTGCGATTTACTTGAGCCGACGGCCATTTTCAACATTTTTGCTATTTCTTCATGTCGATAGCCTTCTACCGCAAATAAAACAAACACTAATCGTGCTTTTTCAGGTAGTTTGGCAATGTGTTTATCTAATTCCTCAAGCTCTGACAAATCGTCTAATGGCACTTCAATCTCACTAACTACTTGCTCTTCAATACTAAAAACGCGTTGTAACCAATTTTTTTGCTTACGTAAGTGTCCTAACACAACGTTGGTTGCCACACTGTGCAGCCATGTACTAAATTTACTTTCACCACGAAAATTATTAATTTTTTGCCACAACACCACAAACACTTCTTGGCATACATCTTCAGCACTATTTTTATCGGCTAACATGCGCCAACATAATGCATATATTTGTCTGTGGTGACTTTCATATAACTGATGAAAGGCACTTTGTGACCCCTGCTTAGCTTGAGCAATCCACTGTGTTTCTTGGGAAGCTGCAAATAATTTTTGGACATTATTTGAGGGATTAATCACCGCTGAATTGTTCAAATAATTAGCTCTTGTTATGCGTTGTTATTAACTTAGATGCAGTATGTCAAAAAAAGGTTTAAAGGGGGGCTTTTTTAATAGGTATAAGTTTAATAGGTAAAAATTTAATAATTATAACTTTGGCTGGTATAAAGCGGCTCTATTTGAAGTCACAAATTGCAGGCACAAAAAAAGCGCCAATTGACGCTTTTTATCATTTTAGTTTGAGCAGCAATATTACTTCTTGCTAAGCGCACCAAAACGTTTGTTGAATTTATCAACACGACCACCAGTTTCAGCAGCTTTTTGCTTACCAGTGTAGAATGGGTGACATTCTGAACATACATCTAGGTGAATATCTTTACCTACTGTAGAACGCGTTGTAATTACATTGCCACAAGAACAATTTGCTTTGAACTCAGTGTACTTAGGGTGAATACCGTCTTTCATGGAAACCTCTATCTCTTTCGAGAAATGCCGTATCGCCGCTTAGTCATTTATTGTCTTATTATTTCTATGAATAGATAAGAGAAGGAATGCTAAGTACCATACGAGTTAAAATAATGGGGGCGAATAATAAAGGATCGTACTAGTGACTGCAAGCTAAACTATCGTAATATCAATTAAAAAATGGCTTTTAATTATTTTGCTTTTTATTATAACGGTAATAATGTTGTCGTCATTCATTTTAAGATAAGATGAGGCAACCTAAAAAGACCATTCATAAATTGAAAATAACCACGTGCCAAGCCAATATTTACAAGTTGCCATTCCTGTTCCTATGCGACAACTCTTTACTTATCAAGTGCCTGATGCTTTACAAAGCCCAGCGATTAGTCTTGGTGAGCGAGTTGTTGTACCTTTTGGCTCTAGAGAAGTTATTGGTTTAGTTATTGCGATACAAGATCATTGTGATATAGAAAGCAAAAAATTAAAAAAGATAAAAACACGCTTAAATGACAACTTTCACTTAAGTGCATCACTGGTAAAATTTTTACGCTTGTGTGCTGATTATTATCATCACCCAGTTGGCGATGTTTTTCAGCAAGCATTACCGAGTTTACTTAGACAAGTTAAAAAGGTTGATCTTAGTCCACCCATGGTTTGGCATAGTAAAGTAGATGTTAGTGACAGTGATTGTGTTAGTGAAAATGGTGAAAGTGATAAAAATACTGAACACAACGAGTTAACCTTATTAATAAACAAACTACAAACCAAAGCCCCTAAACAGTTTTCACTTTATCAAATAATTAATCAACATCAAGGGATTAGTTGGGCTGAACTACGAACCTTAGGCTACAGCAAAGCGCAATTAAATGCCTTGGTTACTAAAGCGTTAGTTTGTGAACAAGTACAACAACCTAAAAAGTTTGTTTGGCAAGCCAGTGCTTTCAATCAAGATAATCGTTTAACACTCTCGGCGCAACAAGCGGTTATTGTTGGGGCTATTAATCAATCATTGAGCCAATTTAATTGTCATTTACTTGATGGTGTCACCGGCAGTGGTAAAACAGAAGTTTACTTACAAACCATGGAGAATGTTTTAGCCAACAGTAAACAAGTATTAGTCATAGTGCCTGAAATTGGCTTAACGCCGCAAACACTCATGCGTTTTGAGCAACGCTTTAATGTACCTATTTGCTTACATCATTCGGGTTTGAACGATACTGAACGTTTAAATACTTGGCTTAATGCTCAACAAGGCAGTGCGGCCATTGTTATTGGCACGCGCTCGGCTATATTCTCTCCTTTACATCAATTAGGTTTAATTATTATTGATGAAGAGCATGACAGTTCGCTAAAACAACAAGATAGTTTTCGTTATCACAGCCGAGATATTGCCATTTTACGCGCTCGACAATTAAATATTCCCATTATTTTAGGCAGTGCAACCCCTAGTTTTGAATCGTTACAAAACGCTTTGTCTGGAAAATATAAATATCATCAACTACTGGAGCGGGCAGGAAAAAGTAAAAAAGCCAAAATAGCACTGATTGATATCGCTCAACAGCAAATGGAATTTGGTTTATCTGGTTCACTAAAACATGAAATAAAACAAACATTGGCACGCGGTGAACAAGTCCTATTATTTTTAAATCGCCGAGGTTATGCACCTGCCATTAATTGCCAAGAATGCCATTGGCTTGCCGACTGTCAACGGTGTAATAAACCGTATACCTTACACCAAAAACAACAACTGTTAATTTGTCATCATTGTGGCAGTCAAAAACGTTTGCCACCACAATGCCCTAATTGCGGCAGTGTTCGTATCGCACCTTTAGGCCAAGGAACTGAACAGCTTGAACAGCGTATTGGTGATCTTTTTCCTGAGGTCAGTGTCGTTAGAATTGACCGCGATAGTACGCGTAAAAAAGGTGAATTGGCGAAATTATTACAAGAAGTTAGCGACAAAAAACACCATTTATTGGTGGGTACGCAAATGCTTGCCAAAGGACACCACTTTCCTGATGTGACACTTGTTGCGGTGTTAAATGTTGATGGTGCATTATTTAGTTTCGACTTTCGCGCAGCAGAACAAATGGCGCAACTACTCATTCAAGTGGCTGGCCGCTCAGGTAGAGCAAGTAAACCGGGCAAAGTATTGGTACAAACTAACTTTCCAGATCACCCGTTACTGCAAGATTTAGTACATAACGGTTATCAACATTTTGCTCGTCAGTCGTTAATTGAACGTCAACAAGCAATGCTGCCACCCTTTAGTTATCAAGCGTTATTTCGAGCAGAAGCTAATTACCCCTCTTACCCTGAAAAGTTTTTACGGGCATTAACCGAGCATTCTTTTGAGCAGTGTGAATTTGCAGGTCCGGTGCCCGCATCTATGGAGAAAAAAGCAGGAAAATTTCGTTATCATTTGATTATTCAAGCAAAATCTCGAAAACACTTACATCAAGCAATTTATCAATTATTGCAGCAAATACCTAATAATGAATGGCAAAGCAAAGTGCGTTGGACTGTTGATGTCGATCCCATGGATTTAAGCTGGTAATTCATGCTAAAAAACCTAACACTCAACCTGATTTTTTAAGCTTACTCAGTTAGAATGACTAAAACTTTCCGTGGTACTTTATTTTTCATGTCAAACCAAGATTATATTTCTCGCGCTCCTACAAAAAAGAAAAACAGCCCATATAAAAAAAAACCGGTGGAAGCCAGTAATAAGATGTCAGTAAAAAACAAATTTATTGGTTTATTAGTTGTTTGCTTAGTTTCCGCTTTTTCTTACGGTTTATGGGCTTTAAAAAATAACCCTATCACTAAAGAACCCCTTAACGAACAAATAAAAAAGGTTGATACAAAAAAGGCCAATCTACCAAAGCCTCCCGCAGAAAAGTGGTCTTATGTTGAAAATTTAAAAACAAAAGAAGTGGAAGTAGGAAAATATGAAGTCACACAGCATGGTCCTTATAAAATGCAATGTGGTTCATTTAAAAGCCAAGCACAAGCTGAAAGGCTAAAAGCTAAAATGGCCTTTGTTGGGATTGAAAGTAGCATTCAAAAAGCACAAGGAAAACACAACGTGTGGTATAAAGTTGTTTTAGGCCCTTATGCTAAAAAACGTGCGGCTGAAAAAGATAAACATAAACTTAAAAATAATAAAGTGAATGGTTGCCAAATTTGGCTGTGGAAATAATTAGCCTTATTCCTTGAAAAAGCGGTAAAGATCCCAATTTAAATTACATCAAATCAATTCCCAAATTCCAATTGAGGTTTAATGTGACTACGATTGTATCAGTTAGACGTAATGGCAAAGTAGCCATTGGTGGTGATGGTCAAGTATCACTTGGCAATACCGTAATGAAAGGCAACGCACGCAAAGTACGTCGTTTGTATAACAATAAAGTACTCGCGGGCTTTGCTGGCGGTACTGCCGATGCTTTTACGTTATTTGAACGTTTTGAAAGCAAACTAGAACAACATCAAGGTCATTTGACTAAAGCAGCCGTTGAGCTTGCTAAAGACTGGCGCAGTGATCGTGCTTTACGAAAACTTGAGGCTTTACTTGCTGTTGCCGATGAAACAGCGTCATTAATTATTACCGGCAACGGTGATGTTGTGCAACCAGAGCACGATTTAATTGCCATAGGCAGCGGTGGTAACTTTGCTCAATCTGCCGCCACAGCATTACTCGAAAATACTGAACTCAGTGCCAAAGAAATTGTTGAAAAGTCACTCACTATTGCGGGTGATATTTGTGTTTTCACCAATCAACAGCATGTTATAGATGAATTGTAGCTTGGGATTTATCCTAACAAATGTCGCAGCAAGCTACGACCTATAAGTTACGACCTATAAGTTACGAGCTACGAAAAAGTATTGTCCTGAATGAAAGTTCAAGGCAAAAATGAGGAATAAAAAATGTCAGATATGACTCCACGTGAAATAGTGCACGAATTAGACAGTCACATTGTTGGTCAAAGTGACGCTAAGCGTGCTGTTGCCATTGCCTTAAGAAACCGCTGGCGCCGTATGCAATTAAACGAAGCGTTACGCAATGAAGTAACGCCAAAAAATATTTTAATGATAGGACCAACCGGTGTTGGTAAAACGGAAATAGCACGTCGATTGGCAAAATTAGCCCGCGCGCCTTTTATTAAAGTTGAAGCCACTAAATTTACTGAAGTAGGTTATGTCGGTAAAGAAGTTGAAACCATTATTCGTGATCTTGCTGACATGGCAATAAAAATGGTCAAAGAAGATGAAATGTCTCGGGTGAAGCACTTAGCCGAAGAAGCGGCGGAAGAGCGTATTTTAGATGTTTTATTACCGCCTGCGCGTGACGGTTTTGGTAACGATGAAGCTAGTGACAATAGCAATACTCGCCAAATATTTCGCAAAAAATTACGCGAAGGAAAGCTTGACGATAAAGAAGTTGAATTAGATCTTGCTGCTGCGCAAGTGGGTGTTGAAATAATGGCACCTCCAGGCATGGAAGACATGACTTCGCAACTGCAAAGTATGTTCCAAAACATGTCGAGTGAAAAAACCAAGAAGCGTAAACTGAAAATTAAAGACGCGCTAAAAGCATTACAAGAAGAAGAAGCGGCAAAAATTGTCAATCAAGATGACATAAAACAAAAAGCGATTGATGCGGTTGAGCAAAATGGTATTGTTTTTATTGATGAAATTGATAAAATTTGTAAACGTGGTGACAGCTCAGGTCCTGATGTATCTCGTGAAGGTGTTCAACGTGATTTACTACCTCTCGTGGAAGGCTCTACTGTTAGCACCAAGCACGGTATGATAAAAACTGATCATATTTTATTTATTGCTTCAGGTGCCTTTCAAATGGCAAAACCCTCTGATTTAATTCCTGAATTGCAAGGGCGCTTACCCATTCGCGTTGAACTACAAGCGCTAACCTCTGACGATTTTGTGCGCATTTTAACTGAACCTTTTGCCTCGCTTACCGAACAATATATTGCGCTTTTAGCCACCGAAGGCGTTAATATTGAATTTGATGAAGATGGCATTCAAGCCATTGCCAATGCTGCTTGGCAAGTCAATGAAAGTACTGAAAACATTGGCGCACGCCGTTTACATACTATGATGGAACGTTTAGTTGAAGAATTATCGTTTAATGCCGATCAACGTTCAGGTGAAACCATTGTTATCAACCAAGCTTATGTTGATAAAGTATTAAGTGACGTTGTTAAAAATGAAGATTTAAGTCGCTTTATTTTATAAGCCGATACCATGACCATTAAACAATTTACGCTTAATCAGGCAAGTAAAAATCTCACGATTATCGTCTCCAATAAAGAGACGGATCGTGAAGTTGAGTTAAGCTTTGAGTATTTGCGCATTTTTCCGATGGTTGAAGGGAATAGTAAAGAAAATAAATCACTCATTACACATAAAAAACAAGTTCGATTAGTTACTGTAGAAGTGGTTGGCAAACACGGCTATCGTTTACTTTTTGATGATCAGTTTAGCGCTATTTATAGCGCTAAATACCTAATGATTTTAGCCGAACAATACTCGCAACGTTGGGAGAGCTATTTAAGTGATATTAAAGCAAGCGGCCATTCCCGTGAAGCAATGATCAATATCACTCAATTATAAAAGCCTAACTTAAATTATTAAATACAAGTAACTGTTTAATTTTTTAGCTAACCCGTTATACTAAATACTGTTATTGATGAAAACTTAAAGAGCGTCACATGGAATATAATACTTCTGAATTATGTAATACCTATACTGACTTAATTGATGTTATCGATCCTATTTTTAGTAATTACGGTGGTCGTAGCTCTTTTGGCGGCAAAGTAGTTACCATAAAATGCTTTGAAAATTACGGCTTAATTAACCAGTTAGTACAAACCGATGGTATTGGCAAGGTACTTGTTATTGATGGTGGTGGTTCAACTAGAAGGGCATTAATTGATATTGAAGTTGCTGAAATTGCCGCCCAGAATGGTTGGGAAGGTATTGTTTGT
The DNA here is from genome assembly GCA_051531915.1 of Colwellia sp. Lineage (GTDB taxonomy): Bacteria > Pseudomonadota > Gammaproteobacteria > Enterobacterales > Alteromonadaceae > Colwellia. The sequence continues at coordinate 70,927 of JAOPTQ010000038.1, read as the reverse complement.
TACGGCAGTGTACGTGACGTTGATGCACTAGAAGAAATAGACCTTGGTATTCAAGGGCTTGTTTCAATTCCTGTTGGTGCAAGTGACGATAGCGCTGGGGAGAGTGATTTAGCCATTAATTTTGCTGGTGTCACCTTTTTACCTGATGATCATATTTATGCGGATAATACCGGTATTATTTTATCTCCTGATGCGTTAGATATTGATTAATAAATAGCTACTTACTTGGTTGCTAGCAGAATATAGCCATATTATTGGTAACGAGTCTGGTAGCGGTATGATTCAATTAAATGGAGTCTCCCTTTGGTTTGGCTTCTGGGTGCTGATTAAACCATTTTTCAAGCCAAATCGAGATTTCGTCTAAAGCAATACCTCGGTTAATGATATTACCTTGTACTAACATCCCTCCCATCGCTTTAAAGGCAGTTACCGATTCATTGTTATCAATATGTGTACCAATTAACGGTAACTTCATACTTCGCGTTAAGGTGATCAGTGAATTGACAATTGCTTTATCGGCACGATTATCATCACGGCTCGTCAGTCTATTACATTTTATTTTTACTTGATGAATCGACATTTTTCGTAAATAACGTAATGACTCATAACTGCCAGAAAAACCAGAAATTGCGATAGTAATATCTAAAGTTTTGAGTTGATCAATGATCCTTTTGGCTCGTTGTTCAGACGACAACATTACTTGTTCTGACAGTTCAATCAGTAAGTATTTTCCGGAAATATTAAAATTTGTAATTTGCTGTTCAATATAATCCACTAAATCGTCTTCAAGTAAATTTTTACTCGAAATATTCACCGATACAGTTTTATAAACACCCACTTTATGCAGTTCAAATAGTGCTTTAAATGCCTGTTTAACCATTTGCTTAGTTAAAGAATAAACTTCGCCACTATGTTCAGCAAGTTCAATAAAGTCGGCTAACTCTAATGATGCGTTATCATCCATATGCCAATGTACTTTCAGCTCGAAACTTAGAATATGATTATCAGCAATATTAATTTGAGGCTGTAAAAGCCAACGCAGATTATCATCCTCTATATCTTTTCGTAAACGTTCCATTTTTGCTAGCTGTTGCTCAGTATAAATCACCACACTATTATCAAAATAGCTAATTGTTTTTTGATTGCGTTCAGCCAAAAGCAAAGCATCGCCGGCATGTGAAATAACTTCTTCAACACTTGAACCATGATCGCCAGTAATCGCAACACCAAAGGCTAATTCAAAATTAAGTGAAAAACTTTTAAAACTCATGGCATCAGGAACAGCGCTCGATAATTGATGACATAAATCATCTATTATGGCTTTTGTTTCATGATTTGTTGTACTTAAGTCATAGACAACTAAAAAATGTAAACTTTGAAGTCTAGCCAACTTGGTAATTTCAGGGATAACGCCAAAACTAAGTAAACTATTGTTACTGGATACTTTATTTTGTAAACAATAAGCAAGTTGCAATAATAAAATATCTGAATTTTGATGCCCTAATACCGTATTCACTTGTTGAAAGTTGATTGGTTTAAAAACAACCGCCGCATACTTCTTATCGGTATGAGATTTCATCGCGCTATTAAAATATTTTAGTGCTTGCTGTGGCGTAGGTAAATTAGTTGCGGGATCATGGGTAACCGCAAAAAGCTCTTCTGTACTGATTTTTTCTTCACCGTCAGTGTTTGCAAACATGAGTAATAGTTTTTTAGTCAAAAACCAAGTAAGAAATAAATAAAATAATACCGAAAGTGAGATAATAAAAAATTGATACTGGCTTAATATTATTGATAAATAAAGTAAAAGCACTGTTGCAATAACTATTGTCACATGTGTCTTAATTGTTATTGAGAGAACCGTTCTCAATAACAATGCAAACGAAATAATAGGAATACTTAAACCTAAAATAAAAATCAAACTAGGCTCTGCAAAAGGTGAATAACTTTGCGTTGAAAAAGCAGAAAATGAGATTAAAGACATTGATGCTAAAAAAAAGAACCGTGCCAGAGAGGGCACTGTTTTTCGATAGAAAAGAGAGTAAGTAAACCTAAAAAAATCCATGTCTTTAACCTAATTAAGTCTAGAACCAATTCGTTAAGATTAATAAAAATAGTGTGTTTTGTACAGGAGCACAAACAAATAAGGTATTAACTTTTACTCGCATATGGCATGAATTGAGTAAAATTCGTATTGGTAAATGATTATAGTTTCTTATTATAAAGCTATTGGTACGCTCTACCGTTGTGCTTTAACCATCCGCCTAGCATGACGACCGTTTGAATCGTGATGAATCAAACGCACTACGCCACCTTTGTTATTTGTTTTTGTTATCAAGCTGTTATTGTATTTATTTTTCATTTGTGGTAGTTTTTAGGTGAAAATTATCAATTAATTATAAGGACATTTTGTGTATAAACTTTCAGTATTACTTGCTTCATCAACCGTATTCTTATTGACTGCCTGTGGCGGAGGCGGAGGTTCATCACCAAAGAACCCCTCGGGGGGAGGTACTATTCCTAATAATACCAACAATAACCAATCTGACGGTATTACTTGGGTAGCTGACCAATTTCCAACGGCAAGTACCTACAAAGATTTTTGTGCGGTACCACGAAGTGATAGCAACTATGCGGATAAATCAGGCAGTAAAATGCATGAAAAAATGTGGTTACGTTCATTTAGCCACGAAACTTACCTTTGGTATGATGAAATCATTGATACCAACCCTATCCCTTTCACGGTACTAAAGTATTTTGATCAATTAACAACTCCAGAAGTTACGGCTTCAGGCAAAGCAAAGGATCAATACCATTTTACTTATGATACTGAGGAATGGTTACAATCTAGTCAATCTGGTGTCGATCAAGGTTACGGGATTGAATGGATATTTGGCAATACGACTCCTCCTCGTCAATTACATGTTGCTTTTACCGAACAAAGTTCGCCAGCCGCTATTAATAATATTGAACGTGGTTCTAAGTTAATAGAAATTGATGGTTTAGATTTTGTAAATACTAATAGTAATATTGATCAAATTAATGAGGGCTTATTTCCCGAAAATGATAATGAACAACATAGTTTTACTTTTGAGCGTGTTAATAGTGAAGAAACCTATACAGTAACGTTAACTTCTCAGGCTATTGAAACCTCTCCGGTTTATAATAGCGATATTATTCAAACGGATACCGGCGATGTTGGTTATTTACAATTTAATTCCTTTATTGCGCCAGCACAAAGTGATTTAGTTGATGCCTTTGCAAACTTCTCTTCTGAACAAGTCACAGACCTAGTGTTAGATTTACGTTATAACGGTGGTGGCTTAGTCGCTATGGCTGCGCAGCTATCTTATATGATTGGAGGAAGCCAGTTAGCTGACAATGCTATTTTTTTCCAATCTCACTACAATGATAAGTTGGGTGCTGAGCAAGCTACACCCTTTTACCAGCAAGAAATAGACTGGAATCAGGGGCTATTAACCAATAACGCCTTACCAACTCTTAACTTAAATAGGGTATATATCTTAACTACAGATAGAACTTGTTCAGCTAGTGAGGGGGTGATCAACGGTTTGCGGGGTGCTGATATTAAAGTTATTCAAATTGGCGATACCACTTGCGGTAAACCTTACGGTTTCTCCCCAGAAGAAAACTGTAGTACTACCTATTTCACCGTACAATTTAAAGGGGAAAATGATAAAGGTTTTGGTGATTATGCCGATGGTTTTTCTCCAATCAATAGCTTAGGTTTAGTTGACCCTGATGCATTAATTGAAGGTTGTGCTGTTAATGATGATTTAAGCCATGCCCTTGGCTCAACCGATGAAAAACTATTAGCGACAGCCTTAAACTACCGAGAGTCATTAACTTGCCCTACGCCTGAAACAAGTGTCGCAACGGCTTCATCATATAAAGGTAACTTAGGTGTAGAAATAACACCACCATTACATATGCAATTATTACGTAACAATGCTTTTATTACTGATCTACGAGGAAGTATTGATGATTAATAGATGGTGTTTATTAGCAAGTAGTGTACTTGTGGGTTTTATACTCGTGGCATGTAAACATACTCCTGAGGTTAACTACCAAGCAGCCTTGTTGGTAGAGCCTTCTGAGCAAAGCTTACAAGCCGTTAAAACAGCGGTTAAGCAGTTAGCAAATTTACCCTCTGTTGTTTTAGCCAAATCTGTTTTTCAAAAAGATAGTTGGTTATTAATAGACAGGCAACAGCACAAAAATGCTAAAGGCCAATTAATTATGGGCAATAATACTGAGCCACCCTTGGCACTACAGTTAGTAACCTATAACAATCAATGTTTTTTACGCTACCCTAAAGCAGATAAAATATTGTTGCTCGACAATGTTGCTTGCTCGTCTGTGGTTAATTAAGCAAGTATCGGCTTAAATAAAATACAGAAGCGGTTGCTAAACTTGATTATAGCTTAAAAAGTTACCAGTGAAGTGTTAAAGTAATATTGACAATTTCACAATGAATGTACATATTGTTTACATGGTATTATTATGTAATATTAAATCAAATAAGTATCGCAATATAATAAATCATTAAGGAGTCGAAGGTTGTATTCATATATAGCTAGACAGCCCATATTAAACTTAAAGCAAGATACGGTAGCCTTTGAATTATTATTTCGTGATGGGGAGATTAACTGTTTTCCAAATATAGATCCTAATAAAGCAACGTCAAAAATTATTGTTGATAACCAATTCAATTTGGGTATTGAAGAAGTTACGGGAGACTTAACAGCTTATATCAATTTTCATGCTGATGCGCTTATTTATCATTTTCCTGAATTTTTAGACCCTAAAAAAATAGTGGTTGAAATATTAGAAGATGTACCTGTTAGTGATGAGTTATTAAATGCCTGTAAACTATTGAAAGAGAAAGGTTACACGCTGGCTTTAGATGACCATGATTTTGATGAGAAGTGGGATGTTTTTTTACCTTTTATCGACATTATCAAAGTTGATATTCTTGATGTCAGTATTATTGATATTAGCCGATATTTAGCAAGGCTGAAAAACTATAATATAACGTTATTGGCTGAAAAAGTGGAAACGTTAAAAAGTTTTGAACAATTAAAAATGCTTGGCTTCACTTTGTTCCAAGGTTATTTTTTTGCTAAACCTGAAATGCTTAAGAAAAAAAATATTCTATTATCCAAGCAATATATTCTTGACTTAATGGAGCATGCAAGTAGAAAGGAATTTAATTTTGAAGCAATAAGCGAAATATTTAGTCGAGATTTAGGGCTAACTTATAAGCTATTGCGCTTTATTAATAGCCCTGGTTATGGGCCAACTAAAGAAATAAGTTCTTTGAAACATGCATTAATTTATATTGGTGATCTTGAACTAAAAAAATTCATAGCGTTATTAGTACTAGCCGATTTAAATGAAAATAAACCTAATGAAATCATGAGAATGTCATTAGTAAGAGCTAGGTTTTGTGAAAAAATTTCAGTAATTAAAAAAGATAGCGAAAATCCCCCTAAAGCTTTTTTAACTGGTATGTTATCTCATATAGATGGTGTATTAGATCAAGGTATTAATGAAGTAATGAATATTTTGCCTGTTCATCAGGATATTAAAAATGCACTAGTGAAAAAAGATAATTATTTAGCTAAATATATAGCATTATCTTTTGCAATAGAAAATGGTAACTGGCTGTTAACTAGAATAATTTCTGACTCTATAGGGATTAGAGAACGAGACTGTTTAGGTGTGTACCAAGATGCTATTTGCTGGTCTGATAATATACTTACTTGCCAATAATGTATAAAAATAAAACCCCAAAAAGTTAACTGTTCGGGGTTTATAAATAGGTTTAAAATTGGAAGTATAAATTTTACTTATAATAGCTTAAGCATGTATCTACTTCATTTTTAGAGCCCATTATCACTTCAACGCGTTGATGTATGCTAGTGGGTTCAATGTCCATAATACGACCAGTACTTGTCATAGCGGCACCACCGGCTTGCTCAACTAAAAATGACATCGGGTTGGCTTCATACATTAAACGTAATCTAAAAGGTTGTTCGGCGTTTTTATTGTCAATAGGATAAGTAAAAATTCCCCCGCGACATAATACCCGATGAATATCACCAACCATGGCAGCAATCCAACGCATATTAAAGTTTTTTCCACGTGGGCCTGTATCACCGGCAACTAAATCATCAATGTAGTTTTTCATGGGTTTTTGCCAAAAACGTTGGTTCGACATATTAATGGCAAACTCTTGAGTATCTTCCGAGATTTTTACATTATTTTTAACTTTTAAATAACCGCCATGCGTTCTGTCAAGTACGTAAAAATGTGTACCACTACCGGTAGTCATTACTAACATAGTAGAGGGGCCATATAACACATAACCAGCACAAACTTGTTTGTTGCCTGATTGCTTGAACATATCAGGATCACTAGCATCTAACTCTGAAGGGGCTTTATGAATTGAAAAAATAGTACCAATTAATGAGTTAATATCAATATTTGAACTACCATCAAGAGGGTCAAACGAGACAATAAATTTTCCATCGGGATCACCCGGAATAGAAGAAACTTCTTCTTCTGAAGAAATAGCTTTAACAAAACCCGATTCAAGTAATATATCTTTAAATAGTTCATTAGCAACAACGTCTAATTTTTTTTGTATTTCGCCTTGTATATTTTCATCAAGCGTTGACCCCATCAGGCCTGCTAAATGCGCTTGACTGACACGAAAAGAAATTTCTTTTGTGGCAGCTAAAATCGTTTTTATCAAAGAGATAAGGTCTAAAGGAACATTATCTTTACGTAAAGATGGAGCGAGTCGTTGCATTGGGTTACCTAATAATGTTAAAGCTTATTTGCTTTATAATAAGTTAATGCTAGCTATTAATAACAATAGAGCGTTGTTATTAATAGCAGCTTCATGTTTTAAAAATGTTTGTTAAGTATTGATTATGTTTTTTTATTTTTGACTTATCAATTATAACAAATTAATTATAACAAGTTTATGTTTTCTGTCTAAAACAATAACGTTATATTCACTATAATTAATTGGTTATATTGCTTTAACAATTCATTATATTTAGGTTTAAAGCTAAGTCTTTATTATTTTCTTATCACTAAGCAGACGTTTAAATGTAGATGGCTTGGTGAGTACGACCAAGTTACCTAATAAAACTAAGCTCAAGCCAATAACAGTGTATTCACTCCAAACAAAGCCTTCAACCACGGTTGAAATCATTACCGCAATAGCAGGGAAAAGTATATTGGCGTATGAGGTTTTATGTGCGCCAATACGCGTCATCAAGCTTAAATAACAGCCAAAAGCGATCACAGAGCCAAATAATGACAGGTATATTAATGAGCTTAGATAAGTGAGTTCAAATGAAAAGTTAAACTGTTTGCCCTGTAGAATAACAGCAAGACCAGTAAAAATTGCACCATATAACATACCCCATGCATTAGCTTGTACAATAGGAATATTATTTTTTTGGTTTTTTATGGATAGCATATTACCGATAGAAGCTGAAAAAGTGCCGAGCAAACAAAGCCCTAAACCAAAAAATGTTGCTGCCCCTAATGCTATATCGGTTAATTGTGGCCAAAAAAGTGTCACTATACCAAACAAACCTAAAGTGCCACCAAGGTATACCTGCCTGGTGATATGAGTTTTATAGAATATTTTTGCATTAACAATATTCATCAACATTAATGTTGAAAAGGCAATACACGCAAGTGCTGAATTAATATGTTGCTGTGCGGTATAAAGCAATAAATAATTCATGCCAAATAAGCAAATACCAAAAGCGGCAAATAAACCATGTTGCTTAATAGAAAACTGTAATGGCAGTTTTTTTATTTTAGCAAAAATGAACAGAATAAATGCAGCTAGAATAAAACGGTATGACACCGAAGCTTCGGGTGTGACATCACCTAGTTGGTAGCTAATAGCGATCCAAGTAGAGCCCCAGATAAGGACAGTGATCAGATATAACAAACTATTGCTCATTTTTTTGCCTTTTTATATTTTATTAAAGATAGCGAGTGACAGTGTAGAGCTGATTTGTGTATAATAACATACACAGAATTAATGAAATGAAACCTGTACAGTTAAGCTAAACATTTACTTAAAATAAGCTTTATGAGATTACTTGATAAAACATCCCCTGCTTTTTTATATCAACAAGTTATTGACTTTGTTGAACATCAACAAAAAATAGGTGCGCTATTTCCCGGTGATAAATTACCTAGTTTACGAAAGTTAAGTCGACAATTTGAGATAAGTATTCCCACCGTTAAGCAAGCTTATATTGAGTTAGAGCGCCAAGGTCGAGTTTGCGCTCGTCCACAATCAGGTTATTACTTAACTGCATTACAAGCACGAACCTTAAAGCCTAGACCGGCAAAGTGGTCTCATTGTACGCCAACAACGGTACAATGTCGTAGCTTGATTGAGCAAGTGCATGAGGCTGTTCATTTACAAAATACAGTGGCGCTGGGTATTTCAAATCCCATTCAAGCCAATCCACCCGATAAAACTTTAGCAAGATTAATGCGCTCAGTTATTTCAAAGGTGGCTGAAAAAGCGGTGAGTTATGGTCCCGTAACGGGCGATGCTAAATTGCGCATGCAGCTTGCCTTTCGTTATCAAGACCAAGGCGTATCGATAAACCCCAACGATATCGTTATTACCAATGGTGCGCAGGAAGCATTATCTATTGCACTGCAATGTGTCGCACAACGGGGTGATGTTATTGTCGTAGAGTCCCCTTGTTTTTTTGGCATGATTGAACTCATTGAAACTTTAGGGATGAAAGCGCTGGAAGTTTATACCTGTACCGAAGACGGAGTTGATTTAGATGAGTTAACAAGCGCATTAAAACAGCATTCGATTAAAGCGTGTCTATTTTCTACCGCGATAAATAACCCGTTAGGTTCAATGAAAACTGATGCTCAACGACAAGCAATTGTTAGTTTGCTTGAGCAGCACGATATTCCATTAATAGAAGATGATGTTTATAGTGAGCTGTATTTTAGTGCACAAAAGCCAAAACCGGCCCAGTTATATTCAGAAAAAGGCTTGGTGATGACTTGTTCATCTTTTTCAAAAACAGCGGCTCCGGGTTATAGAATAGGTTGGTTACTACCGGGAAAATATGAAGAACAAGCTAAACGAATTAAGCGAGCGCAGTCTTCTTCAACACCTATGCTACAACAGTGGACGTTAAATGAATACGTGCAAAGTGGTGATTATGATCGCCATTTAAGTGTGCTACGTAAAAAATTGATCTATAACTGTGAACGTATGCGCGCTTTAATTGCAGAGCACTTTCCAAGTGAAGTTTGTATTTCTAAACCGCAAGGGGGCAGTGTGCTATGGCTTCGATGCCAGTCGCATGTGAATACCAGTGAATTTTTTCAAGAAGCGCTTGATCAAGGGGTTAGTTTTGCTCCCGGCGTTATTTTTTCTCCTTCAGGAAAATACGCCAATTACATGCGAATTAGTTATGGCGTGCGATGGTCTGAGCAAGTAGAAGAGGCAATAAAAGTATTAGGTAATCTAGTCTATAAGCATTCACACAAATAAAAAGTCAATATATCTTAACCAATAGAGAAAATACGGATGAAAAAAATAGATACCTCACCTCAAGTATCACTTAAATTATTATTACCCTTATTAGCATCCATAATGGCTTTATCACCATTAGCCATTGATATGTACCTACCAGCCATGCCCATTTTAGCTGAGCATTTATCGACCGACATGCCTATGGTGCAAAATACCTTAAGTGTGTTTTTGTTTGGTTATGCGTTAGGGCTCATAATATTTGGACCGATGGCAGATAAATCTTCGCGCAGAAAAATGGTGTTATTTGGCATAAGCGGCTTTTTACTGACAAGCTTATTTTTACCCTTTGTCACCAATATAGAGCAATTCTTATTGCTTCGATTTATGCAAGCCTTTTTAGGCAGTGCTGCAACGGTTGTTATTCCGGGCACTATTCGAGAATATTATCAAAAAGATACCGCTAAAGGCTTGTCTTATGTTTCTATGATCATGATGTTAGCTCCTATGATAGCGCCTAGCATTGGTAGTATTTTACTTGTAGTTCATAGTTGGCAGATGATCTTTTACGTTTTATCTTTTTATAGCATTATTGTGCTGTTGTTAGTGGTGAAGTTTTTACCTGAGGTAGACAGAAGTGATTCGGCAAAAAATAAGCAAGTTAACTTTTTAACCCGTTATAAAATTGTTTTTTCTAATGGGGAAGCGCGTTTAGATATTATGAGCTCTATGATGATATCGTTGGCCTTTTTTTCTTATATCACCGCTATTCCCTTTGTCTATATGACGGTTTATAAGGTGTCAGAGTTTAATTTTAGTCTTTTATTTGGTATGAATATTTTTGGCTTAATGACGGCTCATTTTATTAATACCCGCTTGGTTACCCGTAAAGGCTCAAGAAAAATGTTGTGGTCAGGATTAATCGTAGCAGTGATTGCAGCAACTGCATTATTTTTAGTTAACTTAGCTTCAATGTCAGTGATTTATACGGTGATCGTTATATTGCCATTAATGGGCAGTATTTCTATGGTTGCCGTTAACTCTGATGCTTTAATCATTACTAAGTTTCCAGAGCAGTCAGGTACAGCGACAGCCGTAATCGGCACGTTACGTTTTGGCGTTGGAGCCACCGCAGGGCCAATACTGGCTTATTTTTATGATGGCAGTGCGTTGCCTTTTTCAGGTCTGATCCTTTCAGCGGTACTGGTTGTATTCGTGTGTCAGTTAACTAATTATTTCCGTAATATTAAAAATTAATTAATTCGTTTGGTATTAATCACTTTGTAATGCTTCTATAGGATCAAGTTGAGAGGCTTTTATCGCTGGGTAAACACCAAAAATTAACCCTACCATGGCACAAATACTAAAGGATAAAATAATTGCCGTGATTGACCATGACACCGCCCATTGCGAGTAAAGTGAAATGAGTTCAGATAATAAAATACCAAAACAGATACCTAATAAGCCGCCTAAAATTGAAATAGTGAAACTTTCAGCCATAAATTGTAGCCGTATATCTTTTTGAGTGGCGCCAACCGCTCTTAACAAACCTATTTCTTTAGTACGCTCTAATACGGTTGCTAGCATTATGTTCATAATGCCAATACCACCAACGAGTAAGGAAATTCCAGCAACACAAGACATGACAATATTAAAAATTTGTTGGGTTTGTTTTTGTTGAGCAAGTAAAGCCGCGGGAACAACAATATTATAATCATCAATCTTATTATGGCGACGTTGTAGTAAATGACTAACCGCTTTAGCAGCGGCTATAGGGTCTACGCCGTCTTTTACTTGCAGTTTTAAACTACTAATTTCAGCGCTAAGATTTTTGCTTGGAAATTTATGCAGCGCGGTATTTAAAGGGATAAATACTTGGTTTTGTTCTCCGCCTAATTTTATGCCTTGAAACTCTTCTTTTTTTAAAAAAGGCGCTTGTAATACACCCACCACTTTAAACCATAGGTGATTAATTTTTATATTTTTTCCAATAGCGTCACCTAAAGGAAATAATTGCTTTGCGGAGGTAGCACCTAACAAAGTGACTTGAGCAAAACTGTTATCATCTGATTTATTAAGTACTCGCCCTTGCGCCAAGTTAAATTTAGACAGGGTAAAAAAGTGTGAACTCACCCCCAAGGCTTCACCACTACTTTTACCTTGAGAGCTAAATATACTATAGGTATCAATAATTTTTTGCGCACTAAAAGAGGCAAAAAATGGAATGGATTTCACCGTGATTTCACCATCCCTAATACTTAAACCTCTAGAGTGTTTACGCTGTTCTAGTAGTTCTTTTTCATCAAACTCTTGTGCTTCAATAATTAAATTGTGTAAGCCCATGTTATTGATCATTTTCAAGGCTTCACGTTCTGCACCTTCGCCTATATTAAGCATAGCAATAACGGCACCAACACCAAAAATCATTCCTAATAACGTCAGTAGTGTTCTTAATTTGTGCTGCGCTAATTCAGCAAGTGTGTCGAGTAAAACGTCAAAATATTTCATTAATTAGTTTCCACCTTGAGCAGAGAAATTTCTTGACCTGAGACCAATCCTGACGTTATTACCGCATGGCTTAAACTGGTAGCACCCAGTGATACTTCTGTTTTATGGAAATCACCTTGCTGATAAACATAAGCATAGGCTTTATTGTTTTTGGTGAAAATGCTTTGTAATGGCACAATTAATTTTTTATGTGCTTGGCGCACTTCAATTTCAGCGGTTACTTTTTTTCCCGGAGAAAAAATGTCTTGCTGCTCGTTGATATCGACCACAACCTCAAAATATTTTAAAGGATCACCACGTTTTATGGTTTGAGGAAAAAGCGCTACGTTGGCTACGGTGCCGGCAAATTTTTTGTTATAAGTAGAGTTTAAATAAAAGCTTACTTTTTGCTTTGTTGCCAAACCGATAGCTTCTGTTTCTACAACCTGTAATTTTATTTGCATTTTACTAATATCAGGTATCTCTGCTATTTTTTGTCCTGGCCATAGCGTTTGTCCTTCTTTTGGTTTTTCGCCTCGCCAATTTGCGGTATAGGTAAGCAAACCGTCATGTGGCGCTTTTATTTCTAACTGAGCGAGGTTGGCGTTCAATTGATCTAATTTATTTTGTATTTGGCTTTGTTTCATTGAAATAATATCACGCTCACCATTAGCGGTATTGGTAAAACTATCGTTTTTCCATGATAAATATTGTTGTTTGGTTTGCAAATATTCAGTATTTTGCATTGAGTCTAAAATATCTAATTTTGAGCGAATACGAATATCATCAATGGAGAACTGTTGGGCAAAAATTTTCTCTTTATCAACTAAGCCTATATCTTCATTAATCGCATTTTGCTGCTGAGATAAATCACCATTTTTTTCATTAAAATCTTGCTCGTTAATAGCAATTTCATTTTGTCTCTTTTTACTGGCAACTTCTAATGCTTCACCATCAAGTCTGGCAATCACTTGATCTTTTTTTACTAATGAATATTCAGGTGCAAGCCATGCTATATTTTTTGAGCGTCTTCCTGAGGGGGCATTAATGGTTGTGGCTTTGGCTGCAAACAGTTCTCCTTTAGCAGGGATGATTATATCAAAATCTTGCTCGTTGACTTTATATAACAATGGTTTTTCAACGTCATCGCAACCCAATAAAAGACCTAAAATAATTAAAATTGCAAAGGATCGAGATAATATGGAAATTGATAATTGCATCGATAGTTGTATAAATGATTTCATCGTAAAATAGCATCCCCGGCTTGTAATCCATGACTAATTACTACTTTGTTTTTTAAAATATGGCTAATATTAATGAGACGATTCTCACTGCCAAAAGTCGTTTTTACCTGAACGAGTATTTCTTCGCCTTGATGTTTTATGGCGTCGGATGGTAGGGTTAATGCGTTAGGTATTGTTTCAGAAGTCACTTCAATGCGAGCAGTCATGCCCGGGCGCATTATTTCAGGTTCGACCTTGTCGATATCAATAATAACATCAAATATTTTACGTTTGTCTTGCCAGGATTTTTCTCTAAAAACCTGTCCTAAACTGGTAATAACGCCATTAAAAACTCTATCTTTGGCACTGTCTAAAGTGATTTTAACTTGTTGTCCTGCTTTTATTTGACCGCTATCAGGCTCTGTTATTTGTGCTTTTATTTGCATTTCTTCAATAACCGCGAGCTCTATTACAGACTCCCCTATTTGAACATTAGTACCAATGGAGGGTTTTTCGCCATTCCAATTAGCTTTATATATAACCAAGCCGTCAATGGGAGCGACAACCTTTAAACGCTTTATATTATGTTGCAAATATTTTACTTTACTGCTTAAACGGGCTAGTTTTTGTTGAGCTCTTTTGATATTTAATAGCGTATTTTCTCGATGAAAGGCTAATTTTTTTGTAGCTAAATCAAGATCGTTTGTTGCAATGGTGAAATCAATAGTTGCTTTTTTTCGGTCATTTTCAGAGCGGCTATGATCAATTATTTCAGCCTTACGTTGTGCTTTTTCAAATTCCATTTTTTTTTCAGCGACGGCTAACACTAACTCTTGCTCTGTTGCCGCTTCTTTAATGTATTTATTTTCGAGTTTTTTTTGAGCTTGATCTTTTTGGCCTTGTTGATCAATTAGGCGCTCCCTGACTTTTTTATCGTCAAACGACAACACTACGGTGCCTTTTTTGACTGAAGTGTTTTCAGGTAGCATTGTTTGAATATTGTATTGCCACATTCGACGAATTTTAGGAGGCGCTAAAAACATCCGTTGTTTTGATTCTAATTCGCCAATGGCTGACACGGTAATATCAATAGTTTCCTGTTTTACCTTGACCGTGTTTTCTTCCTGACAGGAAAATATAAAAACAGTTGAACACAAACAAACAATTAGCTGAAATAGTCTATTCACTTTGCTCTCCTGTAAATTTTGATTCTTCAGGGCTATGTAGCTCAAGTTGAGCGCTCATACCCGGTAATAATTTTAACTGATTGAGCACTTTAAAAGTAAAGGTTGCTTTAAAATACACATCAGTTCCCCATACTTTTCTTTCTTCAGGTTGGGTAGAAAGCTGGCTTAATATTGCGGTAAATTTTTGTTGTGGATAAGCATCAAAATAAAGCAAGGCTTGTTGTTTTAGTTTTACTTTATTGTAATCAATTTCGTGTAACCAAGACTCTATAAATAGATCGGAAAGCGCGGGGATTTCAGCCACCTTCCATGATGCTTGTACCGTGCTACCAACAAAAATCTTTTCACCGTTCCAAGGGTGACTAGCGTATAAAATTGGCCCAGTTCGCTTAGCATAAAGTGCCATTTTGCTGAGTTTGTGTTTGTTGTAGGTTAGCGAGTCTTGAGATTTTTCAATGGTTAATTTTTGCTTATTGATAGCAACAAAACTTGATAAGGTTGTTTGTATCGATTTATCTTTTGCTTTGATATTGGCAACTATCGCTTTTTCAAGTTCAACTTGGTATTTTTGATAATCATATTCACTTAAATTAATTTTGGGAATATTTGCATCTATTTTGGCACGTTCTAATAGTAGTTCGGTACGTTTTAAAGCAAAGGTTGCTTCAAGAATGCTTTGCTCTCCTACTATACTAAGGCGATGAAGTTCTTCTTCTGCCGCTAATAATTTAATTTCTTCTTGTTCAATAACGCTTTCAATAGAGCCACTGTCAAAAACGACGGCAAGATCACCTGCTTTTACTTTTTCACCTTCTTCTATCATCCATTTTATTTGTACTTGCCAACTATCTGTTTTAGGGGCGTAAAAAGGTTGACTGTTTTTTGCTTTTACAATGCCGGTGAGTAATAGACTCTCATGACTTTCATTATTAGTGTTTTCAGTACTAAAAACAGAATGTGAAAAAAACAAGCTCAATAAAGTACCACTCAATAATCGGTATATTAAGTTCATGCGGTTTCCTTTATTAAGGTGTTATTTTTATGATCTGAAATTATTTCGCCATCTTTCATGGTGATAACTCGTTCAGCAAAACTGGCAATGTCTTGTTCGTGGGTAACCATAACAATAGTTTGACCATGCTTGTGTAATTCAGTGACTAACTGCATTATTTCATGAGAGGTTTTACTGTCTAAATTACCCGTGGGTTCGTCAGCAAAAATGACTTGCGGTTGATTAACTAAAGCGCGAGCAATGGCTACTCGTTGTCGTTGTCCGCCAGACATTTCATTAGGCTTGTGCAGAGCTCTGTCAGACAAGCCAACTTTAGCTAACATGGTTAAGCCGCGTTGGTTGGCTTCTTCACTGGTAACATCACTGTATCTTAAGGGTAAAATTACATTTTGAAGTGCGGTTAATCGCGGTAATAAATGGAAGGTTTGAAAGATGAAACCAATTTTTTGATTGCGAATAATTGAAAGATTTTCATCATCAATACATTTTATTGACTCTTCTGATAGTAAATATTCACCAGAGCTAGGCGTGTCTAAACACCCTAAAATGCTCATTAACGTTGATTTTCCTGAACCTGAAGCTCCCATAATGGCAACAAACTCATTTTCTTTAATCGTAAGCGAAATATTTTTTAAGGCATGAACTTGGTTTTCGCCAATGCCATAAACTCTATTGAGTTCAACTGTTTTAATCATACGTCTCTGCTGTTATTGTATTTTTATATGATTTGAAAAATAAAAGAGTAGTGATCGACTACAAGACACTATACTAAAGTTATCGTATATTACACGCTAAATATGTAAGGATATATGTATAAGGATATAAGGAGAGGGAATTTATGTCTGAATTATTAATGTGGGTTTTAATAGGTTGAATATTATGAAAAAAGTTGCTGTGATTTTAAGTGGTTGTGGGGTTTATGACGGAAGTGAAATTCATGAAGCGGTGTTAACGTTACTCGCTATTGAACAAAACAATGCAAGCTGTCGCTGTTTTGCACCAAATATACCTCAACATCATGTGATTAATCATTTAACGGGGGAGGTCAGTGAAGATGAAAACCGCAATGTTTTGGTTGAGTCTGCTCGTATTACGCGCGGTGATGTTGAAGACTTATGTGAATTACGAGAGCAAGACTTTGATGCCTTGATTGTGCCCGGTGGTTTTGGTGCGGCAAAAAACTTATCTAGCTTCGCCCTTGACGGTGATAATTATCACGTTAATGAGCAAGTGTTGGCTGCTTGTCAGGCGTTTGCTAAAGCAGATAAACCTGCGGGCTATATGTGTATTGCCCCTGCTATGTTGCCGTTAATTTATGCTAAAGGTGTACAGGGTACTATTGGCACTGATACTAGCACAGCAGCGTTAATTGAAGCTAAAGGCTTAGTGCACAACCCTTGTGAAGTCAGTGATATTTTTATTGATCAAGCACATAAATTGGTGACAACACCGGCTTATATGTTGGCTACTTCAATAAGTGAAGCGGCATTGGGCATAAATAAATTGGTTAATACCGTATTGACTCTAATAGAAGAAAACTAATTTTACCGATATAAAATTACGTGCTATGCATTTTATTCAGAAAAACCGTAAAGTGGAAAAATATTCTCTTATTTTTGTTTCGTGTAAATTAATGTTATGAACAAACCAATAACCTCAATATTTTTATGCGCTTTCCTTTTATTGTCATGGACGGGATGTAGTAATATATTGTTCACAGCTAAAATTAAAGACGCATATAGTAGTAAAAAGAGTAGTATGAAATTTTCTGATTTTGAACATAAAATAGCTCAAAAAATGGCACTTGATATTCGCTATTTTTGTCAACAAGCACCTGAAGATGAAAAAATATGTAGACAACCGGTAACCCAGTTACCGATTGAGTTGGCTGATATGATCACTGCCACCAGTATTGGCAGTATTGTTTTATTTGCTGAAAATTTAGAAAGCAGTGAACAAATACTTCATTTAACCCGTGATCTTCAACAAGCGTCATTACAATCTACAATCGGTAAGCCATTAATTATATCGGTTGACCAAGAAGGCGGTAGAGTTGTGCGTTTACCGCATGCCACGTCTTTTTCTGGCAATATGGCAATAGGGGCAACGTACCCTTCTCAGGGAGATAAGTTTGCATCGCAAGTAAACGGCGTTATTGCTAATGAGCTCAATGCGCTTGGTATTAACAATAATTATGCGCCAGTCGTTGATGTAAATACCAATGCTAAAAATCCTGTGATCAACACACGTTCATTTGGCGAAAATCCTCAACAAGTTGCTGAGTTAGGCATTGCCGCGGTAAAAGCTATACAACAACAAGGTGTTATGGCTACCTTGAAACATTTTCCAGGTCATGGGGACACCCATGTTGATAGTCATGCGGGTTTGCCACGTGTTGAACATGATTTAGCAACCATTGAAAAATATGATCTTGCTCCATTTCAATCGGCAATTGAACAAAGCGACCCGGCAATGATAATGACTGCGCATATTCAATATCCCGCATTAGATAATTCTACCGTTACTAATAAAGAGGGAATAGAAACTATACGTCCGGCAACCATGTCGCGCAAAATTTTAACTGACTTACTACGTGTTAATATGGGCTTTGATGGCATTATTGCCACAGATGCATTAGATATGGCGGGTATTGCTCATTATTTTGATCCCGTTACCGCGACGGTTGAAACCTTTAAAGCTGGTGCTGACTTAGCGGTAATGCCATTTAAAATTAGAACTATTGCCGATATTGAACAGTTTAAAATATTCATTAAATTGGTGAGTAAAGCATTGGGTGAAGCAATTATTGAAAAACAATTCAATGAAAATGAAATTGACCAATCGCTCGCTAGAATAAATTATTATAAAGCTAAATATATTCACTTATCGAAACAAACGTTGGCTGAACAAATACACCAAGCTGAACAAGTTATTGCTCAAAAGAGTTCTTTGTTGTTAGAGCAGGCATTGTCAAATAATGCGGTGACACTGATTAAAAATGAAGTCAATTTTTTGCCGATAGATAATGAAAGCACAAAACAAATACACCTACTTGTTGCTACTCAGCATGAGTTTATTGCGTTAGAACAAGCCATTAAAGATAACTGGCAAAAAAGGGGATTAAGTCCGCCAACTATTACCGCAATTATTGCCGATAGTGCTAATGCCTTTAGGCAAATACAAGATACAAGCTTACTTTCAAAAGTAGATATAGTGATTGCTACCATTGATTCAAAAATCGCGAGTGCAGTTGATTTTGGCGGCGTAGATGATCTATTAACACAAACCATGAATAATAAACAGGCGGTGATAAAGCAAAGCACAGGCAATATACCCAGTATAAGTAGTTCCGGTATAACTCATACCAATATAACTAATACCAATATAACTAATGCCAGTGATGAATTCCAAGAAATGACTTATGGAGCAATGCTAGAATTTCAATTGGCGTTAGCAAAACAACATCAACTAAAAACATTGTTAGTGGCTAAAAGTTCGCCTTATTTGATTGCACCTTATATTGAGTTGGCTGATGCCGTATTACTCACTTTTGACGATAGAATTTATTCTGTGGCAGATAACAAAATGGTGAGTCCAGGTTTTAATACCGCAATGGCTATTGTGATAGGAAATCAAAAAGCCAAAGGCGTTTTACCCGTGAAATTATCTAAATAATCGGGTTCAATGTTGAATAGTGTAATTATTCAGGTAGCGGTTCAACTTTAAACTGACTGGTTTAATTAAAAGGAAAAAGCACGGAGTTGACGTTAGTCAATGAGTACTTTTGACGTATTAATTGAGTCATTCAGTGACAAGGTGAATAGTTACGGGAAGATTAAGGATAAAATGCAGTACCAAGGGTGCAACTTTCTCTAGCCCCTGTTACGGCGGGAATATTACTTAATAACTTTTTGTCATAGGCAAAAGCGAGCCAAGCAAAAGCGATGGCTTCAAGTTGATCGCCATCTATCCCTTTTTGATCCGTCAAAAGAAGTTTGTTGTTATTTGCGCCTTGTTGCAGATACTTGTTGAGTTCATTAAATAGCTGTTTATTGTGAGCACCACCGCCACAAAGGTATATAATTGCTTGCGAACTAAGCTGATTAATCGTATTACTAATCGTGATAGCCGTTAACGATGTTAGCGTTGCTTGTATATCTTGGTTTGTTATATCGGCACTATTTTGTTGAGTAAAAACTCGTAACTGTGTTTGTAACCAATTTGAATTAAAATACTCTCGACCGGTACTTTTAGGTGGTAGTAAGGTAAAGTATTTATCGGTTAATAGCTGGTTTAATAGCGACTTGTTGACTTTTCCGGTTTTAGCCCAAGCACCATTTTTGTCATATCGATACTCACTATTTTGATGATTTAATTGATACCAATCATCCATTAATGCATTACCCGGTCCGGTATCAAATCCTAATATAGTGCTTGATCTAAGTGAACTATTTTTAGGCAAGTAGCTTATGTTGGCAATGCCACCAATATTAACCACAAAAACATCAGTATTTTCTTCGGTAAATATTTTTTGATGAAAAGCCGGTACTAATGGCGCACCTTGGCCGCCTAATGCCATATCTTTACGTCTAAATTGTCCTATCACTTTTATATTCGTTAATGTGGCAAGCGTTTGGTTACAACCTATTTGTAAGGTAAAAGGAAAAGCAGAAGTAGGGCGATGTCTAATGGTTTGTCCGTGACTTCCTATGGCAATAATTTCATCAGGAGAAATACCTTCTTGTATTAGCAAGGCATTAATAGCGTCACTAAAAAGTTGCGCTAATTCAATATCAAGCTCAAATGCGCGATCTATCTCATGGTTTGAAGGGTTATAAAGTGAGGTGATTTTATGAGTTTCATCTTCTTCATACTGTTGATAATAGCTAGCAATTAACCGAGGTTTACTTTGGTTAGCGTTAATTTGTTCATCGAAGCTAACCAGTGCTAAATCTATGCCGTCAGCACTAGTGCCTGACATTAAACCAATATAATATTTTTTCATGGCTATCTCGTGTAGGGCGTACTTTAATGCGACTAAGGAGTAATGAAATATCCCCTGGGGGTTTCACTTTTTTCTGACTAAAATATATAGCAAGTGTTTTTGTGCTGTATGATTAGTCATCAGCATTTAATGTCGATGTGTTCATCGTATCAGTGTTATTTATTTCTCTTTCGCTCATAGAAAGTAGGGCATTTTTAGAGCCTTCTAATTCTTGTAAGCGTTTCACCGCAAGTTTGCTAAATGCAGTTTTATATTTTTTCTCAATTGGTTTGGCGTCAGGCAGCTTTACGGTTCTGGGGTTGCGATGTACACCATTTAATAAAAATTCATAATGTAAATGAGGACCTGCGGCTAAACCTGTTGAACCCACATAACCGATAATTTGCCCTTGCTTTACGCGTTGTCCTTTTTTAACTGCACGTTTAGAAAAATGTAAATATTTGGTAATTATGCCATTGCCATGTTGAATAAAAACATAATTGCCGTTGTATTTATTATATGTGGCATGAGTGACTTTACCATTACCTGCGGCGACAACCGGTGTGCCGGTTTTTGCGGCATAATCAATTCCTCTATGTGCTTTCCAACGTTTTTGAACAGGATGAAAGCGCCTACGTTTGAAGTTAGAGCTGATATATTTAAAGCTAACAGGTGCACGTAAAAAAGCTTTACGCATGCTGTTACCGTTAGGGGTGTAATATTCATCATCGGTAAAACGTACGGCTTGAAAAGGATCATCTTGATTAATAAATTCAGCGGCTAAAATTTTACCATTGCCAATATATTCACCTTCAACATAACGTTTTTCAAAAATAATGTGAAAACTATCGCCGGCGCGAATATCAAGGGCAAAATCAACATCCCAACCAAAAATGTTAGCAAAATTAATAATTTGATTATCTGTTAAGCCAGCAGCAACGGCAGAATTCCAAAAATTAGAGGTAATAACACCATGCGCAAATGTTTCTTGTATTTCCACTTGCTTTGTTTCTTTGTGTGACTGGTAGCCATCGCCCACTAAATTAACATAAAGCGTGTCTATTTTAGTCAGAGGATATTCAAGCGCCGTAAGCTGTTGGTTACTGTTGCTTGCAATACGCAGCTTGTCACCAATATTGAGTTTTTTTAGTAACTTAATATCACTGCCTTTTGCAGTACTAACCGCATAAGTGGTTTGTGCACTAAAGCCTAATCGTTTGAATATTCTGGCTAAAGAATCGCCACTGCGTACCGTGGTAGTTTGCCAAGTACTATCTTTAGGGGGGGGAGTGGTTGTAGGTTTAATTGTATTTTTAGGTGTATGATCTAATGATTTTGAGGCAAGAGAAGGCAGCGAAATGGCAATATTATGATTATTGTTTGTATTAGCCGTTTGCGGCATAGCCACTTGGTAACGCTTACCTATTTCTAAGTTTTTGGTCTTAGTGTTATTTTCTGAGGGAAGCAGTAACATCAGCAGTAATAATATACTTACTGAACTGATAACAATACGGTGTTGCTTAGGCAACTGTAAAAAGAAATTTTCTAGTTTTTTGAACTGATACTGCATTTTTCAATATTCACGGTAAATGTTAAGAAAATACGACAATTGTCTCTTGAAGATTCGTTCACTATATCAAAATATATTCATTCTTTTGCAAAATATGTTGAATTTTTAGAAAAAAAACGTAACGAAATGCTTTTATGATTTTAACCTAGCGCTAAAATACAGTAGAATTCTGGCAATTAATTGTTGTGGAGCTAATAAATGACCGATGTCAGCCAAGCGTTTGCCGAAATTAAACGCGGCGCCGAAGAAATATTGCTAGAAGATGAATTGTTAGAAAAATTGAAAACGGGTAAACCGTTAAAAATTAAAGCGGGTTTTGATCCCACTGCGCCTGATTTACATTTAGGGCATACGGTATTGATCAACAAGCTACGTCAATTTCAGCAACTCGGTCACGAAGTTATTTTTCTCATTGGGGATTTCACCGGTATGATTGGTGATCCAACCGGTAAAAATGTTACTCGTAAACCATTAACGAAAGCCGATGTGTTAGCCAATGCGGAAACCTATAAAGAGCAAGTGTTTAAAATACTTGATCCGGCCAAAACTACCGTGGCATTTAACTCTACTTGGATGGACAAATTAGGCGCTGCGGGTATGTTACAACTTGCGTCGCGTCAAACCGTTGCACGTATGATGGAGCGTGATGATTTTAAAAAACGTTATGCCAATGGTCAAGCTATTGCTATTCATGAGTTTATGTATCCATTAGTGCAAGGTTGGGATTCTGTTGCCTTAGCCTCTGATGTTGAACTAGGTGGCACCGATCAAAAATTTAATTTGTTGATGGGTCGAGAGTTGCAAAAATCTGAAGGGCAACGTCCACAAACAGTATTGATGATGCCTTTATTAGAAGGTTTAGACGGCGTACAAAAAATGTCTAAATCATTAGGTAATTATATTGGCATTACCGATAGCCCTACAGATATGTTCGGTAAAATAATGTCAATTTCTGATGTCTTAATGTGGCGTTATTATGAGTTATTAAGCTTTAAGCCCCTTGCTGAAGTTGATGGCTATAAAGCAGAAATAGCGGCGGGTAAAAATCCTCGAGATGTTAAAATTGATCTGGCCAAAGAGTTAATTGCTCGTTTTCATGATGAAGATGCTGCGCAAGCAGCACATCAAGAGTTTATTAATCGCTTTCAAAAAGGGGCAATGCCTGATGATATGCCTGATATTGAACTATCACCTGAAGGTGGTGAAATTGCCATTGCTAATTTGTTGAAAGAAGCAAATTTAGTGAGCAGTACCTCAGACGCTTATCGTATGATAAAGCAAGGCGCAGCGAAAATTGATGGTGAAAAAATAACGGATAGAGGTTTACTCATTACTCGTGGTAGCAAAGCAGTTTATCAAGTAGGTAAACGTAAATTTGCTCGGGTTTCAATTCGATAATAGTACTTATTTGTATTTACTTATTTAGTGCTTACTCGATTTTTATTAAATATATGATGTCATCCCCGAAGTTTCTCACTGGGGATCTATCCTATAAAGCGAGATCTTTTATTTCGCTTTATAGTTCCAAACCAAAGCTAAGTACCTACGTCTGGTAGGCAAAAAAAATCGAAAATGACATAATTAAGAGTTATTGTTCAATTTTTAAACTATCTTGCATCCCTTATGTAGCTTGCCTTTCTTATTTGTTTTCATTCAACAAGATATAACCATAATAAAAAAATGGTTATATCTTGTTGTTATTGTTGTATTTATTTTAGTCGACTTTTTTGATCTATATCATGATTTACCTGAGTAAATAGCGTAACCTGTGACATATTGTCGCAGCTACTCCTTTTTTAATTTTGCTGTGAATTTTTCTCCCAATTAAAAAGAATCGCTATTTAATGTTATCTTTTGTCACAACACGGTTTGTAAAAACACTAATTGCAATATTGGTGCTGTTTGTTGGTGTTGTCTCATCCGCACAAGCGCTTTTTGTCAGCCCGCCTAAAGATCCAATACCGCTAATTAAAGAAATATTTCCTACGCAAACCCTTATTTCAGAAAAACAAGGAGAGCCATTAGTGTGGACCATTTTCGGAAATAAAGAAGGTAAAGGTGATGAAATATTAGGCTATGCATTTGAAACCAATGATTTAGCGAGAATTCCTGCCTATTCGGGTGAGCCCGTTAATATGTTAGTGGCTATTGATACTCAAGGTGTTTATTTAGGCGCAAAAGTTTTAGAGCATCATGAGCCGATTATTTTAGCGGGAATTCCTGAAAGTAAATTGCATAAATTTGCCGATCAATATAATGGCTTACATGTAAGAGACCGTTTAAAGGTTGGTGGTAATAAAACCGAAGGCATAATACATATTGATGGGCTATCAGGAGCAACGGTTACTGTGATGGTAATGAATGTTGCCATTGTTAAAGCCGCCAAAAAAGTAGCTCTATCTCTTGGTCTTATCAGCGCAAGTAAAGAACCTATTCAGCCCATGGGAACAATACATGCCGATGTTTTTGAAAAAGCAGATTGGACAACGCTTATTGGCGATGGCTCCATTAGAAAATTATTTTTGAATCGAAAAGTCGTTGATGAAGCTTTTGTTGGCACTGAGGCTGAACATGTTGACGAAGCAAGTGCCGATCAAAAACAGGAGATGTTTGCTGAAATATTTTTTGCACAAGTTGATATTCCAACCATAGGTCGTAACTTACTAGGTGACAGTGAATATGACTATTTACTGTCAACATTAAAAGCGAATGAACATGCGGTTATTTTAATGGGAGCCGGCTACTCATTTAAAGGCTCTGGTTATGTGCGCGGCGCTATTTTTGATCGCATTCAAATTCTTCAAACAGGTAATGCGTTTTCTTTTAGAGATTTAGATCATTCTCGCGTACCTGATTTGTATGTTGAAGGTGCGCCGAAGTTTAAAGAGCGATCTATTTTTATTGTTCGTGAACATCATCAATTTAATCCTGCGGCTGACTGGCAGTTAGAATTACTTGTTCGTCGTCAAACCGGACCGTTAGATAGTATTTTTACCAGCTTTAAAGCCGACTATCACACCTTAGATAAATTTGTAGAACGTCCTGCCCTTATTTATCCTGAGCCAGAATTAACACTCGCTCAAGAAGTTTGGCAAGAGAAAAATACTGAAGTTATTATTTTATTTATATTATTGATTTTATTGCTTGTCAGTATGTTCCTACAAGACATTCTTGTTCGTCATCCTACTTTTATGCACAACTTCAGACACTTATATTTGATTGTCACTGTGGTGTTTATTGGTTGGGCGTGGGGTGGGCAATTATCCGTGGTCAATGTTTTTACTTTTTTACAAGCATTTATGAGTGATTTTTCATGGGACTTATTCTTACTTGATCCTGTTATTTTTATTCTGTGGGGCGCAGCAGCTGTAACCATGGTTTTATGGGGGCGTGCTGTTTACTGTGGTTGGCTGTGTCCATTTGGCGCTTTACAAGAGTTAATGAATATATTTGCTCGTTACATAAAAATACCGCAATTTGAATTACCGTGGGCTGTGCATGAACGTTTGTGGGCAATAAAGTATCTTATTTTATTAGGTTTGTTTGGCTTGTCTATGGAGTCTCTAGCAACGGCTGAGCAGTTTGCTGAGGTTGAGCCTTTTAAAACAACATTCTTATTAAAATTTGATCGAGAATGGCCCTTTGTTTTATATGCAGTATCGTTATTAGTGATCAATATTTTCAATCGTAAATTCTTTTGTCGTTACTTATGCCCGTTAGGTGCAGCACTTTCTACTAGTAATAGTGTGCGCTTATTTAGCTGGCTAAGACGTCGACCAGAATGTGGACAACCTTGCAAAACGTGCGCTAAAGAATGTGAAATTCAAGCCATTAATCCAGATGGTGAAATCAATATGCGTGAATGTCATTACTGTCTTGATTGTCAGGTAACTTATTTTAATGATGAAAAATGTCCACCGTTGAAAAAACTTGCACGCAAGAAAAACAAGTTTAAAGCAACAGAAATCGCAGCAGTAAATGTTGGTTAACAAAATGGGTAATTACTCAAGTAGAAAAATGTTAGCTCAACATGAACGGGATAAGGCTCAAAAATAACTTATTAGCAATGAATAACAAATTAACCAAATTATTAAACGTGGGGAATACTAATGAATAAAGAAGAAAAAAGCGTCAATGAGTTAGCACTGGAAGATGAAGGTCGTCGTAAATTTTTCGGCAAAACAGCATTAATTGGTGCAGGTGTTGTTGCCGCCCCAATGACAGCAGCTATGTTTGCCTCTACCGCAAAAGCCAATGCTCAAAAAGCAGCAATGAGCCCAGTAGTTCATCCAGGTGAATTAGATGAATACTATGGTTTCTGGTCTGGTGGTCATTCTGGCGAAGTACGTATTATGGGTATTCCGTCAATGCGTGAGTTAATGCGTATTCCGGTATTTAATATAGATAGTGCTACCGGTTGGGGTCTAACCAACGAGTCGAAAGCGATTAAAGGCGATAGCGCAAATATTTTAGCGGGCGATTCACATCATCCGCATATGAGTATGACAGACGGTCGTTATAACGGTAAATATGTTTTCATTAACGATAAAGCAAACACCCGTGTCGCCCGTATTCGTTGTGATGTGATGAAAACGGATAAAATGTTAACCGTACCAAACACACAGGCAATTCATGGCTTACGCGTACAAAAAGTACCTTACACTAAATATCTTATTTGTAACGGCGAATTTGAAATTCCAATGGATAATAATGGTAAAAGTACTTTAGAAGATGTGAGTACTTACCGTTCATTATTTAATGTTATTGACGCTGAAACCATGGAAATGGCTTTCCAAGTGATGGTTGATGGTAATTTAGATAACACTGATGCTGATTTTGATGGCAAATATTTTGCTTCAACGTCGTATAACTCAGAAATGGGTATGAACTTGGGAGAAATGATTTCTGCTGAGCGTGATCATGTGGTGATATTTAACCTAGCGCGTTGTGAAGCAGCTGTTAAGGCGGGTAAATTCAAAACCTATAATGGTAATGATGTTCCGGTATTAGATGGTCGTAAAGGCTCTGAATTAACTCGTTATATTCCTGTGCCTAAATCACCGCATGGTTTAAATACTTCGCCAGATGGTGAGTACTTTGTTGCCAATGGTAAATTATCGCCGACAGTGACTATTATTTCAATTAAGAAATTAGATGATTTATTTTCCGGTAAAATTAAAGAGCGTGATACCGTTGTGGGTGAGCCAGAGCTAGGTTTGGGGCCATTACATACTGCTTTTGATGGTCGTGGCAATGCTTATACTACTTTATTCTTAGATAGCCAAGTTGTTAAGTGGAATGTTGAAGATGCCATAAAAGCCTATAAAGGCGAAAAAGTTAATTATATTCGTCAAAAAATAGATGTGCATTATCAACCGGGCCATAACCATACTTCGCAAGGGGAAACTCGTGACGTTGACGGTAAATGGTTAGTGGTTTTATGTAAGTTTTCTAAAGATAGATTTTTACCGGTAGGACCACTTAAACCTGAAAATGATCAACTCATTGATATTTCAGGTGATGAAATGAGATTAGTACATGATGGGCCGACATTTGCGGAACCGCATGACTGTATTATGGTGCACCGTAGCAAAATGAAAACTAAAAAAGTGTGGACTCGTGATGATCCCATTTTTGCACCAACCGTTGCTATGGCTAAGAAAGATGGCGTTGACTTGATGAGCGATAACAAAGTTATTCGTAAGGGTAATAAAGTGACGGTTTATATGACGTCTGTTGCGCCAAACTATGGTTTAAATGAGTTTAAAGTTAAGCTAGGTGATGAAGTTACCGTAGTCGTTACTAACCTTGATATGGTTGAAGATGTAACGCATGGTTTCTGTATGACTAACCATGGGGTACAAATGGAAATTGGTCCACAGGCAACTGCTTCTATAACCTTTGTTGCCGATAAGCCGGGTGTACAGTGGTATTATTGTAACTGGTTCTGTCATGCATTACATATGGAAATGCGTGGAAGAATGTTAGTTGAAGCTTAATTTAAGGTTTAGCTTTTATTAAGCCTTAAGGAGATAGAAAATTGAAAAGCACAACATTGAAAAGTGTTGTGCTTTTTTGTATCTCTTTGGCTTTTAAATTATTTAATACCAATACCAGTAAATTAGTGATTAAATATCAATGAGGATAAATTTTCAAGAACAAGACGCTTGATTGAGTAATAGCTGACTATTAGGATTGAAAGCAACGATGTTATTGGGATATTTAGTCCATTGAGAATGATCACAACTTTATTTGTATTGGTATAAGATCAATAGTGTAATAATGTTATGCTAATTTCACTATCAGCTTTAGAAAGAGTTTTCATTGGTAAAATATAAATATTTATGGGTACTTTTTGTTTTATTAAGTGGTTTTAGCCAAACGACTTTAGCAACAAAATTTACTGTTACGCCTGCAAATAATCTACAAAAAATCTTAGATGACACCGTTGATGGTGACGTGGTTTTGTTGTCTTCTGGAAATTATCTAGGTAACTTTATTATTAACAATCAAATTACCCTATACGGTACAGGGGCAACTATTGATGCTCAAGGTAAAGGGCATGCGTTAGTATTAAAAAATTCAAATATTACCGTCGATAATCTTAATATTATTAATTGGGGCGATGATCTCACTGAGCAAAACTCAGGTATTTATTCCCATGAAAAAGTCAATGGCGCAAGAGTAACAGGCTTGAATATTAAGAATAATATATTAGTTGGTGATGGCTTTGGTATTTGGCTTAATCATGTAACAAAATCTACAATAGTGAATAATAAAGTGACCGGTAATTTGGCCTTACGCTCAGCCGATCGAGGCAATGGCATACAAGTTGCCAACGTTACTTATACGCATGTGTATCAAAATGAAACGAGTGAATGCCGAGATGGAATTTATGTGATTTCTAGCCAAAACAACCTCATTGAAAATAATACTATGCATCACTTACGTTATGGTATTCATTACATGTATTCATATGATAATACCGTAAAAGATAACGTGGCTTACAATACCCGTGCGGGGTATGCTCTGATGAGCTCTAGACGATTAACCATTACTGGCAATAAAACTAGAGACAGTGAAGATTACGGTTTTTTACTAAATTTTATTACTCAATCAACGTTCTCTCATAATCAGGTTAAAAATGTATGGACTAAACCTGAAAATAAAGTGCTTGGTCGAGATGGCAAAGGCTTATTTATTTATAATTCCGGTTATAACACGCTGACTAAAAATAGCGTCGATACGGCTGAAATTGGTATTCATTTAACTGCGGGCTCTGAAAATATTAAAATTTTTGGTAACCGCTTTATTAACAATCCAACTCAAGTGAAATATGTTTCTAATAAAAAACAAGAGTGGAGTAAAGACGGTAGTGGTAATTATTGGAGTAATTATTTAGGTTGGGATATGAATAATGATGGTATTGGCGATGCTATATTTGAACCTAATGATGGTATTGATAAATTAGTGTGGCAATATCCTGAAATGAAAATGATTATGGACAGTCCTGCAATTTTAATTTTACGTTGGGTACAAAAACAATTTCCAGTACTTAAACCGCCGGGCGTAAAAGATAGTTTTCCTTTGATGCGCACACCTGATTTATTTGAAAAATACTTGCCACAAGAAAAAAGCGCTTTACTCGAAAAACAAAACACCCAGTTGTCGACTGATAACAACTTGAGTTTACAGGAATAATGTTTATGAAAACCCCATTAGTTTCATTGGTTGATGCAGGTAAAAGTTATAATACACTTGATGCCTTACAATCGGTGAGTATGACGTTAAATGAAGGTGAAGTATTAGGTTTATTTGGTCATAATGGCGCCGGTAAAACCACGATGATGAAGCTTATTCTGGGTGTTATTTCACCGAGTAGCGGTAACATTGAAGTGATGGGAATGGCGCCAGATTCAAAAGAAGCATGGCATAGCCGCAGTAAAGTTGGTTATTTACCTGAAAATGTTAGTTTTTATGAACAGCTCACCGGTTTAGAAGTATTAACTTACTTTGCAAAACTAAAAGGTTTTTCTAAAGCGCAAGCGATTGACTTACTCGAACAAGTGGGTATTACATATGCCATGAAGCGCCAAGTAAAAACTTATTCAAAAGGCATGCGTCAGCGACTTGGTTTAGCGCAAGCTTTTATTGGTGAGCCTAAACTGTTACTGCTAGACGAACCTACCGTTGGTTTAGATCCTATTGCCACTGGTGATTTTTATAAAACGGTTGATCAATTAAAGTCGAATGGCTCTAGCATTATTTTGTGCTCTCATGTTTTACCCGGAGTTGAACAACATATTGATCGCGCGATGATTTTATCATCAGGGAAGTTACTAGCCATGGGAACATTAACTGAGTTACGTCAACAAGCGGCGTTACCGATAATGGTTAAACCTCAAGGTGTTCATGAAGCCATAAGACAAAATGAAAACTTAAAGGCTTATTTAACCCATGCCAGTGATGATATTTTACAGGTGCCAGAAAAAGAAAAGCTTAAGGTGCTTCGCGCATTATTACGCTTAGATACGCTTCAAGATATTCACTTTGAGTCAGCTAACTTAGAGCAGGTTTATCAACACTTTCTAACGCTTGATGATAAAAAACAAGCGCAGAAATTAGGAGTGCAAGGTTAATGAAACAAATTTTAACGGTAGCGCACAAAGAGTTTCGTGACGGTTTAAGAAATCGTTGGTTGGTATCCATCACACTTATTTTTGCTTTGCTTTCTATTGGTCTTACGTATTTCGGCGCAGCAGCCTCAGGTGCTATTGGCATTACGTCATTGTCAACTACAGTGGCGAGTTTATCTAGTTTAGCGGTGTTTCTTATTCCTTTAATTGCGCTGCTATTAAGTTATGACAGCTTTGTGGGTGAGCAAGAAAGCGGCACCTTGTTGTTGTTATTGACGTATCCGTTAAGTAAAAGCCAATTGTTATTAGGTAAATTTATTGGACAGGGTAGTATTATTGCTTTAGCAACGGTTTTAGGTTTTGGCTCTTCTGCCGTCTTATTGTATTTTCAGCTAAACAATAGTGACATTATCAGCGCCTTTGGCTTGTTTATCTTTAGCGCGATTTTATTAGGGTTAAGTTTTACCGCTATTTCATATTTAATTAGTTTATTGGTATCTGAAAAGTCTAAAGCGGCGGGTTTTGCTTTAATAACGTGGTTTTTATTTGCTCTTGCTTTTGACTTAGCTTTATTGGCGTTGTTAGTGGGAGTAGAAGAAGGCATAACACAACAAGGACTAACGCAAATAATGATGCTTAATCCGGCGGATATTTTTCGATTAATTAATTTTGCAGGCTTAGATAGTGGTGATATCAATGGCGTTTTGGCTATTGCTGTTAATGCTAGCTTATCGCAAGCTCAACTCATTTTAACCTTAGTTGCTTGGGTGATTTTACCATTAACCTTAGCTATTTTTATTTTTAAAAAGAAGAAACTTTAATGAAACCTATAATAAAACTACTTTCTCTTTTAACGCTCTGTATCACTTTAGTATCCTGTTCAGATAACGCCGATAAACAAGCAATGCTACATAAAGCGATTGCAATGGAATCAGGCGACGAGTGTCATGTGTGTGGCATGCTTATTACTCGTTTTGATGGTCCTAAAGGCGAACTTTTTCGTAAAGAGCAAGGAAAGTCGGTTTATAAGTTTTGCTCAACACGTGATATGTTTAGCTATTATTTAGACCCTGAAAATAAGCGTAATGTATCGCAAATGATGGTGCACGACATGAGTAAAATGCCATGGGGAACATTAAACGACGAGTATTTTATTGATGCTAAAACGGCTTGGTATGTATCGGGCTCTGAAAAAACCGGCGCTATGGGGAAAACATTAGCAAGCTTTAGTCTAGAGGCTGACGCACAAGCCTTTGCTAAAGAATTTGGTGGCACCGTGTTAAGTTTTACCGAAATTAACCTTGATATTTTAATGTAATATGAAACCTTATGTTTGCTATGTACTGATTATTCTGAGCATAATTTCATCATGTTCAAGCAATCAACGTGCAAGCGTAATTTATCATAACCGATTTGATTTTTCTCAAGTTCAGTCTTACAGCACTTACGAGCGAAACTCACCTTTTAATGATGAGCAACATATCAGTGATGTTCGGCGAAATGGTATTGAATTAGCCATTGATAAAACAATGGCTAGCCAAGGTTTTGAATATAGTGAATTTGCTCATGCCGATATAATATTGAGTTATCATATTATGGATTTAGACCCTCGCTCATACTCTCGTTCTTATTCTCGTTATAATAAATCAGTGTTGTTTTGTGAGTCTTGCTTAAAGGCAAGCGCTTGGATTATTGAAGATCTATATTCAAACCTAGCACCGGGCAGTTTAATTGTCGATTTACTTAATCCTAAAAATAAACGCTCAGTATGGCGTAGTGTTTTTCCATTAGATATTAATGATAAAGACAATAGCCAAGAGGCTTATAAAAAAATTCAGCAGGCAATCAGCATAATGTTGGCAAAATATCCTCAAACGACAGATACAAAGCACAGATAAAAATACAGTTAAAAGTAAAGATAAGCGCACCAGTAAAAGTAAATAATGTATTCAAGACTATTCAACACGTGGTTAGGGCTTTATAATGTCGTTTTATTCATCACAACATTATAAGCTTTTATGAATTTTCCTACCGACGAAACAGGTCAAGTTTTGGCTGAAATGCATCAAGCGGGTATTGATTTAACGCAGTCACATTCTGTTGTTTTTTTTCATTTATTTGAACAGCAAACACAAGCTCAACAAATGGCCGACTTTATTAAACAAAATATGCCAGAGGTTACCGTGGACGTTCATCCTGATGAAACGCCCAATGTTTGGGATGTAGATTGTACGTTAATGATGGTACCAAGTTATGATGCCCTCATTAAACAAGAATTGAATCTTGAACAAGTAGCGGCAAAATTTTCGGGTTACAATGATGGCTGGGGTGTTGAAGCTTAGTTATATGTTGTTGTCGTTTATTATAAAAAAATACAAAGTTTATTTTACCATTGCTGCAGAGTCTATTGCGTTATTGCTTTGTAAGCAACACGGTGCGTTGTTTAATCGTTTTCGATTGTTTTTTAGTTATCATATTGTGAAAAATTCCGGTGCTACTGTGAATTTAACCGGTGTTATTGATGTAGACACTGATATTTTAATTGTTAATCATCAAAGTATGACCGACATTTTTATTTTGGAATCACTTATTGGTAATGATGTTCGTTTTATTGGTAGAACAGGCATTATGGATCAGTGGCCTATTTCTCAGATTGTAAACCGCGTTGGACATATAACGATTGATCAACAAGACCGTCGTGCCATTATAAAATTACTAAAAGATGTTAGAGCATGCAAAGGCAAGAAAGTCATTATTTTTCCTGAAGGCACCCGATCGCAATCAGGTAAAATTGAACCCTTTGAACTCGGCACTAAAGTACTGGTAGAAAAATTAAAACTTAAAGCACAACCTGTTGTTATTAAAAATATTCTGTCTGTTTATAATGAGTCAGCGAAAACAGCGGTAAATGGTACGGTTGAAGTTGAAGCTTTACCCGCGGTGAGTGTAGACAATGTTTGGTACGATAAAATTCAACAAGATATGGCAGACGTGTTCAATGATTATCACGGTAATACTCATAACCTCAAGTAAACTCTCTTTATTAAGTTATAATATTTGAATCTTTCAAGTAGCTAAACACTCAGGCAGCTAATCACTCAATTAGCTAAACAAGGGCTAGCGTAGTGGCAATGGTTACTATTATGATGTAATTAAGCCAAAGCATTTGTTTGATTTTAGCATTCGAACAGATAATATCTCTTGGCTCAGGTTGTCTTGCAAGATCATTAAAGCTGACTTTGCGTAATTTAGCTTTATTATACATAGCTACACCGCCCAACCTCACGGCTAAATTGAGTGCAAAGAGTAACGTAGCCACATTGGAATTAAGTTGAAACCAAAAAGGTCGACTTAAATGCCAAAAAAGCATTAAGTTCTTTCCTAATGCACTTAACAGCAATAAGAATGAAAAGATTCTTATTGGCAACCACTGTAATAGATTAACTAAATTTTTACTGTGTTTACCAAAGCTTTTAAAAAGTACTTGTTTATCGTTCCAACAATAATGCATTTCTAGTAACAAACGATAGGTGAGAGCCACTAAAGGCCCCGTAATTAAAAAGATAAAACTCACCACATACGTTTGTTGTAAGGTGCGCAGCAATTGCATCTCAATACATGCTTTGGTTAAGCCCATGGCTGATAAATGTTCAGTATCTCTTAATACTAAAGGGGTGAGCGTTTGCTTTGCCAAATATTTTTGTTTAGCCGTTAACGTTTGGGCAATTGTTTTCGTTGTTTGACCCAAGCCAAAAGCGCCTAACGCAAAATATAACAGTAAGCCTTGCCATAAATAATCTACTTCAACAAAGTCTTCAAATAACCATAAAATTATCACTATTGGCGCTAAGGTTATAAAAATGGCGACTAAGCCCGCGATAGACTGCTGTTTGTTAGAATTTTGGGGGTTGTTCACTTTATTACTGAGCAATTGGCAATAAATTTGAAAAAAGCGTAATGGCTCATGCTTAATAAAATGAGTTAGTAATGCTTTAATAGCAATAACGACACTAAGCATTAATACACTGTAGCTAAAGTTATTTAGTGTGTTGAGACTCTCTACTATCATTATACTTCTAATGATTTACCGTTGAGTGCCTCAAGCATGTTCATGACTAATTGTGATGAATTAACCGAAGCGGTTTCTAGGTATTCTTCGAATGACGTTGGTGACTCTTTTCCGGCAATATCAGAAAGTGAGCGAATAATGACAAAAGGCGTTTTAAATTGCAGGCAGGTTTGCGCAATAGCTGCACCCTCCATTTCTACGGCAGCCATGGTTGGAAAGTTACTTCTTGCTTTCGCGATATCGTCATCCTTAGTCATAAAGGTATCACCTGTGGTGATCAAGCCGGTAATGGCGGTTATTTTTTCCCCTTTCGTGGCTGGTAATTTTTCAATACCTGATTTAGCGGCGCTAACTAAACTAGGGTGTGGAATATAAGCGGGAGGATTAGCGGGAAGCTGACCTATTTCATAACCAAACGCAGTAACATCAACGTCATGGTAACGAACTTCAGCGCTAACAACGATGTCGCCAACTTTTAATGCGACATCAAAACCACCGGCAGAGCCAGTATTAACCACATAGTTAGGTTGGAATTTATCAATTAATATGGCGGTAGCTAATGCTGAGGCGACTTTACCAATACCTGATTGAACTATAACAACGTCATTGTTGTTTATTTGTCCTTGATAGAAGGTATAACCTGCATGCTTAGTTACGGTACAATTATCAAGTTTGGCTTTTAAAATAGCGACTTCTGGCTCCATTGCGCCAATAATACCTGCTTTCATTATAATTCCTGTTTTAAAAAATTTGCTTTGAATGACTGATTTGAATATTTGCTTTGGATATTTGATAGCAAAGGGGATTATAGCGTGGTTAAACAAAAAAATCTTGGTTGTAGGTTGTATGCGAGGCTCAACAAAGGTTTTTTGTCGAGTCTCGTTATGCTCATGTCGACCTAGCTACGAGCTACAAAAGATAAACTTTAATGAGGTAATGAAGCCATTTGTGGCGCGTGAGCCATTTGAGCTTGTAATTGAGGCTCAAGTTGTGCTTTTGCCGCCGCTGGTGTTAATGCACCGGTTGCTCTGTTTCTCGCTTTTACCATGGGTGCAGGGATGACTTTTCCTCTTACTTTCGGTTTAGGTAATGTTCGACCCAATAAGCGGTTATTAATGCACGATCTTATTTCATCTAGGGTATAATTTGCTTTAACCTTTATCCGTAAATGAGGTATTGCCGCCGCTTCAAGTGTGCCACTAACAAACCAATCTTTTTTGATTTTATAACCCTTGCCTTGCGTGTCAACTAAATCAATAGTGCCCAATAATTTCATTGAGTTGCGCTCACAAATAATAAAATCTAGATATTTACCTTCAGCATTGGTTGCTGCACTTTGTCCTGCTCTGTTTGAAACGCCATGTCGAATACTAACAATGTCAGACAATTTTACTCGGTTAATAACACGGTATTTTGGCCCCATGGCTTGCTCAACTAAATTTTGAAAGTTTTTTTCAGCAGGCGTAAATATTGACGTTTTACTGTCAAAAGGGAAGGGGAAACTATTGTCATTTAAGCGACTCGCTAAGACAGCAACAATAACAATTAGGCTAATTAAGGCAAATAAAATAAATTCCATAAACATCTCCGGCAATTCAAATTCTTGACGTTTTACTTTCAAGTAAACAATTTACTGAGTAAGTAAGCAGAATTTGTGCCAAAGAGAATTTTAGTTATGAGTTATATCAGTTCCGAATTATATAAATAGCGAGTGAGTAGTAACGAGTCACGAACACAATAGGGCATTGCTTGATGTTACTTCGAAACTTACTACTAGTTAACTCGCCACTCGTAACTTGTTACTTTTATTTACTTGGATATTTATCTTCTAGTGCTTTATAAAGTTGCTGTTGAAAATCATCAGCGCTAGCGTCTAAGCGGTTAACTAAGTTGGCTAATACTTCATTGTCTTCTTCACCGTGCCATATTTTAATATAGCTACCTTCTTTATAGCCATGATCTTGACGGAAAAAGTTTAAGGTGTTTTTACCGACATATTGACGAAATAATTCATCTAAATCCATATTCATTAAATGCATACAGTCAGCTAATGCGTGAGCATCGAAAGATTTCTCAGTAACCGCGGCTGAAGCAAGTTGTTCTAATGAAATTTTAAAATCAGTTTCAGTGCTACCTTGGTATAATTCTTTGGCTAATTCAGTTGATATTTTTTTAACATTGTTATGTGACATCAGGCGTAAACTTAAACCAAAATGAAAAATATCAACGAGCTCTAGCTGAACTTGAGCAATATCAATTTCTTGATGTTTCCACCATTTCCATCCATGATGATCTAGCATTTCAGCACATTCAACCCAAATAGCACGATACCATTCATAATCATTAGTACGCCAAGTTTCACTAACACGGGTGTTCATTGCATCTTGCATGGTGAGCATTTGGTTAATTTGATTTTCTGCAGTAGCAAGGGCGGCAGTTAGGGCAGAAGGTGATTTATCGTTCATAGTTTATTTCATTTGTTTTATTTTTAGTAGATAGTCCTATTTTGCCGTAGCAGAAAGTATCTGACAAGAGCTAGTGTTGAGGTTTTAAATTTTATTTCTATTTATATATGAACCTATGGGGTTATAGTGTGTCTACAAATAACTGAGATATTAAAATTATACTGTACTAGGGAGTATTGTGCTAACAGGGTTAAATGTGTTGAATGGACGTTACACAATATTCTTTATTTCAGCGCTGTTTCATGCTCTGTTAGTCGTCATACTCTTTGTCATGCCTGTTAATCAGATAAAAGAGTTAGAAAAAACACCGGTAAAAGCGATTAAAAGTTATTTATATAAAAAACCTTTACCGTTAAAAAAAGCGCAAAAAATTCTGCCTCCAATTGAAATTATTCAAAAAGAAGCCGATGCTCAAAAAGCAGTACCTTCAAAAGCCCTACCTCGAAAAACAGAGATATCAAACCAAAAGAAAAGCCAAGATAAAAATAAGAATAAAGAAAAAAAGACAACCAAAAATGAAGAAAAACCTTTGGCGACGTTAAAACCGACAGCGGTGAAAAAACCTTCAGTCGCTAAAACAGTAAAAGATAAAAAATCACCCGTGATCAATGCAACCTTTTCCGCGCACTCGCAATTAAATAAATTACAAGCAACTATTCAAAAACAAATGATTGAACAAGACTTTCAGCAACGCCAACAGCATCAATCTGCGTCAATAATGCATGCCCAACAAGCGCCCGTGAATCATTCAGTTACACACTTAACGTTAGAGCAAGAAAAAGAAAAAAACACCAAGAGAATGTCGGATAACATCAGTATCACAAAAAATGATAATGGCACTTGCACTATTAACCGAGAACAGTTTTTAGGTAGCCCAGTGCCCGGATCTTCAAGTTCATTTTTTTGTGGAGAAAGTAAATTTGATAAAAGTTTTAGAGAGCACATGAAAAAAGTGCAAGATAAACTTAGACCAACAAAAACCGTATCAAAAGGGTTAAAATAAGTTGATTTTTGTCAGTATGTTGAGTCAGTGGCTTAAGTCAGCACCTTAAGTCAAAAGTAAAGTTGCAGTGCCCAAGAAAGCAAAAATACCGACCACATCGGTTACGGTAGTGATAATAACGCTACCGGCAAGGGCAGGATCAATTTTGAAACGTTTTAGTAGCAGCGGAATTCCTACACCGGCTAAGCCTGCTGCGGTCATGTTCATTAACATAGCAAAGGCAATAACGCTGCCTAGCATGATGTCTTGCTTCCAAAGTGCGACCACTCCGGCAATTAATACCGCCCAAATAATACCATTGAGAAATCCAACGGCTATTTCTTTATTTAGCAATGCGCGAGCATTACTACCACCAACATGGCCCAGAGCCATACCGCGAACAACAAGTGTTAGCGTTTGGTTACCAGCAACGCCACCCATACTTGGCACCAATGAATTCAGTACGGCTAAAATAGCCAGTTGTTGAAATATACCTTCAAACATACTGGTCACAGCAACCGCCATTAACGCGGTGATTAGGTTTACGCCTAACCATAATGAGCGCTGCTTAGTACTTTTTAATACTGGCGCGAAGGTATCGGCTTCGTCATCTAAACCCGCCATACTCATCATTGAATGCTCTGCATTTTCACGAATAACATCAATAATGTCATCAATGGTGATACGACCTAATAAATGCCCTGCTTGATCGACTACCGGCGCAGAAACCCAGTCATGTCGTTCAAATAACTGTGCTACGTCTTGCTCGCTCATGTCGACTTGAATCGCTTCAATTTCAGCATCAATTAAGCTTGATACTATCACTTCTGGTTTTGCAGTAACGATTGCCGCTAATGAAACAGAGCCAATGAAAAGGTTGTTTCTATCAACAACATAAAATGAATCGGTTGCTTCAGGTAATTGACCTTTTAATCGTAAATAACGTAACACTACATCAACACTGACTTCTGGTCGCAAGGTGATGGTATCGGTATTCATGATACCGCCAGCGGTATCTTCATCAAATGAAAGCGCTGTTTCTACTCGGCTTCTATCTTGTGAGTCCATTGAATTAAGAACTTCACGAAAGATACCGTCAGGTAGAGTACGTAAAACTTCAGCAAGATCATCAACATCCATGCCTTCTGCAACAGCAGCAAGTTTTTCAGGACGCATACTTTTCAATATGCCTTTACGGACTTCTTCGTTGAGTTCTTCTAGTACATCACCGTGAAAATTAGCATCGATTAATTGCCATAATACTGGACGGCTTTTGGCGGGAGAAGATTCTAATATCAAGGCAAGATCAAAAGCGGTCATGTGCTGCAATAACTTGCGCACATAAACAAACATACCACTATCAAGAGCTTCATTAACTTGATGCAGACGTTGTTGGTTATGTTCTTGTTCTGATATTTCTGGCATTTTGTGGTAAATACCTTATAGATTTTGTTGAGGTGTTCTTTTGGCTAAGTTTATAGTAAAAGAAGACTTTTATCAGTTTATTTTATAGTCATTGGAATAATATACCTGTATAAATAGTTACCTATTCAACCTTATTCTTCTTCATCAAACTTGTCGGTAATTAATTGACAAACAGCGGTTAATGCTTGCTGAGCGTCTTCACCTTGCGCTGTAATATTGACTAACTTCCCCTGTCCACCGGCTAATAGCATGAGTGCCATAATACTATCGGCATCTGCTTTTTTTTCGTTAAGTTCTACAGTAACTTTTGCCTTATATTGTAAGCTTACTTGTGCAAGTTTTGTTGCTGCTCGCGCATGTAAGCCTAACTTATTTTTAATGGTTAATTCTTTACTGACAGTATGCATAGTTAACTTACGTTCTTTTTATTTTTATGTCGCGGTGGTGGGTTTGAATATCTTCACGTTCTTTTCTAAAGTTATTGGCCAGTAATTCTGCGATATATACTGAACGATGTTTACCACCGGTACAGCCAATAGCAATGGTTATATAGCTACGATTATTTCGTTCTAAGTGTGGTAACCAAGTCATCATAAAGCTATTTATTTGCCAAACAAATTTAGTCACTATAGGTTGGCTAGCAAGAAAATCTTTGACGGGTTGGTCTAGGCCTGTAAATGACTTGATATCTTTTTCCCAAAAAGGATTGGGTAAAAATCGAGCATCAAAAACATAATCAGCATCGGCAGGAATACCGTGTTTGAAACCAAAAGATTCAAACACTATTACCATTTTTCCGGTAGTTTTTCCTAATATACGCTCTCTCACTAAATCAGCTAACTGGTGAGGTGTTAATTGACTGGTATTGATATATAAATCAGCGCTTGTGGAAATGGGCGTTAGTAGGTTTTTCTCTAAAGCAATGGCTTGATCAAGCGCTATATTTTCTTTGATCAGAGGGTGCAACCGGCGTGTTTCGCTAAAGCGTCGTATTAAATCTTTATCATCAGCATCGAGATAGAGAATGGTAACTTCAACAATACTGGGTAAATAGGCAATTATTTCTGGAATGTCTTGTGGATCATTCGGTAAATTACGAACATCTAAACTTACCGCAACATTTTCATAATCATTAATAACGGTATGAGTTAATGCGGGTAATAAGTTGATAGGAATATTATCAACGCAGTAATATCCTAAATCTTCTAATACTCTTAACGCGACTGATTTACCTGAGCCTGAGCGACCACTGACAATAATAAGTTTCATGCTTGTTACTTTTCCGAATTACACGTTATGAGCTTAGTGGTAATAAATAGTTCGTCACTATTTACTCGTCACTTATTAAGTTTGTTTTATAATATCAAATAACTGTTGGCTACTTGTGCACTTTCGTACTTGTTTCACTATTTTTTTATCGTTAAATAATTTAGCGATACTTTGTAGTGTTGTTAAATGCTCTTGGCAACTGTTTTGCGGTACAAATAAGCTAATAAATATATCAACAGGGCGATTATCAATAGCATCAAAATCAATGGCTTTTTCTGTTGTCACCAGTACCACGGTTGCTTTATTGTTATTGGGTAATCTGCCATGAGGTATGGCAATGCCATTGCCGATACCCGTACTGCCCATTTTTTCTCTGTCGAGTAAACTGGTGAGTAATTCTGTATTAGAGCATTGAGTAATTTGTTTTGCCGCAATATCACAAATTTGTTCGAGAATGCGTTTTTTGCTATTCACTGGTACTGCACATAGAGTGCAGTCCAGTGTTAAAATATCTTGTAAGGTCATAATGAGTAAACAATGAAATTAGTGATTGGCTATTTTCCCTTTGTATTTAAGAATTTGACGATCTAATT
The DNA here is from genome assembly GCA_051531915.1 of Colwellia sp. Lineage (GTDB taxonomy): Bacteria > Pseudomonadota > Gammaproteobacteria > Enterobacterales > Alteromonadaceae > Colwellia. The sequence goes on along the minus strand of JAOPTQ010000038.1, from coordinate 29,451 downwards.
TGTCGACCAAAGTATCAATGGAAGTATACATATCATTATTGATAGCAGAAGCAAAGACATCACTACCTTTCATGTGAACGGTTGCTTCGGCTTTTTGGTTTATTTTTTCAACGGTAAGTACTACATGCACATTGTTGATTTGATCAAAATGTCGCTCTAGCTTGGCAAACTTGGAATTGACGTAATCACGTAAAGAAGTAGTGATGTCTACATGGTGGCCGGTAAGATTAATTTGCATAAGCGTTATCCTTTTAAGGTCTCTAAAATTAGTTGGTATTACAGTAAACTTTTTCGTTGGTTAGAGGGGGGAATAGACAAAGATTCACGATATTTGGCTATAGTACGACGAGCAACGTTAATACCTTGGTCGGCTAATAAATCAGCCATTTTGCTATCACTTAGTGGTTTAGCCGGTGTTTCTGCTAAAATAAGTTTTTTGATTAATGATCTTATTGCTGTTGATGAACATTCACCTCCATTTTCTGTACTGACGTGACTAGAGAAGAAATATTTCAGTTCAAATATTCCCCTGGGTGTATGCATATATTTTTGAGTGGTTACCCGAGATATTGTTGATTCGTGCATATCAACGGCCTCAGCAATATCATTAAGTACCATGGGGCGCATGGCTTCTGCGCCATGCTCTAAAAAGCCTTGTTGACGTTGTACAATACAGTTAGACACTTTTAATAACGTATCGTTGCGTTGCTCTAAACTTTTTATAAACCATTTGGCTTCTTGTAAGTTTGAGCGGATAAATTGTCCGTCGGCAGAAGACTTCATTGTTTTTGACATAGCCGCATATTGTTGGTTGACCGACAGCCTTGGCGCTGTGTCGGGGTTGAGTTCAACAATCCATCGACCATTCTTTTTTTCCACGGACACATCGGGGATAACATATTGGTCATCACCTTTAATAACGGCGTCTCCGGGACGAGGGTTTAAGCTTTGAATTAAACGCATGACTTCACGAAGTTGATCTTCTTTTAAACGCGTTTTTCGCATTAATTGACGATAATCACGATTGCCGAGTAAACCAATATGCTCACTAATGATTAATTTACAATCTTCAAGATAAGGGGTGTCTTTATCAAATTGATTGAGTTGAATAAGTAAACATTCTGCAATAGAGCGAGCAGCAACGCCGATAGGATCAAACATATTAATACGTTTTAATACCGCTTCTACTTCATCTAATTCTAGGTTTTCGATACCGACGCTTTCTAAAATATCTTCACTCGAAACGGTTAAATAGCCAGCATCGTCTACGGCTTCAATAATAGCAACAGCAATGGTTTTATCGGTATCTGAAAAAGGTGTTAATTGCATTTGCCAACAAAGATGATCTTGTATTGAGTCCGTTGTTTCACCTTGATAAGTGAAGTCTTCTGAAGGGCTACTAATTGCACCGGTATTTGAAGTACCTGCGCTGTAGCTTTCTTCCCATGTGGTATCAATATTAAGCTCTTCAGGAATATCTGTTTTTTCCATGGCTTCTGACGTTGAAATTTCATCTATTGTGGGATTTGAATCTTCACTGCCATCTTTTGTTGCTTGTTCTGATACTGAAGCCGTTGCCGTTGCTGAAAAGGCCTCTTCTAATTCATTTTTTGTGTTATCAATTTCATTGGTATTATTTTCGTCAACCTCAAGTAAAGGGTTATTTTCAAGTGCTTCTTGAATTTCTTGTTGAAGATCTAACGTCGACAACTGCAACAGCTTAATTGCTTGTTGCAGTTGTGGAGTCATGGTTAATTGTTGTCCGATACGGAGTTGCAGTGTTGGGCGCATCTACGTTATTAAGTTTCCTGTTTGTTGTTGTTCATTATAATAAGTATTTATCTATAGTATTAACTATAGCTTGAATTGTTCGCCAAGGTATACATCTCTTACCGTTTGGTTTGCAAGTATTTGATCTGCGTCACCTTCAGCAATAATTTCTCCGTGACTAACAATATAGGCATGTTCACATACATCAAGTGTTTCTCTAACATTGTGATCGGTGATTAAAATTCCGATACCTCTTTGTTTTAACTGTATGATAATTTTTTTAATATCGCCAACTGAAATTGGGTCTACACCGGCAAAAGGTTCATCTAATAAGATAAATTTAGGATCCGCAGCTAATGCTCTTGCAATTTCAACGCGACGTCTTTCTCCGCCCGATAAGCTCATCCCTAAATTATCTTTAATATGACTAATATTGAATTCTTCAAGTAAATTTTCTAACTTCTCATCTCGTTGTTCATGACTTAGTGACTTACGCGTTTGTAAAATAGCCATAATATTTTCAGTGACAGAGAGCTTTCTAAAAATAGAGGCTTCTTGTGGTAAATAACCGATACCTCGTCTTGCTCGTTCGTGCATTGGCGCTAAGGTTACATCTTCATCATTTAAAATTATTTGCCCTTCATCATTAGGCACTAAGCCAACAATCATGTAAAAAGACGTCGTTTTTCCAGCACCATTTGGCCCTAATAGCCCAACAATTTGTCCTGAATTCACTTGTAAACTCACACTTTTGACGACTTTACGACTTTTATATGACTTAGCGAGTCCATTAGCGATTAACGTTGATGTTGTGGTCATTTTATTGGCTGTTCTCGTTTTTTTTCTTTTGAGACTTTAAAATAGATGGCTGCAATATGGTAGTAACACCTTCTTTATTATTACCTTGTGCATCAAGCTGCTCGGTTAAGGTATTGTAGGTGACTTGATTTGCCGCAACTTCACTACCGGCTTGTTTTACGATGGCATTACCTAACACCTTAATCATATTTAGGTGAGGTAGATATTTTATTTCATCTGCTTGTAAAGTGATGCTTGAGCCGTCTTCTAACTGTTGTTTAAATATCGCCGGTTTGCCGCTAGCAACATAGGTATCTGTTTCAATGCCGGTTTCATCATCTATTTTTTTAAAAATTTGTATTAGATCAGCATTGATAGAGATAGAGCCTTGAGTAATGCGAACATTGTCTAAATAACTGGCGACCTTATTTTTTAAGTCGGCAGACTGTCGAAGTGAAAAGATATGAATATCTTCTTCAAGATCTTTTTTTGCAGCATCAGCTTGTGAAATAACCAAGATTGCCGCGCTAAATAATAAAGCGCTAAAGGTTGATTTTTTTATAAATAGTTCGTACATGCTCTGTTAATGTCATCTGTTTAGTGTTTAAGTCAATTATTAATCCTGAGCCGTACATAGTAAAATCTTTTCCTTGTACCATAACGGTTTGCTCTGAACTAATGATATTAGTATTTAAATCTAATTCTAAATATTTACAATGAATTTCTTGTAGTAAACTGTTTTCTTCTGTTACCTTTAAACGTACTCGGCGAGTTAAAATTACTCGGTTATTTTTATACAGTGTCGCTTCTTTTGCACTAATATGCCATGGCACAGTACTATTTTTTGGAAATAAGGTGTAATTTGGTTGTTCAAAGTGGGTGACTTCCAAGGCTGAGTAGTGCTCCATACGGTCTGCTTCAATGATATGAGACAGTTGCCCTTTTTGCGTATATATATCACTTTTAAGCGCTTCAGCAACAAAATCAGGAGTAAGTTCATTATCAATAGCATCGCCTTTTTCTATAACCGAACTACGCCATTCAATAATACCGTATATTGTCATACTTAATATTAATATTATTGAAGCAAGACCGTTAAGTCGGGTCATACACTAGCGCCTGTTAATTTTTCTAAAGAGTCTTTGTTTTGTCCGGTTGTCGTTTGTATTAATAAGTCACATATTTCTCGTACGGCGCCAAAACCACCGTTGGTAAAAGTGATGTAATCAGCTTTTTCGGCCACTAATGGGTGAGCATCTTGTACCGCAATACCTAAACCAACGTGTAATATACACGCTAGATCAGGTACGTCATCACCAATATAGGCTATTTCTTGCATCGTTAAGTTAAGCTGTTTTGCCAGTTTTTCTAATGCCGGTAATTTATTTTCTTCACCTTGAATTATATGCTGAACATTTAATGCGCTCATTCTATTAGCAACTAATGTTGAACGTCTACCCGTAATAATGGCAACATCAACGCCACTAGCTATCAGTGCTTTTATACCAAAGCCATCTTTAGTATGAAACGCTTTTAACTCTTCACCATTATTGCCTAAATAAATTCTACCGTCAGAAAAAACACCATCAACATCGCAAACTAACAATTTAATGTTACTTGCTAATTCGAGTACTTTATTGGTAACGGCGCCGTATAAGGTGTTCATTATAAGACTCCCGATCTAAGTAAATCGTGCATGTTCATGGCACCTACAGGGTGGTTGTTAGTATCAACAACAATTAAGCCGTTGATTTTTTTTTCTTCCATGATATTTAGTGCTTGCGCGGCTAGCATATCTTCTTGTGCAACGGTAGGTGACTTGGTCATTACCGTACTAATAGTATCGCAGTGAATATCTATTCTAGCATCTAAAATTCGGCGTAGATCGCCATCGGTAAATAAACCTTTTAATTGATTATTATGGTCAACTACTGCGGTCATACCTAAACCTTTTAAAGACATTTCAACTAAGGCGTCTTTTATGAGCGCATTTTCAGTCACGCGTGGTAAGCGTTCGCCTTGGTGCATTATATCGCTTAAACGCAATAATAAACGTTTTCCTAAACTACCGCCAGGATGAGACAAAGCAAAGTCGTCTGCGGTAAAATCTCGGGCGTTGAGTAAAGCAACGGCAAGCGCATCCCCCATCACTAAAGTTGCGGTAGTGCTAGATGTTGGCGCTAATCCTAATGGACAAGCTTCGGTTGATACCTTAATGCATACGTGAGTATCTGCTAGTTTTGCTAAGGTAGATTCAGTATTACCTGTCATTGAAATTAGCTTTGAACCAAGACGTTTAATCACTGGAATAATTGCTAATACTTCACTTGTTTCACCCGAGTTAGAAATAGTGAGCACGACATCGTCAGTAGTGATCATACCTAAATCGCCATGGCTGGCTTCACCGGGATGAACAAAAAATGCTGGGGTGCCCGTACTGGCTAAGGTCGCCGCTATTTTGCCACCAATATGTCCTGATTTTCCCATGCCAATAACGATAACACGACCTTTACAGTCAAACATGAGTTGACAAGCCTGTTCAAAACCATCGTCAATGTACTGTATAAGATCGTTGATGGCGTCTTTTTCAATGTTAATAACATTAATAGCTAATTGTTTGAAATTTTTCATTTTTACTCGATTAATTTATTCAATGATAGTGCAGTTAATTAATTGTTTATTTGACTAAAAAGTAGTACTTGATAAGCAATAAAGCACATCAGTAATAGTGCACCTTTGGTGCGAGTCAATCTAAAATAACCCGATTTCCGACTAAAGCATAAGATAAATAACAAGGTGGTAATTGTTAACATTACTGGCGCATCACGAAATGAAGCTTCAGGATTAACCGCACCCGGCGCTATGATACCAGCAAAGGGTAATACGGCTAATAAATTAAATATATTAGAACCAACAATATTACCCATGGCAAGGTCGTCTTCTTTTTTCAATATACTGGCAATACTTGCGGCGAGCTCGGGCAAGCTTGTGCCAATAGCAATAATGGTTAAGCCAATAACAAGATCACTAATACCAAATGCTTTGGCGATAAATATGGAGGAATCAACCAAAAAATGCGCACTTAACACTAATAACGTTATCCCTAAAACAAGCCAAAAAATAGATTTTTTGGTGCTAGTTGCTTCAGGTAAGTCTTGTTCAGCTTCAATAATCATGGGGTCGTCAAGGGTATTATTTTTTCGTTGTTTCAATGCTTTTATTAATAAAATAGAAATAAAGCCAAAAAAACTTATCATTAACGCAATGCCTTCGGAAAAACTGAAAAAATTATCAGACAGTATCCAATAAGCAAGCATGGTCAATATTAGCAGTAGTGGTAATTCTTGTTTAATCGTTGACGATGAAACAACTAAAGGTTTTATAAGTACAGTAAAACCTAACACTAAGGCTACATTGGTAATATTAGAGCCAATAGCGTTACCTATTGCCGTATCAGGGTTTCCTTGCATGGCAGCCGTTGCTGCTACCATCATTTCAGGAGCGGAAGATCCCATGGCTACAATAGTTAAGCCAATAATCATGGGAGAAACGCCTAGATTTCTTGCTAAAGAAGAGGCTCCGAGTACGAATTTGTCAGCGCTCCAAACGAGCACGACTAGCGCCACTAATAAAATAAAAACTTGCTCTAACATCAACACCCCCAAAATTATAAATTTAATTCTATCAAACTCTTGTCTATTGTGAGAGAAAAACCCAATAAATAATGCTGAATCAATGTAAATGGTGAATATTTGTGCATTAAAAGGAAAATATTGTAATAAATGAAAGATTTTATTAATTTTTCGTTCTATTACGTTACATTTGCTGACATATTTTCCTTTTTTAATTGTTAAATTCTAGTGAACAATTACTTAGGCTCAGGTAAAATTACTCATAATTGATAAATGTTTCTTTCAAAAAAGGGCAATAGATTTTAATAAAATGATAAACTTAGTACCGCCATCAAATTTAGTTGAGATAGAAAACCTGACCTTTAAACGGGGCGATAAGGTGATTTACAACGATATAAGTTTGTCTATTCCCAAAGGAAAAGTAACCGCTATTATGGGGCCAAGTGGTATTGGTAAAACAACGTTATTAAGGTTAATTGGCGGACAACTTCGCCCCCAGCGTGGTAATATTTTATTTGAAGATAAAAATATTCCACAACTATCTCGTAAAGCGCTATACGAAACACGTAAACGAATGAGCATGCTTTTTCAAAGTGGTGCGCTTTTTACCGATATGAGTGTTTTTGACAATATAGCCTTTCCTATACGAGAACATTGTAATTTACCTGAAGCTGTTATTGAAAAAATAGTGCTGATGAAACTTGAAGTGGTTGGTCTTCGCGGTGCTCGACATTTACAGCCTAGCGAACTTTCAGGCGGTATGGCTCGAAGAGTTGCTTTGGCTAGGGCAATTGCCCTTGATCCTGAATTGATTTTATATGATGAACCTTTTGCCGGGCAAGATCCTATTTCTATGGGGGTTATTGTGCGTTTAATTCGTTCATTAAGTGATGCCTTAGGATTAACTTCTGTGGTGGTGTCTCATGATGTACCTGAAGTGATGAGTATTGCTGATTATATTTATATTGTTGCCGAGCAAAAAATTATTGGACAAGGGTCGCCGGAGCAAATTCGCGCATCAAACTCGCTTTTAGTACAACAATTTGTTCAGGGTGATGCCGATGGTCCCGTACCTTTTCACTATAGTGCACCAGCTTATAAAGATGAGCTGATAAAAGTGAAAAAAGGAATTAAATAATGCAACAGTTGCAATTATTAGGACGTAGCACTATTGCCTTAATTAGCGGCTTAGGCCGAGCGGTTATTTTATTAGTTTCAGCATTAGTGCATATGCCAAACCCTCGTAAAGGCATACCTTTATTAATAAGTCAGTTATACAGTGTTGGCGTAAAGTCGTTGGTGATTATTATTGTCTCAGGCGGTTTTATTGGTATGGTTTTGGCGCTGCAAGGTTTCACTATTCTTGTTGGTTATGGCGCTGAAGCGAGTTTAGGTCCCATGGTGGCGTTATCGTTGTTGCGTGAATTGGGACCTGTAGTGGCGGCATTACTTTTTGCCGGTAGAGCCGGTTCAGCATTAACCGCCGAAATAGGATTGATGAAAGCGACAGAGCAGTTATCTAGTTTAGAAATGATGGCAGTCGATCCATTGCGCAGAGTTATTGCACCACGTTTTTGGGCTGGTTTTATTAGTTTGCCGCTGTTAGCTGCTATTTTCTCTATGGTGGGAATACTGGGTGCACATGTTGTGGGTGTTGATTGGCTCGGTGTTGATGGCGGAACTTTTTGGTCAGTAATGCAAGATCAAGTCGATTTTGAAAAAGATATACTTAATGGGGTGATTAAAAGTGTGGTCTTTGCTTTTGTAGTCACTTGGATTGCCGTTTATAAAGGCTACGATTGTGAGCCAACGTCAGAAGGGATCAGCAGGGCAACAACAGCAACAGTGGTACAATCATCATTATTAGTTTTATGTTTAGATTTTATTTTAACCGCGCTTATGTTCGTTAGATAAGCGCAGTTTTAATAGAAAATTTATATTTTAAGTAATTGGCAGTTTCAAGTAATTGATAACTTCAAGTAAACAGTAGTTAAAGGACGTTGGTGGCAGGTTATGGTGTCAAAAAAAATAGAATTAATAGTAGGTTTTTTTATCGCATTAGGTATTGCAGCATTATTAATGTTGTCGCTAAAAGTGGCTAATTCAGGCATCACAGGTAGTGGTGAAACTTATAACTTATTTGCTAAATTTGACAATATTGGTGGTTTAAAAGTGCGCTCCCCTATCAAAGTAGGCGGTGTTGTTGTTGGTAGAGTCAGTGATATTTCTTTGGATGAAGAAGACTACACCCCAGTAGTAACGTTAAATATATACAGTAAATATAACAATTTTTCTGAAGCGACATCCGTAGCTATTTTAACGGCAGGCTTGTTAGGTGAGCAATATATAGGTTTACAGCCAGGATTTATTGATGACTCTTTAGAAATATTGCAACCCAATGATTATATTGAAGATACTAAACCTGCGTTAGTATTAGAAGAATTAATAGGACAGTTTTTGTTTAGCCAAGGGAGTGGTGATTAGTGATGAATAAAATAGCGGTGAAAAAAGGGTTATCAGTTTTGCGAGTAGTTAATAGCCTAAGCAATACCCTATCAAGTATTGTTGGCGTAGCTGTGATTGTGGCGGCATTGTATGCTAATAGTGCTTGGGCTTATGATGCACCTAAAGCGACACAATTACCCGTAAGTAAAACTCGAATTTATGAGGATAAGAAAGATCCTTATCAAATGATTAAAGTGGTTGCTGGTATTACTTTTAAACGCTTTGCCGCAGAGAATGAGGCAATAAAAGCAAATCCTAATATTCTTAAGGATATCGTTCGAGAAGAATTGATGCCCTATGTTAACTATCAATATGCTGCTTTTAAAGTGATTGGTCAGTATTTAAAGAAAACCACTTCAGAAGAGCGTAAGGCCTTTGTTCGAGTTTTTAGAGAGTATTTAGTGACTTCTTATGCACAAGTTTTTACTTTATATGATAATCAACTGGTGGAATTTTCTCCGGCTAAATCTTTTGCTGATAAAAAAATTGTTGCTGTTAATACCTTAATAATAATGAAGGGTAGAGATAATATTGATGTTTCTTTTAAAGTGAGAAAAAGCAAAAAAACCGGTGACTGGAAAGCTTTTGACATGGTAGCAGAAGGTGTTAGTTTGCTTGATAGTAAACAAGCAGAATTAAGTGGTCTTATTAGACAAAAAGGTTTGCCTTATGTCACCGAGATTTTGCAGAAAAAGAGTCAGCGTAATATTGTCTATAAAAGCAAAAAAGATAAAGCAGGCTAAAGGTGAGTACTATTCGTTTAACTTTACAAGGCAATAATGCTGCACTTATCGGTAATTTAACCCGTTATACTGTGGGTGAATTGCCGGCCAATAAATATTCTATAATGTTTGAACACTGTTCTGTAACCATTGATTTAGCACAAGTTGTTAAAGTTGATACCGCAGGATTGGCTTGGTTACTTTATCTATATGAGCAAGGCAAAAATTGTGCTTGTCAATTACACTTTATTCATTTACCAAAAGACTTGAATAAGCTGATAGAATTAAGTGGTGTTGAAGGTTTCTTACCGGTTAAGTCAACATAAACATAAACATAAACATAAACATAAACATAAACATAAACGAGGATAAAAACGTTGGACGTTAGTGAAATTGAAAAATTAATTAATGATGCACTTGAGCTTGATGAGTTACTGGTTAAATTTGATGGCTCTCAATGTAGCATTACTGCGGTTGCTGATATGTTTGCCGACTTAAGTAGAGTTAAGCGTCAACAAGTCGTTTATGCCCCTTTAACGGATGTTATTAATGCCGGTACAATTCACGCGGTTACGATTAAAACCTTCACGAAAGCACAATGGCAGCGCGATAAACTGTTTAATATGTAACATATATTTGTTATAAGCAGAAAATTGCTTATTGTCTAATAAATTAGCTGCTCAATATCTTATTCCATGTAATACTGTACCCGCCTAAATTTTAGAATATTGTTTAGGCGTAATCTTTTTCTTTTGTTAATTGTTGAGTAAGTAATTTATTTTGGACGCATTTAAAGTTATTGGTGGTAACCCACTACGTGGTGAAGTCACTATTTCAGGGGCGAAAAACGCCGCTCTTCCTATATTAATGTCAGCATTGTTGTCAAAAACACCGGTTGTTTTTGACAATGTACCTCAGCTGAATGACATTTTAACGACGGTTAAATTGTTAGGGCAATTAGGTGCTAAAACACAATGGCTGTCAGAAAATAAATTACAAATAGATGCTAGCACTATTAATGTTTGTCGTGCTCCTTATGATTTAGTTAAAACAATGCGAGCTTCTATTTTAGTGCTAGGCCCATTACTTGCGCGTATGGGACATGCCGAAGTTTCACTACCGGGTGGCTGTGCTATTGGTGCTCGCCCGGTGAATTTACATATTCAGGGCTTGAAACTAATGGGTGCTGATATTGATGTTGAAAATGGTTATATTATTGCCAAAAAACAAGGTCGATTAACCGGCGCAACCATTTTTATGGATACGGTGAGCGTTACGGGCACTGAAAACCTGATGATGGCTGCGGCATTAGCCCAAGGTATTACGGTGATTGAAAATTCAGCCCGTGAACCAGAAATTGTCGATTTAGCGAATTGTTTAATTAGTATGGGGGCAAAAATTACCGGTGCAGGTACAGATACTTTGACTATTGAAGGTGTTGAAGAGCTTTGTGGTAAAGAATACCGTGTAATGCCTGATCGTATTGAAACCGGTACTTTTTTAGTGGCTGCTGCGGTGACACAGGGTAAAGTGAAGTGTTTGAATACTGATCCCAGTGCTTTAGAAGCGGTCTTAAGTAAATTGCAAGAAGCTGGCGCAGAGATAACAACCGGCGCTAATAGTGCAGGAGAAGAGTGGATTGAGTTAAACATGACACAGCAACCTAAAGCGGTGAATGTTAGAACAGCACCACATCCTGCTTTTCCTACCGATATGCAAGCTCAATTTATGACCATGAATGTGTTAGCAAAAGGCACGGCAACGGTTATTGAAACGATTTTTGAAAATCGCTTTATGCATGTACCTGAGTTACAACGAATGGGCGCTGATATTTCACTTGAAGGCAATACTGCCATTGTTCAAGGGGTTGATGGGTTAAATGGCGCGCAAGTGATGGCAACGGATTTACGCGCTTCAGCCAGTTTAGTGATTGCCGGTTTGGTTGCGAAAACACCAACACAGGTTGACCGTATTTATCATATTGATCGTGGCTATTTGCGTATTGAAGATAAACTACAAGCATTGGGCGCAGATATTACCCGTATTCAGGTTGACTAGTGTTATACGGGTGTATACCCGCATAACAAACTGCTTACCAACCGATAGACTTTAGCCAACTATTTATTTGACTCAGTAACTCAGTTTCAGGGTAATAACCTGTCATCGAGTTATTGAGTAGGCGATGTCGGTAATATATTTTCATTTCTTGTTTAGCCAGTGCTACCCGTTGTGCTGTTTTACTGATAACTATCGGGTGATCATGTTTTAGTGTTAAATCAAGCACCGGATAATCACTTGTTGCAATACTTTGAGCAAAATCTTCATTAGCACTATCAATAAAACCATGACTTGTTTGTCGATAACTACTCAGTAAAATTAAAGCATTAGCCGGTTTGTTCTTTTCTTGGCTATATAAATCAGCGAGCATTGCGCCGTTATTACCTTGAGCGATAACAATAACAATGCCCGGGTAGTCTTTAGCTTTTGCCATTACCGCACTAATCATCACACTTAATTTTGCTTGATAGCTGTTAAGTATTTGATCATTTTCTTTTTGTTGATCTTCAATAGATAATGATTCTGATGGGTAATTGTTCGGCTTGTTTGCGGGTTGAATAGTTATGGTCGTCCAACCTTGTTTCGGCAATGCCTTTCTTAAAAAATTAATCGCTTTCGGGCTAGTAGCTCTTTGTTGCCAGTCAGGTAATAATATCGCCACCCCTTTGTTATTTGGGCTACTGTTTTTGGTGACTAAGGTTAAATAATCATCAGGACCGGCAAGTATGGGTTTTATTTTCTCGTTGGCTAAATAATGATTAATATCGTTTTTTTGCTGCAATTCCAAAGAAATGGGCTCAGCAATTTCAACGGGCTCAGTTTTTTGTTTGTCAGTGTCAGTGTCTGTGGTGCCAGTGTCTTTGGTGTTAATCGCCTTTTCTTTTTGCTCAACTTTTTTTTCAATGTTTGGCGTTGCTTTTTCAGCTTGTTCTTCTGGCATACCATAAGCACGAACAGAAGTAGCAACAAGCATTAATAAAGTTAGGCTAAAAAGGCACCAGTAATTAAGCGGTAATGATTTGATTGACACCTTGTTTCCTTTTTTAATTACTTATCTCATTAATAGTATATCGGTAATATAAAGATAACCATTAATAAAATGGACAAGGTGTCGTAAAACTGATGGTTTTTTCTGTTATAGGATGAGTCAATGATAATGTTTTCGCATGAAGTAGCAGCCTAGTACTGCCCATTAAGGCTTGTTCATGAGCATATAATCTATCTCCTAGTATAGGATGACCTAGTGCTAACATATGCACTCGTAATTGATGTGAACGCCCAGTAATAGGTGTTAGCGCTACCAAGGTGCTGTTGTTGTCAGTGCTAAGTACTTGATAATGCGTTAGTGATTTTTTTCCGTGTTCATGATCTACTTTTTGTTTTGGTCTATTAGGCCAATCGCAGATTAGCGGTAAATCGACAGAGCCTTGCTGCGCTTTTACCTGACCAAAAACGCGGGCAATATAACTTTTTTGGGTTTGGCGTTGTTCAAATTGTCGACTGATGGCAACATGGGTGGGTTTATTTAATGCCATAATCATTAACCCAGAGGTTGCCATATCTAAACGGTGCACAATGGTTGCGTTGGGTAATACTCGTTGCACTCTGTTTTGTAAACAATCTTTATGTTCAGGTAAGCGCCCCGGAACACTTAATAAACCACTGCCTTTATTGAGTACAACAATGTCATTATCTTGATAAATAATATTAAGATAAGGTGACATGGGGGGTTGATAAATAAAATCAGGATTGGCACTCATATTTTCTCGCTTCGCTCTAAGTTTTCATCGGTTAGTTAAAAGAAATAGTTTTGAGTCGCGAAGTTAAACTACTGAGAGTTTAATACTTCGCCATTCACTTTTTTATTTCACAACTCGACATTTGGCTTGCTCGTAACTTTATTTTCCTGTCACCACTATCATACGAATAGCTTCAAAGGTTAACTGAGCCTTATCAATGTAATGTGTTAGTTCACTTTGTTGATGGGCGATATAATCAATTTCTGCTTGTCTAACACTTGGGTTAATTGCTTTAAGTGCGGTTAACCTTTGCTGCTCTTGGTTAAGCTTTTCTTGCATGCTAATTAGCGCTTTTGTTTGAATGGCTGAAATTTGCTGTTCGGCATGCCCTTCAGCTTGAGTCACTAATGGCCCTATTTGTGTTTTAAGCGCTTTAATAAGCTGTAATGCCATTTGTTTTTTTACGGGTATCAATTGGTTATCTAATACTGATTCACTGACTTTATCTGCTAAGTTGTTACCACTTTTATCAATTAATACTCTAATGGGCGTGGTTGGTAAATAACGACCCAGTTGTAAATGACTAGGCGCAGTGGCTTCTATGGTAAATATACATTCAAGGAAAAAAGTCCCGGTAGGAAGCGATTCATTTTTTAATAAACCAATACTGGCGTTACCAATTTCATCGCTTAATACTAAATCCATCACCCCGCGCACCATAGGATGATCCCAAGTGAGTAGCTGATAATTTTCATTGACTAATGCGGTCTCTCGATCAAAGGTAATAGTAGTGCCATCTTCGGGTAAACAAGGAAAGTTGCTATTTAGCATATGCTCACTTTGATTTAACGCAATCGCATTATCCGCTTTGTCATCTTGTTGAACACCAAATACATCAAGCGCTTGAAACATATATTGCGGTAAATCTATTTTTCTATCGGCACGTTCAATTTTTTCCACTAATTCATGAGCGCGACCTTGACCTGATGAATTTAACTCAAGCAACTTATCACGACCTGACTCTAATTCAGCTTTAATGGTAATGTGTTTTTGCCAACTGTCCGAAATGAGTTTTTCTGCTGATAATTGTTGATCCGCCAAGGCAAGCGACAGTAACGGTTGACCAAAAGCTTCATAAACCACACGACCCGTAATACAAGTATGTTCAAAAGCTTGCATACCTTGTTGATACCAATCAAAAAGTAAATGTTGAGCAGAATCTGTAAAATAAGGTACGTGCAAACGAATAATTTCTGTTTGACCTATGCGATCTAATCTTCCTATTCGTTGTTCTAATAAATCAGGATTACTTGGTAAATCAAATAACACTAAATGATGAGCAAACTGAAAGTTACGCCCTTCACTACCAATTTCTGAACACAGTAATAACTGAGCACTATCTTCATCTTGAGCAAAATAAGCTGCGGCTCTGTCACGTTCAAAAATAGAGAGCCCTTCATGAAAAACGGCTGCTCGAATACCTTCTTTGATACGCAGAGCCGCTTCTAAATCAATTGCCGTTTGAGCATGGGCACAAATCACTAATACTTTTTCTTTTTTCAATGAGTTAAGCAGGTCAATTAAATACTCAACACGGGGATCAAAATCGGTCCATACCCCAGTTTGATGATCTAAACCACTGCCTAAAGCAAATAGCATTTCAGGGGTGAAAATATATTTAGCTTGTTTAGAAGCGGCTAGAGATTCAGGACAATCACTGAGCATAAACTCATTAAGGGTTTCTTGATACTGCTCAGGCATTGTTAAGGGGACCGGGTGCACTTCTCTTGCCGGAAAGCCTTTAATGGTATTGCGCGAATTACGAAATAAAATTCGTCCTGTGCCATGTCTGTCGAGAAGTTGTTTTAATAACTGTTGGCGTACTTTTGTTTGTATTGCAGAGTCGGTGTGATTTAAATCGATTAGCTGTTCACTAATATCAGACTCTTTTAATAAGGTAGATAAGGTGTTTTCTTGCTCTGTTGTTAATTGCAGATTTTCAACTAGTGCATTGGCGGCATCTGCCACTTCGCTGTAATGAGATTCTTCTTCAATAAATTTTTGATAATCAAAGAATCGATCAGAGTCTAGTAAACGCAAGCGAGCAAAATGGCTTTCATGACCGAGTTGATCTGGTGTTGCTGTGAGTAATAACACCCCTGGGATTACTTGAGATAGCTGCTCAATGCATTGATATTCCAAGCTGGGTTTGTCTTGTTGCCAATTTAAATGGTGCGCCTCATCAACCACCATTAAATCCCAATCTTCAGCGATTAGTGCCTCATACCACTTTGGATTGTTGGTAATAAATCCTAGGTTAACTAAAACGAGTTGCTCGGTACTAAAAGGGTTATTTTGTTCATCATCACTTTCTTCAGCACTTTGGCTTGTTTCTACACAGCGATCGTGATCGAAAATACTAAATTTAAGATTGAACCGGCGTAACATTTCGACTAACCATTGATGCATTAATGACTCAGGCACTATGATCAAAATTCGTTGTGCGCGACCACTAACTAACTGCTGATGTATGATTAACCCCGCTTCTATGGTTTTACCTAAGCCTACTTCATCGGCAAGTAAAACCCGAGGAGCAAAACGACTGCCCACTTCATCAGCAATATAAAGCTGATGAGGAATAAGATTAACACGGGCACCGGTTAAACCCATTAAGTCAGATTGTTGCTGCTCAAATTGATGACGCAGAGAGTCTTTACGCAGACGAAACCAGTCTAACCGGTCTACTTGGCTATTGAGCAAACGATCATGGGGTTTATTAAATTTAAGAAAATGATCAATCATCACCTCTTTTAAGCTAGTCTCTTGCTGAGTATCTTGACGTATACCTTGATAAGTAATTATGCCGTTATCTTCCTGATGAGATTTCACTAATAACATCCAGCCTTCATGGCTAGGAATGGTATCGCCGGCATTAAAAATAACGCGAGTTAACGGTGCGGTGGCTTTAGCATATTGACGAGACTCACCCGTAGCCGTGAAAATTATGGTAACAAACCGATGTTCAATAGTCGTTACTGTGCCTAATCCTTGATCTGATTCACTATCACTGATCCAACGTTGACCGGGCTTAAAAGGCATAAAAGTTAACTCCAAAAAATTTCAAAAAACTAAAGTAAATAATCACTAAAAAAAACGGCGTTATAATACCTTTAATCATAGAAGTGATCATTAAAAAAATCTCAGATGAGATTAAAAAACTATCATTTACTGAGCTTGTGCAGTACAGAATTACTTAGATTGCATTAACCGTATAATTATTGAACAAATGCCATGTTTAGTGTGTGAAATAGCTTGTTGATGAAGGCGTTGTATTCTATATTTTAGAGTATTACCTGAAGTTTATATTTTATTGAGTTTATCTGTAATACCTGTTAGTGAAATTGGTATAAATCATGGAGATTAGCTATGACCGAAGAAAATATGAATAAGAAATCCTCTTTACCAGAAAATATTATCTATATTCTAGACACCAATATTTTATTGCATGAACCTTTTGCTTTTTTATCCTTTCAAGAACATGACGTTGTAGTACCCATGACGGTACTTGAAGAGCTAGATTCCATTAAAGATAGACGCAAAGACGTTAGTAGGGATGCACGAGTGGCTATTCGTGCTTTAGAAGACACCCTTAAAGAAGCAAGCCCAGAGCAAGTACTATCAGGGGTGAAGCTGCCAGAAAATGATGAACAACATCCAAGCGGTTGTTTATCAATCATTAATGATTATTCACTAAAACAAACAGCCAATGTGCTTTCTTTTAATGAAAATGATAATCGAATTATTAACGCAGCGTTACATATTCAAGAAAAAAATCCTAATAAAAAAATAGTCTTAGTCACTAAAGACATTAACATGCGTTTGAAAGCCAAAGGAGCGGGGCTTGCTCATGTTGAAGACTATCGCACTGATCAACTCATTGATGATATTAAATTTTTAACGAAAGGTTATCATGAGTTTGAAGGTGATTTTTGGCAACAAATTAAAGTATGCAATAGCGTTACACAAGGACGTAATACCACCCATTATGTTGATAAAAACACCGTGCCGTTAAGTTATATGAATGAATACTTGCTTGATGAAAGTGACAGTTTTGCCGGTAAAGTAACCGGCTGGGATGATGACAAAATAGCAATACTTGATTTAGGTCGAGAACGATTACTGGCAAAAAATGCTTGGGGAATTCACCCTAAAAATATTTATCAGGCAATGGCAATGGATGCATTATTAGATCCTACCATCGATCTTGTTATTTTAACTGGTCCTGCAGGGTGTGGTAAGACGTTATTAGCGCTTGCCACAGCATTAGAGCAAGTGATAGAACGTGGCTTGTATGACAAAATAATTGTCACAAGAAGTACTCCCGAAATAGCGGAGTCTATTGGTTTTTTACCCGGCACCGAAGAAGAAAAAATGGCGCCATGGTTGGCGGCAATAACCGACTCTTTAGAAGTGCTTCATCAACAAGATGAAAACATGTCGAGTAGTTTAGATTACATTATAGAAAAAGCGAATATTCAGTTTAAATCCGTTAATTTTATGCGCGGCAGAAGTATTCAAAACTCGTTAGTGCTGTTGGATGAATGTCAAAATTTAACCGCCTCTCAGCTGAAAACTATTATTACGCGTTGCGGCGAAGGTACTAAGTTAATTTGCAGTGGCAATTTGGCGCAAATAGATAGTAATTATTTAACCGCAGTTACGTCGGGTTTAACCTATATTGTAGAGCGATTTAAAGATTTTCAAGGCAGTGCTACGGTAAATCTTAATGGAGTGGTGCGAAGTCGTTTAGCCTCTTTTGCAGAAGAAAATTTATAATATTTATTAGTGTGCTAATAATGAGAATTTTATTAGCACAATACTTGTTTTCATTCTCGTGGTATAACTAGTCAAAATTAACTGAAGGCAAGTAGAGTGTTAAAGCAAGCTGAAAAAAATACTGTTTTTAAACGCTATAACATTGCCATTGTTGTCGCCTTTATTGTTATTATTCTTGTTGCCTTATCTGTGTCATCAGTGCGATATTTTTCTGAATTAGCGACACTTAAAAAACAAGGGTTAACTGAATTAAAGGGTCAAGCTCATCAATTAAACACCATGTTAGCGCAAAGTGTTCAAGCTATTGATGGTATACAAGAGTTTGCTCAATATGCCTTGAAATTTCCGAATGAAGTCAATGCACAAATGCCGCCACTTGCTCAAGAAGGCGATCTTTTTTATTTAGATAACCCACACCATGACGTACTTGAACAACCTCAACCCATGAGCGGTAATATTACAGGTTTTGGTCAAATTGAGCAGTTTGATATATTTACCAAACAAGAGTTAGTAATGGCGAATGCCTTAACACCCGCTTTTATTACTGCGCAAAAAGTCATTGAAGAAGCCACTTGGTTTTACTATGTCTCTCTTAATCGTTTTGTCAATATATACCCTTGGATTAGCCGTGAAAATTGGCACTTTAGCGATAGGATGTTAACGAACCTACATAATCAAAAAATTCAACAATTGAACTACCAACAGAACCAAGTTGTTTGGTCTTCGCCCTATATTGATGCTGCCGGCACAGGGTTAAATTCTTCTTTAGGGAAGGGGATATTTAGGAGTGAAAAATTACTTGGCGCTGTGGTTATTGATATTAATTTAGCGTTATTACATAAAAACCTTCCTAAGTTAACATCACCTGACCAAGCGATGGTGCTATTTAACCAACAAAACCAAGTGTTGATTTTTAAGCAAGCCGATAGAAATCCTTTACTATTTAATGCCTCTTGGCAAAAATTACTGCCTAACCCCTTAAAACAGTTAACGGCTCAATCGTTAACTCTGTTAGAAAATTCTGTTCGTATTGATGATTTACTCATTGAAAAGCAAACATTAGCGGTAAATGGCTGGACATTATTAAAATATCAGCATTATGAAAATTTTACAGCACCGCTTCAAGATCGATTTGTTTTTATTTTTATGTTGCTTTTTATCGGATTACTCGCTTTTTTGATGTTAGTTAACTTTATGACTAAACGCAGCTTTATTAAACCCACTACTGAGTTTATTCAACATATAGAGTATTGTGCACAAGGAGATCCCGGAAAAATAAAGCCCAATATTGACTGGCTACATTGGTTCGAGTTAGTTGAAGATATTTTTGCGCAAAACCGCAGTTTATTACAGCAATTGAAAGATCAAAATGAAATATTAGACAACCGTGTTAATGAAAAAACAAAAGCACTGCAAGAATCAAGTAAAAAACATCAACGAGATTACGTATTATTACGATCAGTAATGAATGCGCTGCCAGAGTTTATAATTTTTAATGATCCTCAAGGCTTATTAATGGGCTGTAATAGGGAATTTGAACGACTAACACACTTAAAAGAAAGCAATATGTTAGGTCATGAAGCAAGTCAATTTATGCCTAAAGCGTTAGCTAATAAAATTAAAGACGTTAACCGGAGCTTGCATGACAACTATCCTCAACAAACATTGTTTGATGCCGGTGAATATAGCTATCAAAGTTATTGTAATCAGTTTATTAATGATGCCGGAGAAATTTTAGGAACTATAATCATACTGCGTGATGTAACCGAGCAGCAAAAAATTCAAACCGTGCTAGAAAAAGCCAAAAACCAAGCTGAATACGCTAACCAAGTTAAAATTCAATTTTTGGCAAATATGAGCCATGAAATACGAACGCCTATTAATGCAATGAAAGGCATGATTGATTTATTAGCAACAACGTTATTAGACTCTCGTCAGCAGCATTATTTGCTTAATGCTCAAACCGCCTCAAGTTCATTGCTGCATTTAATTGATGAATTACTTGATTTATCGAAAATTGAAGCGGGAAAAATGATAATTGCTAAAGAGCCGGTTAATTTAGCCGCTATTGTTAATAAAGCATTGAATCTTAATGTGGTGACTGTAGAAGAGAAAAAACTAACCATGCAGGTTGCGTTTGATGCCCAAGTACCAACGTGTGTTGAAAGTGATGAAATGCGTTTAATTCAAGTGCTTGCTAATTTATTAAATAATGCCATTAAGTTTACACAACAAGGTGAAGTGAAATTATTAATTGATACTATCGCGTTAAGTGAAACTAATGCTTTAGTGCGTTTTAACGTGGTTGATTCTGGCATTGGTATTGCCCCAGAGAATCAAGAAAATTTATTTGAGGCATTTACGCAAGCTGATGAGTCAATGACTAGAAAATATGGAGGCTCTGGCTTGGGGTTGTCCATTTGCCAACAAATAGTTAAATTACTTGGCGGTGAAATAACCTTAAAGAGTCAATTAGGAAGAGGCTGTGAGTTTAGTTTTGTTCTGCCGTTTACTATTGTTGAGCCTACTAAAAAATCTTGTTTAACCAATGCGTTTTTAACCGATGTTACGTTGTGTACGGTAAAACAAAAATTATCTGTTACTTTTATTGATACCGTTGCCGCTCTGGGCTGGAATTTGCATCAATTTAACAGTGTTAATGATCTTAATAGTCAACAATTTGATGCTCCGGTTGTATTGATGTTAGCTGAAAGTGTAATAGAAGAACATTTATCTTTAAGCGAAAGCTCAAACTTATTAAATGAGCATTGGCAACAACAGATCACTTTAATTGCACTTTGTCAATCAGCTATGGCGGAGCTTAGTGATAAAACGAGCGCCCATTTAGCTTCATTATCAACTCCGTATTTATTGCTCGATACACCAATTTATCGATATTCACTTGATCAAATAAAGCTGTTTTTATTAGATCCTTCTAAAATTGATAAACCCATTATCAAGGAAAAAATGAGCGCTTTACAGGTAAGTGCTTTAAAAGATGGCTCTTTAAAAGAGAATGCTTTAGTCAATACGCCAGAAAATAAAGCTAATTCACCTGTGCCGAGTAGAGATAACAAGCAAAGTAATGATAAAAATTTACAGGGTGTAAAAGTATTATTAGTAGAAGATAACCTAGTTAATCAACTGGTTGCCAAAGAATTGTTATTGAATATGAAGGCCGATGTTGTTATTGCTGAGAATGGTCAATGTGCTTTAGATTTATTAAAAATACAGACTTTTGATGTTATTTTAATGGATATACAAATGCCCATCATGGATGGTTTAACCGCGGCTAAAAATATTCGCACACAAAATAAATACGCACAGTTACCTATTATTGCCATGACTGCTCATGCGCGGGTAGAAGATAAACAACAAAGTTTACGTGCCGGTATGAATCTTCATATAGCCAAACCTGTTACAGCTAAGCTGTTATTAGCAAGTATAATAAAAGTGCTGCACAAAAACTAACATAAATTAATGCAAGTTTTTAGAAAATAAGGTTTCTAATTTTGCAATAGTTTTTTGAATTTGACTAACATCAGTTGGCGCAATAAAAATGGTATCATCGCCGGCAATAGTGCCTAAAACACCATCACTTTTACTTAAACTATCCAGTAAACGAGCAATTAACTGTGCTGCACCTGGGCTTGTTTGAATGATAATCATGACATTATTATGTTCTATTTCTAACACTAATTGTTTTAAAGGACTTTGCGCAGTAGGAACGCCAAGTTCAGCAGGTAAGCAATAAGCCATATCTTGACGCGCATTTCTAATTCTTACCGCGCCAAACTTACTTAACATACGTGATATTTTTGACTGACTAATATTGTCAAAACCTTGCGCTTTTAACGCATCAACAATTTCACCTTGAGAGCCAAATTGCTCTTGTTTTAGTAACTCTTTAAATGCTTGTATTAATGCTTCTTGTTTTTGTTGTCCGTTCATTGTTTGTTACTAAAACCTTTTTATTTGGTATAAATTAATACTAAAGTTGAGTTTATGTTAATTAATATTATACGGTATCATGCAATAACTTAAAAATAATTGTTTTTTGTTGTTGATATTATATCGTTCGGCACCATAATTTAAGTAATTACTCAAATATTGATTTAAATCATGATTCAAATATTGATAATAAGTTAAGTGTAAATAAAATTATAATTAGTTTAAACCCTATTAAAATCTCGGAGAGATCACATGAAAGTAGCAGTTTTAGGCGCCGCAGGCGGTATTGGTCAAGCGTTATCTTTATTATTAAAAACTCAATTACCAGCCGGTTCTGAGTTATCGTTATATGATGTTGCCCCTGTTGTTCCTGGTGTGGCAGTCGATTTATCTCATATCCCTACTGATGTCAAAGTAGCAGGTTTTGGTCGAGATGATCTTAGCGGTGCACTTGTTGGTGCTGATATTGTTTTAATTCCTGCCGGTATGCCGCGTAAACCAGGTATGGACCGTGCTGATTTATTTAATGTTAATGCCGGTATTATTAAAGTATTAGCAGAAGGTATTGCTGCTAGCTGTCCTAAAGCATTAGTGGGTGTTATCACTAACCCAGTAAATGGTACGGTACCTATTGTTGCAGAAGTCTTTAAAAAAGCCGGTACCTATGATGCGGCGCGAGTATTTGGTGTTACTACCTTAGACGTTATTCGTAGTGAAGCTTTTGTTGCCGAGCTTAAAGGCTTAGATGTTGCAAAAACTAAAGTGCCTGTTATTGGTGGTCACTCTGGCACCACTATTTTACCGCTTCTTTCTCAAGTTGAAGGTGTTGAATTTACCGAGGAAGAAGTTGCAGCATTAACACCGCGCATTCAAAATGCCGGTACTGAAGTTGTACTTGCAAAAGCGGGTGGCGGTAGTGCTACCTTATCTATGGGGGCTGCAGCGGCACGTTTTTGTATGTCTTTAGTGAAAGGTTTACAAGGCGAAGATGTGGTTGACTATGCCTATGTTGCAGGTAACGGCGAAAATGCACTATATTTTGCCCAACCCGTACGTTTAGGGGTAAATGGTGTTAGTGAAATTTTAACTTACGGTGAATTAAGTGCTTTTGAAGAAAAAGCGAAGCAAGATATGTTAGATACATTAAAAGCAGATATTCAAGAAGGTATTGACTTTATGGCATAACGGTTAGCGTCTTATTTGACGCTCTGTAATGTCAATAATAAAAAGTCGTAAACTCCAAGTTATGTAATGTAGCTTGGAGTTTTTTTATGCAATTTTCAAAGGGTATAAGTGGGCATTATTTGAGAATAAGTTATTTCTAATTTACTTACAATATTCACAGAGTTTACATTGATTTACATTAATTTACATTTATGCAACAATGTACGAGTCTGTTTTTTGAATAAAAAAACAAAGATATAATTATAAATAATATTAGGGGTTTTACCGTGAGAAAATTAAATAAACTCGCTATATGTGTAAAAAGTGCACTTTTAATTGGAGCAGTAAGTAGCTTCAGCACTTTTGCCGTAGATGACGTTGAGAAAGTAGAAAAAGAAATTGAAGAAGTTGAAAAAATCGAGGTGACAGGTTCTCGCATTAAGCGAGTTGATTTAGAAACCGTTAGCCCTATTGTTGTTATAGATATTGAAGAAATGCGTGATAAAGGCTTTTCTACTGCTTATGATGCATTAAAAGATTTAACTTCTGCATCAGGTACTGTTCAAGGTGCTGAGTTTGGGGCTCAAGGTGGTTTTACACCAAATGCTCAAACTGTAAGTTTGCGAGGTTTAGGTACTAATCAAACATTAGTTTTAATAAATGGCCGCCGTATGGCTGATTATCCTCGTCCATATAATGGTTCGTCGAATTTTGTTAACTTATCAACAATTCCATTTGCAGCAATTAAGCGCATTGAGGTTGTAACTGGTGGAGCTTCGGCAGTATATGGTTCAGATGCTGTTGCAGGTGTAATGAATATTATTACTAAAACCGATGTAAATGATACAACAATAAACTATTTGCGAAGTGGTGCTACAGAAGGTGGGGGTGCTCAAAATCGTCTCCAAGTAATTACTGGCACTTCTGGTGATAATTACACTTTGACTGCTGCTATAGAATACCATACTCAAGACCCTGTATTTGCATCTGAACGTGATTGGTTAGATTCTGTAGATGATGGGCCGTCAGGTCATGATTATTTAGACCGTGCTATTTTGAAATTTGATCCCTTTACTGATACATACCGAGATCCAGGTGAGCAAGCTTGTACAGATTCCAAATCAGGCTTTGACTATGCATTCCGTGAAGAGCGTGGTTATTATTGTGGTGGTGACTTCTCTGGTCAACGTACTTTACGTAATGAGCGTGACACTATTTCAGGTTATGTTAATGGAACATACCAACTAGGAAATAATACAGAATTATTTGCTGATGTATTATTTTCTAGCCAAGATTCATTAGTGCGATCTGGTAACCACTGGGTTGGCGAGTATGTCTTAGAACTTGCGGGGCCTGAGGGAGGTAATTATGGTGATTTAGACTACGTATTAAAACAACGTCAATTCAATCAACACGAGCTAGGCTGGAAAGACTCAAGCTTTGAAGAAACTTCAGTATTTATAAATGTAGGTGCCAAAGGTACATTATTTGATGATTACGATTATGAATTTGTACTTAGCCGCAGTGAAGCTACATCAGATTCAAAACGAGATTGGTTTAAAGAGGAAGAAGTCTTCCCATTATTCTTCGGTACTGGCTCTTATGGTTTTGATTTACCTGATGGCACAGGAACATTTGGTTTATATGACCCAGTTGATTCAAGTCTTTTAGATCAACTTGTAGGAGAACAACAAATAGTTTCAGACTCTTATTCTAATAATATTAGTTTTGTTTTAAGTGGTTCAGCTTTTGAATTACCTGCTGGCGAAGCTTTTTTTGCTGTTGTTGCAGAATGGAATAAACAAGGTTATACCTTAACACCTGATGAGCGTACATTAAATACCGAGGGTGAAGGTTGGTATAATTTAACAGGTACTGGCGGTGGAGGTGATCGTTCACGTTATGCAGTTGGCTTTGAGTTAGATGTACCAGTATTAGACAATTTTAATGTGAAATTTGCTGGTCGTTATGATAAATATGATGATGACACAACAGAAGTAGGGGGGCGTTTTACGCCACAAATTGGTTTTACTTATAATCCAAGTGACGATATTTTACTTCGTGCTAACTGGGGCAAAAGTTTCCGTGCTCCGGATATGCATCGTGTATTTGCCGAAAATTCAGGCTATTATAGCCCTTCCCGAGATTGGATTAAATGTGAAATTGATTACGATGGTGATGGAGAGTTTCAACCAAACTCAGATTTTTGTGATGCAACATCAATCCGAGGCTTTAGTGCAGGTTCAAAAACTCTTAAAGAGGAAGAGGGTGATAATTACGGTGTAGGTATTGTTTGGGATATAACAGAGGAATTTAATATATCATTAGACTGGTACAAAATTGAGCTTGAGCAAATTGTTGTTTCAGAAAGTGTACAGGGCTTACTTGATGATGCCTATAACTGTAAATTTGGGTTAGAGGATCGAGATCCAAATGGTAGTTTTTGTGCTCAAGTTGATAGTCAAATTTCTCGTACTGGTGCGGATGATATTGACCCAGGCCAATTAGATACGGTTAATACGTCTTCAATTAATGCTGCGGAACATAGCATTGAAGGGATAGATGCATCTATTGGTTATCAAATTGAAACTGAGTACGGTGATTTTGAAGCGAGATTAGGTTGGTCTCATGTACTTAAAATGGTTTACAAATCAACTAACGAAGACACTAATGAAAACGATAGAGATAAAGCATGGAATGACGATGCTCGTTCAATTGTGAATGGTGCAATTAGTTGGACAATGGATGACATGAGTTTAGTGTTAAGTGGTCGTCGTATTGGCTCTATTCCTGCTTATGAACAACCAGTTGAATATTCAGATGAAGATCATGAAAATTACGGTAATGTGGATAGATTAAACCCACATATTACATTTAACTTAACAGGTAGTTATAACTTTACAGAAGACTTATCGGTTAACTTACAAGTTGTTAATTTACTTAATGAAAGAGCTCCAAAAGACCCATCTCATGATTCATGGCCATATTATAATAGCCTCCAGTATGGTGGTGTTGCTATTGGACGTGAAGTAGGTGTAGAGGTTCGCTATACGTTTTAATCGTAATCAAAGTTACTTTATATAAAGGCAGTTAACGCTGCTTTTTTATTTTATATCTCATAGATGGAGAGAGATAATATATGTTTTTAATAAAAAAATTGATTAGTAAAATAATAACAGTGCTTGTTGTGTTTCAATGTTTAATAAGCTTTGTTTATGCTGCAAGTACAACAGTAAAACTACCAGTTGAAACTTTTTTTAAATATTCAGAAATTAATAGGTTGAGTATTTCACCTACGGGCAAGTATTTAGCTGCTAAAGTGAAAATTAAAGACAACATGCAACTTGCTGTAATGTTGGCTGAAAACAATAAAATTATTTCTGTTATGAATTTTGGCAGTCATTCTGAAGTTGGTGATTTCGGTTGGTTAAATGATGATCGTATTTATGCTTCAATGATTGATAAAGTAGGTCCTTTAGAAAAAGCTAAAGCTACTGGTTTTTTATTTAGTGCTAATGCCGATGGCAGCAAAAAAAGACAGTTGCTTCCAACTGAAGCCCGAGCAGGAAAAGCCTCTGGAGGGGTATCAAATTTTCGGATAGTCGATAGGCTTAAAGATGATGATAAACATATTTTGATTGATATTATAGACTCTAAGTTTTCTTCAATATATAAAATGAATGTTTACAATGGTCGTCAAGTGCGTGTCGCAAAAACGAAACAAGAATATGGAAGATTATACACTGATAATAACCAAACAGTTAGGTTGTCCGTTGGAACAACTTACGATAAGAAAAAAGGGCAAAGAATTACTACTATTTATCATCGTATGAGTAATGATGCAGAATGGCAACTTATTGATAAACGGGATGAAAAATCAGGGGTTTTTAGACCTATTTCTTTTACTAAAGATGCTAAAAAACTTTATATAAATACGGGGACATCAATTCAATTATATGATCCAAAAACGAAAGAAATGAGTAATGTTTTAGATTTGTCTGGTGATGCAACCATTGAAAATTATATTTATGATTTAGACCCAAATAATCCGAGCCTTATTGGTATAATTCGAGAACCTGGTTATTTAATTCAAGAGTTTATTGATGAAAATCATCCTGATACTAAGCTTTTCAAATCACTATCCGCAGCTTTTCCAAATGATTTTGTTCGGGTGATTAATAGTACAAAAGATAAGAAAAAGTTATTAGTTGTTGTGTATAGTGATCTAAAACAGGGTACTTATTATTTATTTGATAGAGAAGTTAATAAACTTAGTTTTTTATTAAATACTGCGCCTGATAGAGATCCTAAACAAATGGCCGCAATGAAACCTTTTAGTTTTATTGCCCGTGATGGTTTAGAGATTAGAGGTTATTTAACGTTACCTAAGGGGAAAAGTAAACATTTACCTTTAGTGCAAGTTGTACATGGTGGTCCATATGGTGTGAAGGATAGTTGGGGTTTTAATCCTGAGGCACAATATTTTGCAAATTTAGGTTATGCTGTTATACAAGTTAATTATCGCGGCTCTGGCGGTCGAGGTAAGGCGTTTGAATATGATCATTTCCGTAAAATGGGTATGGAAATGCAAGACGATTTAACAGATAGTATTAATTGGGCTGTTGAACAAGGAATTGTCGATAAAGACAGAGTATGTATTTATGGTGCAAGTTATGGTGGTTATGCTGCAATGATGGGAGTTGTTAAAGAACCTGATTTATATAAGTGTGCCATTCCTTATGTTGGCGTTTATGATATAGCGGTTCAAAAAGATAAGTCTGATACTCGTCTACATAAATCAGGTCGTAAATTTTTAGAAGAGGCTTGGAATGCTTATGATGAAGAGTTTGTTAGAGAACGCTCAGCGATATATCATTTAGATAAATTAAAAGCAGCTTTATTGCTTGTTCATGGTCGAATGGACAAACGTGTGCCTATTAAAAACTATGACTTACTAACGGATAAACTTGAGGGTATGAATTACCCTTACGAATCTATTATTGAAGATTACGAAGGCCATGGGTTTAGGGATCAAGAAAATATTTATAATTTATATAAAAAGGTAGCTATATTTTTAGATAAACATATAGGTCACTAATACATATACAAAGCCCCAAAATATCCAAGCAGCTCAAAATGAGGTGTTTGGTTATCTTGTGAAGCGGACAAATACATAGCTTCAAGGAAGTTTCTTATCAATCGCCTTGTTCTTGAAAATTTATCCTCATTAATAGTTGACCACTAACTTACTGGTATTAATGGTATAAGTGGGCATTATTCGAGAATAAGTTATTTCTCATTTACTATTTATTTACAATAATCGTAACTACTCAGCCTAAATAAAATCATTTTCAAAATATAAAAGGATCGAGTTGCTTGATCCTTTTGAGGCCTTATCATAGCAGTATGAATGACAAAGCGCCTCAAGCCACCAACCTCGACGATGCTCAAACGTTGATAAATCAACTTTGGGAGATAACCCGTGCGCAGGCAAGAACAATTGATGTGCTCACACAACAAGTAAGCTCGCTTACCAAGCAAGTTGACTCGCTAACTGTTGAAGTAAAAGTCCTTAAAGGGAAGCTAGCCAAAAATAGTAACAACAGCAGTAAGCCACCTTCAAGTGATGGTTATTCCAAACCTGCGCCTAAAAGTTTACGTAAAAAAACAGGAAAACCTTCTGGCGGTCAACGGGGTCACAAAGGTCAAACTTTGAGAATGGTAGTCAAGCCTGATGTTGTCGAGAAACATGATATCACGGCGTGTACGCACTGCTGTGCTGATTTATCTCATGCGCCTGTTATTGATGTAGAGCGCCGACAAACATTTGATTTACCGCCCATTACTTTACAAGTTACCGAACATCAAGCTCACATAAAACACTGTAAAACGTGTGGTAAAAACAGCAAAGCCACGTTCCCTGACGGTATTGGCAAAGGTGCGCAATATGGCACAAACATTCAAGCTATCCTCACTTATTTTAACCAATACCAGTTACTTCCATATCAACGTACTCAAGAAATGTTTCAGGATTTATTTAATATTCACTTGAGCCAAGGCACGATTAAAAATGTACTGTCGCGAGGGGCTGATGCGTTATCCAAGTTCACCGAATATCTCAAAACGACCTTATTAGCAAGCCCCACTAATTATTTTGATGAAACAGGTTTACGTGTAAAAACAAAACTTAATTGGCTTCACGTTGCTTCAAATGAGAAGTTAACGTATTACTTTATCCACAAAAAACGCGGTAAAGAAGCGATGGATGAAATGGGT
>JAOPTQ010000037.1:0-583 GCA_051531915.1 Colwellia sp. | reverse complement strand
GACTATCAAGGTTATGCGGTACATGATCATTGGATGAGTTATTATCGCTATAACTGCCAACATGTCTTATGTAATGCCCACCACTTACGTGAATTAACCTTTGTTGAAGAGCAGTATCAACAGGCTTGGGCGACGAAAATGAAAGATTGCTTACTCGGCATTAAAGCTGCGGTAGAAGACGCTAACGCTTTGGGGCATTCTGCATTGACTCAAGCTCAGATAGTAGGATTTGAGCATTATTACGATGGGATTGTGTTTGAAGCACAACAACAAGTCCCCACAATTGAAGCGCCTAAGTTGAAAAAACGTGGCAGAGTAAAAAAGCACAAGAGTCATAACTTATTGAATCGTCTCATTGAGCATAAAAACGAAGTACTCGCTTTTATGGTTAACTTCTCATTGCCGTTTGATAATAACTTAGCTGAAAGAGATATTAGAATGACCAAGTTAAAACAAAAAATATCAGGCTGTTTCCGCTCAGAAGACGGTGGTGATATCTTCTGTTCATTAAGAAGTTATTTATCAACGGTGAAGAAACAAGGGTTTAACAGGCTTGATGCGCTAATTGACCTGTTTAACGGAA
>JAOPTQ010000036.1:0-31744 GCA_051531915.1 Colwellia sp. | reverse complement strand
TAAACCCCCAAGAGATTAAATTTATAAATACCGTCTTCACTTATAATATCTTTTTGTGGGGCATTATCTTTTACAATATCGTATTTATTATTCTGCCCTTTAGCTGAATAAGTTAACACATCAATTTGATCTGACTTATCAGGTTTAACATCTATTGAAAGGTCTTGCTTTTCATAATGCTTACTTGAAAAATTAACTAAAGATATTGTTAGAATACCAAGCTTTTCTTTATCTATGTTTTTTACTTTCAACTCGATATTTGAGTTTGGAAATTTGGGCTTTGATATATAGTCATTATCATAAGCGACATATAAATCTAGTTTATTAATTTTATTAGCCTGTAAATGTAATATATAACCTATGGCAAGTGATAAAATTGCTGTGATAATGCAACTGATAACAGTATTTCTCATTCTATTTTCCTTTGTTTAATGCGCGCTTTAAAAAAGCTGTTTATGGCCTAACATCTCGTTCGTATTGTCAATTAGCTCTTTAATTTTATTAAGAGTAAAAGCTATATCTATCTCTGTTATTTCATTGCCTTTGCTAGTGATCTTTCTAGCAGCCATGCTAGCTTCAGCACTTAACTCAGAAAAATATGATATTTGTTCATCTTCAAAATATTTTACAGGCGCGAATGGTAAATTACGTGTAGCAGGGTATTCGTTTTTCACCGCTTCTTCTCTTGCCTTTTTGATGTATACAAAGCATCCCATCCAAGTCCATTTATATACACGGATTGCAATGTTATCAGGCCAATTTGTTAATCTAATATCAAGATCACATATTATATGGTGTCGTCCGTCCGCTTTAGGGGTGAAGTCTAATTCAATTTTGTCTCTGAAATCATTAAACATACTGTCAGAAATAAGCTTCTCTTGTATTTCGGTAAACTGCTCTTCAATTTTTCTATAAATGCACTTTGAATACGATTTAACCATTAAACCGTAAGCTTCTTCATTTTCTTTAAATATTTGCCAACATAATTCGTCCATGTGCTTATTCCTTGATAGGTATTTTTCGATATGTGCATTAAATTGTGAAATAAATGTTTTGGCACTTAATGGTGCATTGATAATGTTATCGTCAGACAAACAGTTGAGTATATGTGCATACGACATGCAGTAAATAGGCACTTCTAATTCAGGATTATGGGTTGTTGGCTCTCTCCTATTTGGCGCTAAGAAAATAAGTGCTGTGGTATAGCTTGGGTATCTACTACTTAAAATTTCTTGATATCTTTCAAGTTGTTTTTCTTGTTCATCAGCCCAAATTTTGTTTTCAATACCTATAACGAGTTTAATCTCTGGAAATTCGAGAACTAAGTCAATGTTTTCAAGTTCCCTATATACTCTCACGTTACCACCGATGGCTGTTTGCAGCGTGGTAGAAGAAATAGCATCGCCACAAAAAGTTTTATCTGGTATCTGCTTTAGAAATTCATTGACAAATTTATGACCTAATCCGTGTGACTCTGATGGCGTAAAAAATGCGGCTAAAATATTGGAATGAACTAGCTCCTTTCTTCTAACACCCATCATTTTAAATAGATCAAATTGGTTCGAGTATTCGACTAAATCTTCAAACGAATGGTTATTAATTAATTTTAGGTATTGTGCTTGTGTCATCATTGGTTATAACTTCCCTGTATCAAGACTGGTTAAGTCCCACTGTATTTGATGTTCAGTTTGGTATATCAATGTATTGCCATGATGTTGACGGGCTGCACCTGATAAAGAGCCTGCTCCTAGACCTCTGATATGGTAATAAAGGTGCGGACAGTCATATTGGATGTTATCTAAAGCTGTAGTAAGACCCTTCCACAATTTATTACGTAACGATTTTTTCTCATTGTTTAATTGGTCATCCTCATTGTTTATGGATAATACCGTATCAAGTATCTTTAAACGTTTTGAATCACTGTGTTTAGTGCTAATCAACTCATCTATTAAAGGGGTGATATCGTTATCACTGTCTATATTCGATAACCGAGATGCTAGAACTTTTATATGTCCATATTGGTTTTTTAGTTTTAAATTTTCAGACTTTTTGATTAACCAATAATCCTTGATTGCTTTCCTTAATCTATCTTTAGTAACTCTAATTTTGAGTTGGTTCGCAATACTTCTTTGAGTGTTAATACCATGACTATACTCATCAGTTTCTTGATGATAATCCTCAGCTTTATAAACTTCGTCATAGTACTCTTCTAGTGATTTCCCCATTAATAAGACATTTTTCAAATCATCTAACAATTGCGCTGTGATGCCTTCACTATCGTTTGATTTTGCATTGGTATGAAGTATCAACACTTTTAATGCTGTTAACCCAATACTTGCCTTAACTTTTACATCTACATCATTCCCGAAATTAATAATGTAGTGCTTACCCTGCAACCTCATTGAAGCGGTCTCTGGAATAGGAAAGTAGCGAGTGATTAACGGATTAATTTTACGTATAAACGATTCTTCATTTATTCGTATGTTGTTAAACCAAAATTCATGCTCTGCTTGAAGCGTGTTACCTAACTCGGCATTTCCTTGTAGCACTTGTTGTGTAAAATATAGTTTATGACTTTCACCAAAATGTAATGCATCAACTTCGTAATGAGGTACAGGTCTTCGTCGCCATAATTCAGGTGTTAATGGTTGATATATTGCTGTTGAAGAAGCTTTTTTCTGCAATTCACTTTTCAAATGAACAACTATAGGTGACCCTTCGGCCTGTACATCACCGTCCATTAACCAAAGCAATAATTCCACATGAGCAAGTGCGTTTAATTCAGCAAGGGTTAACGATTTAGGCTCATGTTCAACGTCCTGACCATTAATAGTTGAAGGTTGATTATCTAATTTTTTACATAGCGTTGCGGCTTTATCTAGAAATGCTTCGTTGGTCAATGAATCAAGATACTTAACAACACCTGTTTTGGGTAAGTTTTGAGTTACCACATAATCTTCATCTTTTCTTTGAAGGTCTGTGTGAGCATACCTTGATAATTCTTTATCCGTTTCATAGTTAAGCCAAGCCGTTATTTGCTCACCTAACGACTCATCAACATAACGGTCTTGAGTTATGACTTCGTTGTTCTCTGTTATTAGGGTATCACCGTCAAACTCATTAGAAAGATTGATTGAATTGGTAACACCTCTATAAATCGAGTTTTCAAAATAATCATAACCAAGCGCTTGAACAATGAGTGGATAGTCAGGCCACTCTGCGCCGTCATGGTTTTGCGAACAGCTCCACCAACCTTTGATTTCTTCCGCTGGAATATTGTGACTTTTTTCAATGAGCCAAAGAACGGCTTGAAATGCATTTTTTAAAGGGAGGTGTGACAACGAGAACATCCTTATAACTGCTTGATGAAACATAACTTATCAGATTATTCATCAAAATTCACCCGTAACTCTCAGGTTCCCTGAAAGAGTTAACAATAATGAGTTACATCATCGTAAAACTATCAAATACGTTGGTAAGGAATTATCAACATGATGAAGAAGATGTTTGGTTACAGGATAAAGAAAATCCGCATTTACTATGCCGCATTGGTAAGCGCAGTAAGACCTTTTATTTGAATTATTCCGAACGTGGTCGTCGAAAGAATAAAAAAATAGGTCGTGTTCTCTTACACAGTGTTAAAGCGATGCGCAAAAAAGCACTTAAATTATTACTCCGCAGTAGTGATGGTTTTGGTGCTGATTATGACACTATCAACGATATTATTGATGGTCCATATATGACCAATATGAAATTACGGCAAACAAATACTAAACCTGAGTTATCCAAATTAGAGAAACACATTCGTCCTTATTTTGGTTATTTAGGCTTTGATGAAATAACGCCGTCACTTATTGACTCTTTCATTGAAGAGAAGCTTGATACGTTAAGCTATTCAACGGTTGATAGGTTATCTGCTATTGCCCGTAAAATAGGACGATTTGCAGTTGAGTCAGCCGCATATCCCGTTAACCCTTTTATAACGTGGAAGCAGTTTAATCGCGATAACACCCGAACTGAAACATTGTTGCCGTATCAGATTCAGCCGTTTATCCAATGTTGCAAAGCAGATACGAGTGAAGTACCTCGTGATGCTTTACTGCTTTGTCTTGGCTCTGGTGGGCGTATTGGTGAGCTAATACGTATTAAAGTCAGTGACATTAATTTAGATAATAAACTTATTATCTTGCCGAAAACCAAGTCACAGAAATCACAAATTTTACTGTTAAATTCTTTCACTGTTGAAATAGTTAAGCGCCGTATGCAGCGAACTACTAACGAGTGGTTGTTTCCGTCATCGCGTAACGTTGAGCATCATATTAGTTATCCTCGTGCCTGTTATGAACGAGTACAAGCGAGAATGTTGCCGCTTGGTCATGATATTAGTAAATTACATAATCATGATTTACGTCGAGTTTTTAGTACGCTGGCTTATTCAAAAAGTAAAAATTTATTGACTGTTAGCAAGTTGATACACCATGGGTCATTGAAAGTCACTGAGCGATACCTCCAATATCAAGATGACACTTTATTGGAAACTTCAGAAGCAGTTGCTACTGAATTATTAGGCCATTAAGTAAAATTTATTTTGTTAGTAGGGACACGTTAATTAATTTTAACGTGTCCATATTTTTTAATTAATTCAATAATAACAGCAGCTTGATAGTCGCCTAGGTTTCAAGTGAGTATGTATCAGTAAAATATTCACCATTATTCACCCTTACTAATTGAGAGCAATGATGTTCTTAATCGCAACCTGAATGTTCAGGTTAAATTTTTATAGTAACAGGTGGTGTGTTACGACTTGAGCTATTCAAGCTCATTAATTATAGGTAGTAAATCAAATGGCTAAGAAAGTATATTTTCCGTACACTGGTTTCGTGAAAGACTCGATGATCGCTATGGCTTCAATGTCTTCTAAAGGGGTTATGATCAGAGATAATAATTCTGCAATGATCATCAACATTATTGAACATGATGAAAGAAAACGAGCAATTATCATGGAAGAAGTTGAAAAAATTGTGGATGCATGTGAAGCAAATTCATTTTATCAACCTGATTGGAATGAATTACTTAAAGACGAAGATGAAGATTTACAATAAATAAACGTAAACGTTTAATCCTAAAGCCCTAGTCACCACCACTAGGCCTTTTTATTATCTAGCAATTAACATTTATAGCTTAAATCAGCTAGCACCTTATCTAAGGCCTCAGGTTTAAAAAATGGTGTTAATGACAATTTTGTAAACCTCGATAATATTAACCTAACGGCTGTCATGACTTTTTTCGTATAGGGTAAGCAATGAAGGGGCATTTCTGCTTTTTTCGCATAAGTAAAATTGGTGGCCTTTCTTGGGAAACCATTATCCGTTAACCATTGAGCTAGTTTTTTATCGGTACCATCATGAGTTAAACCATATAACTCCTGTTTGTATGCAATTAGAAATAGCCGAATAAAAATATCTCCACAATTTTCAAACTTTTGGCGGCGTAATGAGGTATGCTTTTTAGTTAATTGTAATTGATAGTAGTCTTCAAAATCTTCGAATTTTTCAACGGTAGTCATGCAATCATTAACGCGCCACACATCAAATATCTCACGTGCTATGCGGCCTTCTTCAACGGTGCCCCAAGACTTTGTATCAAAGCTAAGACAGGCACCATACTTGGTCTTAACCATACGTGGATTATAAGGCTGTCGTTTAAAATCAAAATCCATATTAAGCCGAATGTCACGCTGGTAATCGATTAGATCACTTTCTGTTAGCCACTGCTCTCTCGTTGATATTAAATGTGAGTTTGACATCTTAGTATCAGGTGTTCTATTTAAGTAAGTCTTAGCAATGTAACTATGTGCATCGTGCAACTCTTCTCGGGGAATACTTAAATTTCCTTTAGCCAATACCCAATCTTTTTTTTCTGGGCATTTAGGGTGAGGCTCGATAGTAAAATGTAGTCTTGTCTTTCCGCAGATCAGCTGATTTGACTGACTTTTAACTTCAAGCATGTGTGCTTTAGGGTCAACTCGATGAACGAGCGCTTGAAAGCGCTGACAAAGTGATCCCGTTATATCAACTTCATGAGGTTTGATCTTCTTTGGATTTTTTATCTTAATGGTACTGAGGAAGCCGTCTGTTATGGCATTAATCAGTTTCACATCTTTGGGGAGGTTATTTAAAAGCTCGCCCAATACGGCTCTAATAAGTCCTGTAATATGACTTGCAAAGAATGGATTGGTAATGTCACTTGGTGGTATTTTCTTACTTTCTAACGTTAACGTATTGAATCCATTGGCATTTGATAAACCTTGACCTGTCTTACCATAAATACTGTTCATAATGAGCTTATACATCTCATTTTCTGTCGTTTTTTTATCAAAATCTTGCCGCTTATGGCGTAAATGACTAATAACAGGTTCAAAGAAACGGTTGTCGTTCTTCCATGGAATAATACAGCCCGTTAAAATATTAACAGACGCGCCAAGCCTCAAACATAAATCAATTTCTGCGGCTGTAACATAGTCTGTGCCTTTACGCGTAAAGTATAAGCCTTTAGTACCTGCTCTAAAGGCAACAGTCGGATAACGTACGCTTTCTGGAAATTCAATTTCAGCATAAGCAAAGCCCAGTACATGCCCTTTAAAATCATCAACATTTCGTGATAAAAATTGTCGTGAATAATCAGGCTCTGCCAAGTCCAGTAATCCCATTGAATAGGCACCTGTTAAATCTAGATCTGTTGTTACCTCATTGTCTGTAGCACCAATAGCATAAGCAACGTTATGCGCGCCTTTAAAAGCATTAGTAGCCAGTTTAAAGAAAGTATCAACAACGGGATCTACATGCAGTAACTCTTTGTGTTTAATGCTGTGATTCGCATGATGGAAATATTCTACTTTTTCATGGTATAAACCAAAAACATCGCGGAAACGTTTCTTACACACTTCGCCTTTTTCATTTGTAAAACTCTTTTTAACTAAACTAACACCAAGACTTCCCAGTGTTGTAGGTAATCCATCTTGATCAAATTCTTGCTTAATTGTTTTCATCATGTGAATACCAAAACGTAAAGCTATTTGCGCATCCCGTAGCGCATATGCTTCGAACTCTTTTGGTTTTTCTTTCATAAAGGTTTGCATATCAGCAATGCTATAACCTTCAGGAATGGGCTTTTTAGGGAAATCAATTAAGTCTGCGAGGTTTTCTAATGACTTACTTGTTAATGGTGAAAGAAGTAAGGTATCGATGAATTTAACATGAGCTAGGCGAGGTTTACGGTGTAAGTCTTTTAACACAAGCGCTTTACGTTTAACACGTCGGTTTTCACCGATAAAAAACATGTCGGTATTACCATCAATATTAAATTCTTTGACAATACTTTTAGGTAAGCCAAGGCTTACAACAGTATTTCTTAAACCTTCTACGCTATGCTTGTTTTGGTTGAACCAAAAGTCTGAAAAATTAACAATATCTGCTCGTAGAAAATGACATAAAACTACAATTTTCTTAGGCCATACCGCGATCATGTTATCTTTTTTAGCTTGATGAACGATATAACCAAGAAAGTGCTCTAGGGATAAACGTTGCGAACGTTTTTCACCTTCAGTATAAGCAATATATAAGCGCTCTTTACAGGTTTCATTTTTATCCTTGGTATAGACTGCTGCGGTGTAACATAAAATATGGTTTGCTTTTCTACCTTCTATGCGTTGCCATTCACTGTCGATACCAATATATAACGTGCCACCATTTGCACTTATTACGTCATCTAGAGAGCCTTTCGTTTCATTAATTTCATTGACCAACAACCTAAGAACATCTTCATCCGAAACAGTTGAATTATCGAATACCTCTTGTTCCATATATTTTGGATTAACATCTCTCATTTCATTTCCCTTTAACCCCACATAAAATCACATAGCTATGGCAATGTGATTTTAAGTACAGCCTTGTAAGCCATTACTTATAGAGCATACAGATAAAATCAAACTAAGGGTATATGGGAAGAGAATATAAGATGATTTATTTTGATGAACAACTCAATAATCAACCTATAACCCATTAGGCACACCTTAATGAACACCATAAAACTCGAAAATTTAGTTACCGATATAACGCGGATAGGCCATATCGTTTCAACGCCATACGATATGATTTTAATATACGGCCTTGATGGAAAATATGTAAATAGCGTTGATACTGAGGCTGATGATATTAACCAACAATAAACACACCTTTCGTTAATGTCACAGCTTCAAGCCAGTGAAAGCGACCCGCGCAATTTCTTTCATTGCTCACAGGGTAATTTGATGCGCACTAATTGCATGAAATCTTTTAAGTTGATCCCCTCTTTTGGTTTTATCATCTACGGTAGTAATGATCGCATCGTGATTTGTCATATTGAACGTAATGATGCCATTGCAGAATGTATTCTTGAGCAATTAATGCGTTATGAAACCTTACCCTAAGATGAATGGAATCTTGTTGGTGAAAGCTTTGGTGATACGGTTGAAGAATGCGGTATCGATGCGATTAACTGGCAACCTACTTTGTTTGATTAAATTTAACTCTCGTCGATTCAACACCCTGAGTTAACCGAAGTTATAACCGTATATTAATCCTTAGACGTTTAATTTTTAAGCCTATTCCTTCATTGGAATAGGCTTTTTACTTTCTAGGAGTTGTTATGCAACTGATAAATGTTTTACCTACACCAGAGCAATTAGCATTACCGCTTGAAATAGCAAAACGAGTCGTTGAGTTATTGATTGAACCATTTGGAACAATTGAAAGCGCACAAGCTTATTGGCAAGAAAACACCACACACTTTGTTATTTTAACACCCACTGATACTGACGCTTCGCTGAAATCATTAAGTGATTTAACGCAGTCTTTGGTTATTGCTGCTGATGATAATCCAGAATTTGTTGAGAAAATATTAGAAACACAATCTCAAGAGCAGTACCAACTTTCACTAATTATTTATACCGATGTAGGAAATGGTTTATATCTGGTCAAGCCTGTTGATATGGAACTTTCAGCTTTGTCGATAGAGGTAAATCAGTGATGACTAAACAACAACTGATACAAACCGTTTGTGACGGTGATATTCCTATGAACCTCAGGCAAGACGCGTTAGCGCTGTTGTTACTGATGGCTTAACCCTTTCTATAAATACTAAACATTAAGGAGCTGATATGGCTAACAAAAATAAAGAAAATCAAAGTGCAAATCTTGCTGGTACTGATAATGCTGATGAAAATTATCAAACGGTGTTAATTGGTGAAGCTGATAAACTATCGACCAAATCAACAGGGAAAATTGGTTTTGAAATAGCATTAAATGTGAAATCAAAGCT
Source organism: Colwellia sp. (assembly GCA_051531915.1). Classification (GTDB taxonomy): domain Bacteria; phylum Pseudomonadota; class Gammaproteobacteria; order Enterobacterales; family Alteromonadaceae; genus Colwellia. Next base: position 22,387 of record JAOPTQ010000036.1, on the reverse strand, counting down.
TAAATTTCTGCGTATTACTACTAACGCTTCTGGGGGCTTATTCAGTCGTTGTTGGGTCTCTGTGACTGATATTGCTCAGTTATTAGAAAAAATTGAAGCCGATAAACCATTTAAATCATTTAAATCATTTAAATCATCAATATTTAAGCCTGTAATATCTGGCGGCTCTAGCAACAACGTATCATTTTTGAGTGCAATTTTACGTTGTCCATTAGTTGGTTTTATACAGCCATCACCAAGTAGTTTATTTTTGCATGTGGTTAACCCTGACTTAGCAAAACAGGTTGCCATCATTGAAAAGTTAACGCCTATTGATGACAAAGCAACGGCTAGAAATAACGCTAAACCTTCCAGCGGTAGAAATAGCAAAAAGTAATAATCCTAGCGGTACTGATTCAAGTACCCCGTTTAATTTTGATGCCTGAGTAACTATTATGAAACTTAACTTTGATAAGGATCAGTGTTTTTCGCTGCCCGATAAATTCTACGAATTAATTAACACGGAAATTAATTCCATAAGACCAACTAAATCACTACCACATTCTGAACCAGAGGCCATTGTGCTGAATTTTCGTGATCCTGAATATTCTGCTAAGGACGGTGGCTATCACGGCGTAGAAATACGACTGTGTAAGTATAACAATCACTACCAACTCATTTATATTACGGACTTCGCTTTTCATGGCTGTCCCCACGCTGAGTTAGTCAAAGAGATTGACGTTTGCTTTCATGATAAACAGGTTTATCACCTTTATGGTGGTTGGCTTAGCAAAAAAGAAGGCATCGAGCTAATCGAACTCTTCATTGGTAATTTTATTGAGTATCACGCTATGGGAGTCTATACCGTTGAGATCACGTTCGAATAACAGAAGAAAGTCACGCCGACAAAGCGATCCACTTTTTAGTAACCCAAAGCTTGTTTGCAAAGGTGCCATTAAAGGCGCATTTACTGGCTCTGCTATTGGTGTTCGCTTTGGAATACATGGGGTAGTTATTGGTGCTATCGTTGGTGGTTGTGCTGGGTATCTGGTTGAAGAGTTAAATGACTGATAACCAAAACACCAAAGTACCAGAAACCCTTTGAAATCGGCTAACCCGTTAAGGTTAGCCTTTAATATTAATTTTAAATATTTTTATTTTTTTCTTATATTTAATTATTAAAAGAAAATAAAATCAGAAATAAATTTTAATAAATATATTCATATAATATAAAAAAAAAGATAATTAAATTAATAAGATAATATTAAATGATATTGATATATATATATTTAGATATTAATAAATAACTTAAATTATTTAGTTAAATATTATTATAATCTTCCCTTGGGAATTTTATTTCTATTGATATGTTAGCTCAGATTTTTTATGTTTTTAACTAAAATGGTTTAGCCAATGTGGTTCTAAATATTTTGGTTTTATTGTGATTTAAGATAGGAGTTATAGCCTTGGTTAACTTATTGTCACTGAATTATTCTGTACGATCACCAGTATTTAAAACCAGCTAAATTTGATTAACCTTTAGCTAAAGTTTGCCTTAATTTACACCAAAGAATTTTAAGTAGTTTAAATCGGCTTAAAAATTTGCCGCCTGATCTTCTTCCTCCCACTCCCTATAAACTTGTTCTGAACCCATCTAAGTGCCAATTTGAATAGCTTAATTTCAATTCTATGATGATAAATTTGTATGATCCATAAATTGTAATTTTGAGTTTATCTTTAGATGAAAAAAAAATAGTTTGGTTATCTTTTACTCTTTAAAGACGACTGACTTATGCCAGAAAGGTAGTGTTTTTGATTTAATATCCACCTGTTATGGTTTTGATGGTATTTAGATAAATGAATTGCCTTTAATTTTTTCAACAACTGATGCTTCATATCGATATTTCGTTGTTGTGACTTTGATAAACCTGATTTCATTGATGCGCAGGTAAATGAGGTTATCACGGTAGCACATCGCTAGGTTCCATTTTTCATGATCACCTACCAGTTTATAAGGCTCTACGAGTTGGTAATGGTGATTGTGATAATAAAACTCAATAACACTTCGGTTAGTTATAGCGGTGGCAAGTTGCTTAAAAATATCGCTATAAGCACTACTACCTTCATGCGCTTTTGATTGAATATAAAACGGTGATTCATCTTCGGGCAGTAAGAGGTATGACAATAAGCGCTTATCCAGTGACGGGAATTCTTCACTTAAACCTAAGGTAGTTATTAGCTGCCGTAACGCTTGAAGATTGTATTGTCCTTTGTTTGCAGGGGTCATCCAGTAATAGCCTTTATCAGTATTAATAGGCACATGGTAAGCGAGTGACTTCAAATCACGTTGAATGGTTTTAACACTAGCATCACAGTTATCAGCGATATCATGAATGTAAATTTTATCACCCGTAATAAGGTTGGCTAGTAGCATTGCTAATCGCTCTCCTAGTTTTACTCTTGCCATAACTGTTTAATGTCTCTTCATTATTAATAGAACGCTATTGTCGCAATCTTGCCCGACAGGTTAGGTTCAAAAAAATAATTTAACGAAAATAAGTAAATCACGCTGTAAGTCTTGTCATAGCTGACATAAAGGGTAAATAAAGAGAATTTAATTATTTTTATTGCCCGACAAACCCTGTCGCAGTGCCTGTGTATCTTTAACTCAAGTTCAAAACAACTTGAAGTAAAGAGGAACAGATATGGCTTACCGAGACGATAATGATTTAACTTTTTTAGCACATTGCAGTGATGATGAACTGTCGGTATTAGTGGAAACATTAATCACTGATAAAGACGGCGAAGTACGATACACCGAAGCGTTAACCAGTACCGATGAATATAAAGAGTTTCAGCCTGAGCATAGCAAGTATTGGAAAAATATTGCTGCTGAAATTCAGTGCTATGGTGCGAATACTTTAGCGAGTATGTTTCGCGGCGGTAAAGGTATCTTATACCGTGAAGTATTAACAGATGTTTGTAAAAAGATGAAAGTTAATCACCCTGATAAAGCCTCAGTTGAAACAATGGAGCGCAACTTATTAATGAAGTTCTTTGAAGATGCAGTTGAGAAATTATCAGCTGATGACTTAAAAGAATTGATTGATGAATTAGACCTTAAAACCACTGACTTCACATCTAAAGCTGTAGTATCAGCGATACAACTCGCTATAAAAACCAATGGCATTCTTGCTTATAAATTAGCACTGATAGTTGCCAATGGTGTTGCCAAAGCTTTATTAGGTCATGGATTAGCTTTTACGACCAACATTGCCATTGTTCGTTCTATTTCTGTTTTTGCTGGGCCAATTGGTTGGGCTATTACAGGGGTATGGACACTTACCGATATAGCTGGCCCTGCATATCGCGTCACTATTCCTGCCGTTGTTCAGATTGCTTGCTTGAGAGCTAAAGCCGATGCAGACAACCAAGCCGAATAATTTAAACCCTATATCACATTAATAACAAAAACCTTTTAATAGTTAAGGACGTAACCATGAAAGAAGTAGAGTTAAGCACAATCGATTTAAGTTTTATCAAACAAGAAGTTGGCAATAAATCATCATTTGTTTTATTGGGTTGCTCTGGAAAAATTAACGACACAATTAAAGATATTGAGCGCATTATTGAATCTAAGAAAATGCGTTGCCGTATCTTTACTGAGGGTCGTGCTGTTGCTGCTACTGTAGGTATTCTTGCAGGCGGTAGCGGCACATTGGGTATTCTAGGTATTGGTCTTCACCGAATGGCGACCATGAATCCTGATTATGAAATTAGTCGAGATATTATCAACAACAGAATTATAGTTGAGTATAAAAAATAAAATTTAGGAAAACTTTAACTCAATACTAATGCAGTACATTTAGATATTGAGTTAAAGACATTTTTTAGCAATATATTTTTGTTAATCTTTCCATTTCATTATGAAAATCTTCACTATCAGGTTCACCTATAGTCATAGTTAAAGTGACTTGTTCCCCTTCTTCATACTTATCCATGTTATTTATTATATTTTTTATGTCGCTATAAGTATTATTAAAAAAGTCGTTTATCTCTTGAATAGCATTCGTTGCAAATTTTGCAGCATATGATACTAATAATTCAAAATCTTCATTTTCGACGGATACTCTTAAAAATTGGAGTTTCCAGTCTAGAATACTTTCATAACCGTCTCCTAAACGTTTAGCAAGATGTATTAAGCGCTCAATATCTGAAGGAGTACCTGGTTCACCTATTGCTATGACATAACCATTAGTCAAGCTTTCAGACATTTGATGGATAATATTTGTCATCCAGTTAAACCTTGTTTGTAACCAATCAGTTTCTTCACCAATAGATATTATGTCCCCGTAGCTAATACCTAATTCAGTGTCTAATTGTTTATATCTATGTAAATCAATATTATCTTTTAAAAGCTGGGCAAAAAACAGCCATTCCCAACCAGTTGGCTGCTCTATATATAAGCGCAAGGCTTTAGCGCTTATATCACTAAGAATTTTATTGTTTTCGTAAAGTTTATCTCGATACTCCAAACTTTCTGCCAGTAGATAACTTATTTGTTGCCTTAAAGTTGATGTTATATCTTGCGCATTTGAAAATGGAAATACCCACGTATTGCCTGATTCTCTTAACTCAGCTACAAATTCAAAAAGTTTAGGATTATCCACGACAGAGCTAAAATCTCCGTTTGGATTATCTTTCCACAGTGGAAATACATTAAGAATACTTTCCTGCACAAAAACGTACTTTGGTATGCCCTTAAAGCAAGCTTCCATATATTCCATGTTAGTAATTGATTTGCCATTTTCAGTTAGAGAACCGTAGCGTCCACCAACAACAAGTACAAATATATCAGCTCTATTTTTTATATTTGCCAAACAATTATTGAGAGTATCTTCACTAGGGTTTATAGGGAATGAGTTCTTTTCAGACATAATAGGTTCAAAACCCATCGACTCAGCGAAGTTTCCTAAATCAGCTCTAACTTGGCTCAAATCATAGCAAGTTGAGCTTATGAACATCGATGTTTTACTTCCTTTTGGCATTGTAAGTCTCATTAATTTTTTTGATAAACTTAGAATAAAGCAAATAGTGAATACTTCGAAGTATTAATTTACCGCGAGGGATGCTTTAAACCTTAAAGTTTGAGTAAACAAAAAAAATAAACACCCCATTACACCGTGGCTAACATGGTGTAATGGGATGATTAATTTTAGCGCTGTTACTGCCCTGATGTTTCCTGCCCATAAGCGGTACTTTTAGTTTGATTTTGCGATCAGTTATTTTTTTTGACTTAATTTTTAACCTTAAAAAAGATAACTTCCGTTAAATAGAAACCAAGTCACTTACCGTTTGACCAATCGCACGTTGTCGATGCTCTGAAACCTTACAATATCTTTGACTAGAGGCGATGTTAGCATGTCCCAGCTGAACCATAACTTCAAATAAATCCCTACCGCTGCTTACTAATGCAGTTGCAACACTATGGCGGATCGTATGAAAGCACACATCTTTACGGTTAATACCTGCGCGTTTAAGTACAACGTCATAAGCCCAACGCGGCTCTGAAATATGTTTACCTGTGATCAGACTTGAAAAGATATATGGGTTATTAGACCGCTTAGGTAACGCACAAATTATCTTCATCATTGGATCACTGAGATAGATATCCCTGCTTTTGTCTGTCTTTGTTACGGGGACAAACAACTTACGCTTATCCTTATCCAAGTGTTGCCATTTAGCAGTTAACAATTCCATTTTTCTAACGCCTGTAAACATTAATAAGGCGATAAAACTTCCTGCAAACGGGTTGTGATACTTTAATGCTTGTTTAATAATTTTTTGCATTTCAACAACAGTGAAATAACGGGTACGAACATTATCCTCTTTTAATAATTTGATTTTATTGGCTTGGTTGATTTCGATAATTCCCCAAGCGATACCTTGCTGTCCCATCGTTTTCAGTAACGCTAACGTTCTATTACAGGTTGCCGGAGCATAGGCTTTGGTAAATCCTTCTCCCGATAACATATCCATCTGTAATCGTTGTATGTCGATTGCCTTAACTTCGTTATATGGGATATTGCCAAAGCGTTTATTTACGTAGTCAGTAAACCGTTGAACATCTTTTTCCCATGAGCGTTTATTCTGTTTGATATAGGGCAAATAATTGTCGTTAAAGAATTCATTTAACGTGGGCATATTTCTGTGATTATCACGTTCATGTTTTGGGTCAACACCATTAGCAATGCTAGTTAAATGTTTACGCGCTATCGCTTTGGCATCTTTTACATCAATTTCTGGGTACCTACCGATGTTAATAGATTTACGCTTATTATTAACTCTGAATCTGAGTAGATAGCGCTTCTTACCTGACTTTCCGACCAATAGTTTGAGCGATGTTATCTCTGAATCGCTGTATTCTTTATCGGTTGAGCGTGAATTACTGTCATTGGCAGGAATGGCTTTTAAACTGGCATTAGTAAACTTAAATGAAGTTTTCATTAATATCTCCGAACGGTTTCTTTGTGAATATTCGAAAATTTAATATATGGTTTGATAGGTAATTACTACGTGGGTTATTGAAATTTACAGGGTACCGAAAAGGGACTTTTTCGGTACCACTTTTTCTAACAGTTAATTAGTTCACATTCGTGATTCTTTACAAATCCAACTGTAGGAGAAGACCATTATGAAAATTACCTTAGCGTCCTTTAAAGGTGGTGTAGGTAAAAGCTCGTTAGCTTTAAACCTTGCTATCTATTTAGGTTTTGACTGTGTGACCAATGACATTGTGGCCATTGATAACAGCCGCACTAAAAAAATACCGCCTAAGCTAAAGCGTATACCTTTGCAATATTGCGGTAACAGAGATCTTGTTTTGGATTTTGGTGCTACCAGTACTAACATTGACCCTAAACTTGCTCATGCAGTTAGGATGGGTGACTTAATTGTTATACCAACACTTACCGATACACGAAGTTTAAAAGCAACGGTTGATACCGTTAACTTCGTTCAAGAATCTGGCAAACCTATTGTCATAATCATTAATAACTTCACTGATAAGAAGAAATACCTTAAGGCTCATGCTTATTTGCAACATGCTTTAACTCATTGCCCTGTTATTTACAGTATTAGAACAACAACCTTGTTTGAACGTGTTGCCAGTGACGGTGAAGAATGGTTGCTCAATGTCCATAATCAGAAAGGCGAATATCAATTAAATAAAACTAGTACAGCTCATCATCGGGTTTATGACGCTATTGCTGACATTGGGAGGAACCATGCAATTACAGACGCTTAAAGAGTTAGAAGATTCCATAGGTGGCCGACCAAAATTTAAGCTTCGACAGAAGAAGGTGCGGCTTAGTTTTTATTTAGGTTTAAGAGAGTGTGAATATCTGAAAGCATATGCTACTACTCATGAGCTAAGTATTAGTGAAATAGTACGTGGTCAACTAAAGCCACTGTTGAAGAAGTCTGTAGCATGAATATTATTGAGATAACCCAACTGGGTTATCTCAATTTTATAGTCACTTTTTGCAGTTCGCCTACATGTGTCAGATGTGAATTACTATGATTTCAGCTAAAGTTTAAACTATTCTGAATCTCCTTTTCTACATCAATAAATTCATTTTCTACAGTTTTACTATATTTAGCTAGTACTTTGCAGATTACTAAAGAGTCAATAGTGTTCCCGTGCGTCAGCATAGTTGTAGTTATTATGTTTAGAGAGATTAGTAATGATTGTGCGGGGCTAGTTAATCCAATATTGCTTGCTCCAGTAATTACTTTATTTTCGTATGGTAGAGCTCCTAAACTTTCAAAAATTCCAGTTGGATCACCATGAATATTTGCGCTCGCTGCTTTGTAATATGGTCTATGGTGGTCAAGATTAATTGAAGATTCAATATCCAAAAACCTTGGGTTCTTTAATGATAATGCTTCAGCCGCCCAACCGTATCCATGTCTGTAGTTTTTTCCATATCTTTCTAATAACTCATCGTACTCTTTACGCAAAGCATTCATTGTATTCATAGTCAGTGGCTTAGAGCCAAGTCGGGCTCTATATATTCTATTCTGGATAGCTGATTTATATTTATCTATTGCTTGATGTTTGATGTATCTTTCAGCAACATCATTTCCTTGCTCAGATATAAATAGACTTATAACTGACAATTCGTGCAGAGATCTCCACCTTGCCTGTGCGCCATCTGAATATCCGTTTCTTAATAGGATATATATTTCGTTTGAAATTTGAATTGCTTTTGCTGTTAGCCTTAGTAAAAGATCCTGAACAAGGTCATTTTGAGAGTAATCATCCGTTCGATGCATATACCATTGGGTGGACTCGTCAACTATTGTTATAAACCCTTGAAGTAAGCTCAGAGGCTTTCCCCATATAGTTTCAATATTGTCTGCCGTACTCAACATCAATGAATCTTGATCCTCGTTCATTTCTTTTAATCTAACGTTTAAGGTTTTGATAACAGGATCTACTGACTTGTCAGTAACTTCTTCGACAATTCTTGTCATTGTCTGATCCATATTGGAAGTTATCTTCTCAATTTTGCTAGGAAGATTAGAAATTATTCTTTCAATCTCTGGCTGAAGTTCCTTTTCATTTTTGAATCCTGCATTTCGTATCTGCTCTTCTGAAAAGTCAATTTTTACACCTTTACTCAGGTCTTTAAATTGTTCTTCGAAATCAGCTCGTTGTGTATTGGATATTAGAAGTCTAATGCTCTCAAGCTCCTTCTCAAATATTCGCGTTAACACTTTGTTAGGACTAAATAAGTCATCCTTTGTTTTTTCGAATAATTCTTGAAGGCCTAGCATAATAATTCCATTTTAAAATCGATATACATGATTAATTGATATGTAATGATATAACAAAAATACAGTTAATAAACCACGTATTTTATACTCGCTGGCCGCTTATCGATTTATCTAGACCTTAAGATTTTCAGGTGGTTACGTCAACAATACGCAATTTGTTAGCATTTAATGCTAATTATAAACCGTGCACTGATGTTGTTAACTTATTGCTTATGTTTAATTAAGCCACATTATTATTAAATTAGTTAGTCTAAGCACCCTAGTATGGACAGGAATAGATAACCATAAACTTGATGAACAGGACAGGGACAGGAGAGTTACGGTTCATATCCGTGCCAGAGTGAACGGGTATGATTACAAGGTGAGTGCTTTATGAATGTTTCAACACGTCATAAATCAGTATAAAGATTTTTTAGCATAATTTTGAGGTAAATTTTCAGTGTTAATAACTGATGATTTTTAACGTAAATGTTGCAGTAGATTTGTACTTGATACAATTTGTATAAAGCTTATGTAGTAAGGTTTGCAGAGATATAAAACTTTTGGAATTACTGACTAAAAATCACAGTAATAAAGATGGTACCCGGAGCCGGACTTGAACCGGCACGCTTTTCGGCGAGGGATTTTAAATCCCTTGTGTCTACCAATTCCACCACCCGGGCATCGGATAATACTTTTTAAAGTAGAGATTGGTTCCCTACTAACTCTTATCTAGAATAAGAGATTTGGAGCGGCTAACGAGACTCGAACTCGTGACATTCACGTTGGCAACGTGATGCTCTACCAGCTGAGCTACAGCCGCTTCATTTAGAGCTTGTACATTTCATATCATCTTCATTAGAAAATGAGCGCGAATTCTAGCGCATAAAATCAGTTTAAACAACAAAAAAATCAACTATTTTCTATTTTATAACTCAACTTACTGTTGATGAAATGGTACCCGGAGCCGGACTTGAACCGGCACGCTTTTCGGCGAGGGATTTTAAATCCCTTGTGTCTACCAATTCCACCACCCGGGCATAATGGAGGCGGGTCCCGGAGTCGAACCGAGGTCCACGGATTTGCAATCCGCTGCATAGCCATTCTGCCAACCCGCCATTTTATCAACACGAGTTGAGTGATTTCATTTGTCGAAATAACTTCGACTAAAAACTATTAATTGGAGCGGCTAACGAGACTNNTTCATTTAGAGCTTTTACTTTTACACTATGAGAATAAATTCTCAACTATCATTTGGAGCGGCTAACGAGACTACTCTCGTCAACTTAAGTCGTGACATCACTTCACTATTTGGCAACGTGATGCTCTACCAGCTGACACCAGCCGCTTCATTTAGAGCTTTTACTTTTTTACTTTTTGAGAATAAATTCTCAACTATCATTTGGAGCGACTAACGAGACTACTCTCATCAACATAAGTCGTGACATCACTTCACTGTTTGGTAACGTGATGCTCTACCAACCGCTTCATTTAGAGCTTTTACTTTTTTACTTTGTGAGAATAAATTCTCAACTTTCATTTGGAGCGGCTAACGAGACTACTCTCGTCAACATAAGTCGTGACATCACTTCACTGTTTGGCAACGTGATGCTCTACTAGCTGAGCTACAGCCGCTTCATCTGCTGACATCCTGTCAACGGAAACGCATTTTACATCGTATTAAGTTTCAGTCAACACTTTAATTCTTTTTTTATTTTGACTGTTCAAAAAGCGGCTTATTTGGTGTTTTTTTAACTAAAACACCACAATTTGATTGTTTATCAATCGCAACGATAATAAAATTTTTATTTTATTAGCCTTTTTTTAGCTCAGGCCAGGTAGCTTTAAAGTAACTAATTGAAGTTGAAATAGTTAATACGGTGGCAATAAAGTAAAAACTATACGATAAAACATTTAATATTTCATGGGGAAGGTAAAATAAAACCAACGGTATATCATAATCTGGACGCCAAATAAGCCCCATAATTCCTAACATTTGCGCAGCCGTTTTATATTTTCCCATATTCGATACCGCAATAATGTCACGTTTTCCTTTTGATGACATAAACTCACGCAACGCACTGATAAAAACTTCTCTAGCGATCATCATAAGTGCAGGTATAGAAATCCACAAAGAGTGATAATCTTGTGCGATCATCACTAAAGCAACAACCACCATTAATTTATCAGCAACAGGGTCGATAAACGCACCAAAAGCAGACGATTGATTCAGTTTTCTAGCAAGATAACCGTCTAAAATATCACTAATAGCAGCAAGCCAAAAAATAGCAAAAGCGCCAAAATGACTCCACGTCAAGGGTAAATAAAAAACAATAACAAAAATCGGGATCAAAACAATCCGAAATAAGGTTATTTGATTAGGTATTGTCCACATATACTATTCACTACAAGTACTTTTCTCCATTTTACACAGAAGTATAGCTACTTGTCATGTAATGCATCATAAATATTTTGTGCTAACAATTTACTAATTCCAGGAACCTTTTCTAACGCGGTTACATCGGCTTTTTTTACTTCTTGTATACCACCTAAAAAAGTTAGCAACATTTGGCGCTTTTTAGTACCAATGCCCTCTATAGATTCCAACACTGATTTTTTACTCGCTTTTTGTCGCTTTGCTCTATGCCCTGTTATCGCAAAACGATGAGATTCATCTCTAATGTGCTGTACTAAGTGTAATGCCGATGAAGTAGCAGGTAATGAGATCAACTGATGACTACCTGCCAAAATAAGTGTTTCTAAGCCCGGTTTACGTGATTCACCTTTGGCAACGCCAACAAGTAACGGTATTTTTTCAAAAGTTTTCTCTGCAAAAAAATCTTCGGCTTTAGCAAGCTGCCCTTTCCCGCCATCAATAAAAATAATATCAGGCATCTTTGCTAAGGCTTCAGTATCAGTGTTTTTAATTTTTCCATAACGCTTATGTAAAGCAAAAGCCATCGCGGCATAATCATCACCCGGCGTAATACCATGAACATTATAACGTCGATAATCAGCTTTTAGAGGCCCTTCTTCATTAAAAACCACATTTGATGCAATTGTTTGCTGTCCCATGGTATGGCTAATATCAAAACATTCGATACGATGAATACCATTAGACAACTCAAATACTTCATTTAACGCGGTAAAACGCGCTTGCATTGACTCTTTATGACTATTGCGAGTAACTAACGCGGTTTGTGCATTGGTTGCGGCTAATTTTAAATACTGAGAGCGTTCAGTGCGAGTATTGGTAGATATTTTAACCTCATGTTCGGCTTGTTTTGACAATAAAGAGGAAAGTTCTGAAATTTGCTCAAAAGAGCCTTTGATAACAATTTCTTTAGGAATGCGACCTTGTGATGAATCGTTTCCTAACTCACTCCCTAAATAATGTTGACCAATAAAAGCCTGAATAATGTCACTGTCTGTCGTTTCACTTGGGATAACAGGAAAATAACTCTTACTGCCTAAAATTTTATGATTACGAACACAAAGTAAATGTACACAAGCCTGAGATTTAAACCGATAAAGGCCAATCACATCCATTTCTGCGGCAACGCCACTGACATATTGTTGCTGCTGAACTTTTTGCAGCGTTGTTATTTGATCCCTGTACTTTGCGGCTTGTTCAAACTGTAAACCTTTTGCTGCTATTTCCATTTTATTAACTAATTTTTCAATAACAAAAGAATTTTTCCCCTTAAGAAATAGTTTAGCTAAATCAACTTGTTGTTGATAATCATCCGTTGATATTTTATTAACACAAGGTGCTGAACATCGTCCTAACTGGTACTGTAAACAAGGACGAGAGCGCGCTCGATAATAACTGTCTTCACATTGTCTAATAGGAAAAATTTTCTGCATTAAGCGCAAACTTTCCCAAACAGCGCCTACGGTAGGATAAGGACCAAAATAATCACCTTTTATTCGTTTTCCACCACGGTGTAAGCCGAGTTTAGGATGTTGATGAGCGGTTATTAATAAATAGGGATATGACTTATCATCACGTAATAATATATTGTATTTAGGTTGATATTTTTTAATGTAATTATTTTCAAGAATTAACGCCTCACCTTCTGTGTGCGTTACGGTGACATCAATGGCACAAATTTGCTTAACGAGTGCCTTAGTTTTTACTGAGCCAACATCTTTTCTAAAATAACTGGTTAATCGCTTTTTTAATTGTTTTGCTTTACCCACATAAATAACAGTTTGCGAACTGTTATACATACGATAAACGCCGGGTTGTTCAGTGACAGATGCTAAAAAGGCATCACTATCAATAAGTGGTGGCTCAACACTACATTGAGTTATCGCCTTTGATAATAAAGTTTTATTGTTGGGAAAATCAGACAAGGTTAAAGTTTTTCTGTCGTTAACATGCCATGACGAATAGCTAAATGAGTTAACTCAACATCATTACCAACACCTAGTTTTTCAAACATGCGGTAACGGTAACTGTTAATTGTTTTTGTACTTAAAATAAGTTGCTCTGAAATATCAGGAACTCTTTCACCGCGTGTGATCATTAACATAATTTGCAATTCACGCTCTGACAAAGTACTAAAGGGATTTTCTTCTGTTGATTTAAATTGACTTAACGCCATTTGCTGAGCAACATCTGGCGTTAAATAACGTTGTCCACTGTGAACAACACGAATGGCATTAATCATTTCATCAGAGCCGGCACCTTTAGTTAAATAACCGGAAGCGCCCATTTGCATAACTTTAGTCGGAAAAGGATCTTCACTATGAACCGTTAAAACTATAATTTTGATATCTGGTGCATAACGTAGGATTTTTTTAGTCGCTTCTAAGCCGCCCATTCCTGGCATATCCATATCCATTAACACAACATCAGGTTCAGTTTTTCGACAAAACTTGACTGCTTCTTCGCCGGTTTTGCTTTCACCAATAACTTTAAGGCCTTTTATATCATCAAGAATTTTACGAATACCCGTACGAACTAATTCATGATCATCAACCAACAAAACATTTATCACAGAAAATCGCCTTGAACTTTTATTTGAATAATTATGGCTGTAGAAACCGGAGAAATATACATTAGAAAGTAAAGAGTATAAGGAAAGTTTGCTATATTCAATAAAATACTAAACTTTTCTAAACAAAATTAGCGCATAAAAGCGCAACCTGCCTAATAACTCACATCATAATTCTTTATTTTTTAACCAGCTATTTAACAAACCAATTTGTCCATTTTTATAAGCAGCATAGGTTAACCGTACAGCATTACTTAATATGACACTATCTGACCAATTTGTTTGCTCTGAAATCAGCTGATAACAAACTTTAGCCTCGGCGGATAAATAACCACGCATTTCTTGTTTGCCCCGCTCTTTTTGTCGTTCACGGTAACGCTTTTGCTTTTCTGCATTGGTCATTGCTGTTTTTTTATTTTTTGTTTTTTCGTCCATTCTTATTCTCAACTTGTAACAGCAAACTAAATTAACAATTTCCTCTATGTTACCCTTCGTTATTAATATTGCAATAAACTCTTTGACCAGTTTCAAATATAAATAGCGCAATATAAATTGATTTCTATCATTAATATTTACTTTTTTAACTGTTCAGAGTTGTTTAGTGTACAAGTGTACGCTAAAGTAGCGCCCTAAATTAATTTACCTATGTAAAATCAACTATGGCAATGGCACAACAAAACTCATATAACAAAGAAGATCTCGTAAAAGCAGGTACAGGGGAAATGTTTGGTGAAGGTAATTCACAACTTCCTTCTGACAATATGTTAATGATGGATCGCATACTGACTATCACTGAAGAAGGTGGCGATCATGGTAAAGGCTATATCATAGCTGAATTAGATATTACTCCTGACTTATGGTTTTTTGATTGTCACTTTAAAGGTGATCCTGTAATGCCTGGTTGTTTAGGTTTAGATGCAATGTGGCAACTCGTTGGATTTTTCTTAGCATGGACTGGCGGCCCAGGTCGTGGTCGTGCACTTGGCGTAGGTGAAGTTAAATTCACTGGCCAAATTTTACCAACCGCTAAAAAAGTCACCTTTAAAATTGATTTTAAGCGTGTCATTAAACGTAAATTATATATGGGGCTTGCTGACGGTAGTGTTAGTGTAGATGGTCGTGAAATATATACTGCGAAAGATTTAAAAGTGGGCCTATTTACAGACACTTCTAAGTTCTAAGTTTCAACAGCACAAAAATAAGCCTAGCAACATGCTAGGCTTATTACCTTGTTGTATCTATTTTTATTCGCTTTCTTTTTTACTTTATATTTAACTTTTTATTGAAATTTTTGTTTATAACTTTTTCTGTTGTCTCTTATTTCTTTTACACTCTTTCTAAATGAGCTTGTTATAAACAAGGCTAATTTTCATTTTATTTCAGGGTGTTCGTTATAATCAAGCGAAAGCTTGTCTGCTTTCTAAATTAAAGTACTAATCCCTGCTGTTGGCTTTCAATGGCTTTACGTTATCACCTAACCAGTATGAGTTAACCATTCATTTTAGTAAGGGCTGTGCTCTTTAGAGCGTTCAGGTGTACCTAGTGGTAACCTCGTGTATGTACCCTACATTGGCGATTACGTTTATGCCTGTTCGTCATCAATACACGCTCCTTTATTGTTGTTTGCTACTATTATTATAAATAGCCATAAAATATCAAAAAGACAAACTAAAAATGAAAGAAAAAAACAACCTATTGATTACCCGATAAATTTAATTTTTCCTCCCAAACAAAAAAAGCACGATTAACGTGCTTTTTTTCATCGGGTAATATTTATCTATAATCAGTTTTTAACTATATTTTCGACGAACCCCCAATACTGACAATAATAAAAACAATCCTATAAAGCTTAAACTAGCACCTTGACGTTCTGTTTTGTCTTCCACTAAAGAACAATCTTCAATTTCACCAATTTGTGGCTCTAACGTTACCGCTCTAATAACATCTTCTTTTATCGGTACGCCATCAGAATCAAGCATTAGCTCGCCTTTAGCATCTAACCTATCAACTTTAACCACTGCTGATGCTGAAATAACACCTTCATCGTTTATATCACGTGCTTCAATAACATTATAAGCACTACCGCAGCTGATAAGGTCATTTACATTGGTAAAAGAATCATTATTAATGTCATATAAAAAAGCGGCTGTTCGGCGTGGATTAGCTGTAGAAACATTATGTGTTTCTATTTCACCTTCACCTACAACAAATCCACTACTGTTAATCGCCCTAGCGGTGCTTTTTGATCCTGAAAAGAAATCTGTTGGATAAATTAACTCCATTTCATCTACAGCTACATTAGTATCAACATAAAAAAACTTTTGTGTTGTTTTACTATTTACCGTTGTATAACCATGCCCAACCACCATACCTGAATCATTGATAGCAAAAGCTTTAGATAATTGAGTAAACGAATTAAAAGTATAATGTTCCTGGTTAAAGTCTAACACTTTGCCCTCTTTATATAATACTGCATAAGAGGCTGAACTTCTTTGTGTTGCCGTTGGAGTAACTACATTTTCATCATCCCAACCATCAGCATAACCTACAGCAACTCCATTACTATTTATTCCCAAGGCATAGCTAGCTCTTGGGCGTTCATCATCTTCATGTGGAGTAGCCAACAAGCCTAGCGACTCAGTGACAACATTACCGTTACTTGATACGGCACTTTTAAGCGCTATAATATGATATCTTGTGCTGTTTAATGTGGTTTGTACTTGATTTAAACAAATTTCATATGGCATTTCAGCAAGAACTTCAGGATCATTACAACCGCCAGTTTCACTTTCTATTGCATCAATATGCGTTTGATTGACTTTGTAACTCATAAAACCAACAGCAACGCCGGCATCGTTTACATCAAGAACTGCAGAAATACCGCCACCAAAACGAGACTCTACGGGTACAACTGGATACATCTCTGCACCTTGATTAAAGGAGACAAAACCGCGCATACTAAAATCTCTTACCCAGTAGTTATATTCAATACCACTAGTGTCAGTAAAAGTGTCCATTGGTAAATAAGGTGACGAAGCACTACCATAAGTAACGCCTGAATTGGTGATACCTGTAACAATGTCAACGGTTGACCGTGTTAATGTGTCTGTGCCTTCAAAAGGGACATCAAAAATAACAAACTCTTCTGTTGTGCCATTGAAATTTGTTAAAGCAACCGTATCTCCACGCTTTTGGTAGGTAGGATCTGAAGCTTTAGAAGAAATATAGGCAATAGTCCATGCAAGATCATTAGCCGTAGGTCGGCCAGCTTGTAACGCTTCTAAATCTTCCAAGTCATCCAAATCACTGACAATACCTAATTCTATTTGCTTGGCAATACTCTCATGGTAAGCCGCTGCTAAATTTCTAATCGCGAGAAAATCACTATCGGTTAAATATTCAAATTGTACTGGAAAGTTATAAGTATAAGTGCCTGATATCGCCACTTGACCACTTTCATTTTCTTTCTGACTGTAGGTATATTTAAGCGCTGTCGCCTCTCCTCGGTCAATAACACGATAAGTTGCTGCTGATGCATTATTAACTAAGGTAAAGCTCAATGCACTACTAACGCTCAATGCTAATATTTTTTTTACATATTTGTTCATTCTACTACTTTACTCTTAATTAAAAATTTCAAATTATTATTTCTGTTTATCTGTAATACTTAGCTAAATCTTATACTAACTTCTGCTTAAAGATCATCTAATTCTTGCCATCTAGTATAAGCGATATCGAGTTTTGACTCGCTTTCAGTCAGCAGGTTCAATATTTTTTTACTTTGCTGTGCATCTTGACTAAAAAAATCTGCTTGGTTCACTTGTTCTTGTAGTGAGGTAATTGCGTTTTCTAAGTCATCAATAATTTTTGGTAGATCCGCTAACTCTTTATTTTCTTTATAAGATAACTTTTTCTTTGCTAAATGCTCTGCGGAAAAAGTATTACTTTTGGGCTTTGATGACTCTTTATCTTCTGCTTTAGCAACTGCCGCTAAAGTTTGCTGCTGACGTTGGACATCTTTTTGTGCTAAATAACTGTCAACATCGTCATAACCACCAACAATTTGATTAATATGACCCGTGCCATCAAAATAAAGACAAGTATCAACGCAGTTATTAACAAAATCTCTATCATGGCTGACTAAAATAACTGTTCCTGCATAATTTGCAACAACTTCTTCAAGAAGTTCTAATGTTTCTATGTCTAAATCGTTGGTTGGTTCATCTAAAATAAGTAAATTACTGGGCCGTAAAAACAGTCTTGCTAGTAACAAACGGTTTTTTTCACCACCTGATAATGCTTTAACCGGTGTACGCGCTCTTTTAGGACTAAATAGAAAGTCTTGCAGATAACCAAGCACATGACGAGACCTGCCATTCACCATTACTTCTTGCTTACCTTCACCTACGATTTCTTGTACGGTTTTATCTAAATCTAAAGCTTCGCGATGCTGATCAAAATAAGCGATTTCTAAATTTACACCTGAGCGCATCTTGCCACTGTTTGCCTCAAGTTGCTCCATAATAAGTTTAATTAATGTTGATTTACCCGTGCCATTAGCACCAATTAACGCTAATCGGTCTTTACGGCTAATTAATAAATTAAGTTTATTAATTATGACATTATCATCAAAAGCAACACTAACATTTTCTGCCTCAAACACTAATTTACCTGAGCGCTCTCCGTGAGCAATATTCATAGAACTTTGATTTTTGACTTCTCGACGAGCCTGACGTTCTAAGCGTAATTTCTCTAAAGAACGCACACGACCTTCGTTACGAGTGCGTCGCGCTTTTATCCCTTGACGTATCCAAACTTCTTCTTCAGCCAACCGTTTATCAAATAAAGCATTTTGCTGTTCTTCAACCTGTAAATCATGGGCTTTTTGTTCAATATATAAATCATAATCACCCGGGTAACTTTTCAGTTGTCCGCGATCTAAATCTAGAATACGTGTTGATAAACCGCGAATAAACGCCCTATCATGGCTGATAAAAATAATAGTGCCGGCAAAATCTTTCAAAAACTTTTCAAGCCAAAGTACACTAGTAATGTCTAAATGGTTTGTTGGTTCGTCTAATAATAAAATATCAGGGTTAATAACCAGTGCTTTAGCCAAGGCAACTTTACGTAGCCAACCACCCGACAAATCAGAAATTTTCGCTTCTGCATCAAGTGATAATGTACTCATGACCTGTTCAATGCGTTGTTCATCTTGCCAAGCATTTGCTTGTTCAAGTTGCTCTTGTATACGGCTCATTTTATTCAAGTTTTTGTCAGAAGGGTCTTCTGTAACCTCATGAATAATGGCATGATACTGTTTAATTAAATCAGCATTTTTTTGCACGCCTTGAGCAACATAATCAAAAACACTGATGCTCGATGATTCAGGTGGATCTTGCTCAAGCATAGACATCTGTATAGTACTAGACTTTAAAATTTGCCCGTCATCAAGGTTTTGCAAACCCATTAATACTTTCATTAAGGTTGATTTACCTGCACCATTTTTACCCACTAAACAAATACGCTCACCTGTTTGCACACTGAGCTCAGCTTTGTCTAATATTTTACCTTCGCCAAAAGCTAATTCTGCATTGGCTATTCTTAATAATTCCATATTTTCTATTACGTCTTAATTATTTATTAAATTTCATAATTGAAAGTTAATGTTTAAAAGGTTAATTTTTTTAAGTTAATGTTTGAACTTGCTCTGCTGAAAAAGGCCAAAACAATTTTTTGTTGGTAGAAAGCTTTTCTAAAACAGGAATATGAACACCATAAAGAGAAACCAGTGTTTCCGTTTCATGGGCAATAGTGTCTTGCTCTATAATATCCACTTGATTTAATTCTTGATTATCAATAACCGTTAAACAAATAGACAGCGCTTGTTCACATAAATGACAACCATCACTGCCGTATAAATTATATTTTTTCATGCTTACTCTATTTGTTTTTATTTAAATCACCGATCAAGACAGGCATCAACCTAACCGCTATTTTCTACTAATAGACCAACTATTATGAATATGCTTATTACGCGCAAAATCTTTATCTCGAGTAACATCGCTCATTGCTTTGGCTTGTAAGCCTAGCTTTGCTAAGGCGTCAAAATCTATTTTAAAATTACGTTTATTATTGGTGAAGAATATTTCACCTTGATCATTTAATGACTTTAATGCATCAGTGATTAAAGAAACATGATCACGTTGCACATCGAAACTATCTTCCATTCTTTTTGAATTAGAAAATGTTGGCGGGTCAATAAAAATCAAATCATATTGATTAGTATTCTTTTTCAACCAGTCTAAACAGTCCGCTTGTACAAACTGATATTTATGACTGCTTAACTTATTCAGCGCAAAATTATCTTGCGCCCAATTAAGGTAAGTATTCGACATATCAACTGTAGTAATTGAGCTAGCACCATGTAACGCTGCTTGCACAGAAATAGAGCCGGTATAGGCGAACAAGTTTAATAAACTTTTATCTTTCGATTTTTTGGCAATAATTTGTCGTGTTTTACGATGGTCTAAAAATAAACCGGTATCAAGGTAATCCCATAAATTTATTTTAAACAACGCACCATGTTCATTAATAGTCATTGACTGCTTAGACTTATCAACACGTTGGTATTGATTTTTACCTTTTTGTTTTGCTCTGGTTTTCAAAACAACTTTATCTGTTGGTACTTGCAATACTTTAGGCGCCCAATAAATAACTTCTTGCAAACGCTTGGTTGATTTTTCTGCTTCAATAGTTTTTGGCGCAGCATATTCCTGAATAACCAAATAGTCGCCATAAACATCAATAGCAACATTGTATTCAGGAATGTCAGCATCATAAAGACGATAACACTCTATTTGACTCGATTTAAGCCAGCCTTTTAAAGTTTTACGATTTTTCTTCAGACGATTGGCAAAGGCGCTATCTTGCTCTTCAAAATTAGATTGAGGATTAACCGCGTCTTTTGCAAGTTGTTTTTCATCAACATTATAAAGTGCTAATTGACAATCTAACGGCCCGTTTTTAAATTTATAACGCTTAAAGCTGGATAATTTCAGCATGGTTAACAATTCAATATTGGCCGTTAAAATAGCAACCCGCCACTGCATAAACTGTTCTTTAAGTTTTTGACCAAATAGTACAAAACTTTCAACTAACTCAGGTAATTCACCTATTCGTTCGCCATAAGGTGGATTAAACAAAATAGTACCTGCCTGACCAAAAGTATTATTCATTTTATTAGTATCTTGACATTTAAATTCAATAAAACGTTGTAATTTTGCATTACGAGCATTTTGCTGAGCTGTTTTCAATACACGAGAGTCAATATCCACACCAAAAACTTTAACATGGTTAATATTGGTTTTTTCAAGTGCATTGGCTGAATATTCAATAGCACTAGTTAGCTGCTTTTGCCACAGATCATCGTCATGTTTTAACCAGACATCAAAACCCCACTTTTCTCGCGCTAATGCTGGTGCTTGTTGTGTCGCCATAGCAACCGCTTCGATTAAAATAGTGCCTGATCCACACATCGGATCAAGTAATGGCTTGCTGGTATCATTTAACCAACCTGAACGAATAATTAGTGCTGCGGCTAAATTCTCTTTAAGTGGTGCTGCACCAGAGTGCTCGCGGTATCCTCGTTGAAATAAACCTCGTCCTGAAAAGTCTAAATAAATACTGACACTATCTCTTAACAATCTTGCTTGAAAACTAATATCAGGTGAAGATTTATCAACATTAGGCCTTTCAAAACCTTGCTCTCTAAATTGGTCAACAATAGCATCTTTAATGGTTAATGCACCAAACTGGCTATTGCGAATTTCTTCACTATAACCGACAAAATCAATAGCAAAGGTGGTGTCACTACTAAACAGCTCCGGCCAATTAATCGTACTCGCCGCGGTAAATAGTTCATCTTTATCTTTAGCGTCGCCCTCACCTATTTTCAACATAATTCTAGTTGCTAATCGTGTCCATAAACAAATATGATAACCAATGGCCATTGATGCGGTAAAATAAACACCTTCCGGTTTTTGTACTACCTGCTCGCCGCCTAGTTTTTTTATTTCATCACTGAGCAGAACTTCAATACCAGAAGAAGTTAACGCCAAAAATTGTTGCATGCTGTTTTCCAAACCATTTTACTTATAAAACCTATTGGCGCGATTATATACGTATAGCACTACAAAGGCAGTAACTATTATAAGCAAATACACTTTGCAATGAGAAAGTTGCTTGTAAATAATACACTCGGGGCAACATTTAACCGAATAGTAATTAATTTGTAAAAACCGCTTGCTTTATCACAGCACTATCCTTACTATACGCCTCGATTTCAAGGGCATCCCTTAGAGTCATTCTTGAGTTTAGAATAAAAACAAACTTGGCTTGTTTTGTCATTTTGACAAAACCATTCGGACGCGGGATGGAGCAGCCTGGTAGCTCGTCGGGCTCATAACCCGAAGGTCGTCAGTTCAAATCTGGCTCCCGCAACCAATTCTTTTCAGATAGAATTAAAACAATTTGAGGCTTTCTTCTTAATATTTTAAGAAGTTCATTCGGACGCGGGATGGAGC
>JAOPTQ010000035.1:0-10978 GCA_051531915.1 Colwellia sp. | reverse complement strand
GCTTAAGCCGATCTGAGGTTAACTAATAAATTCAAAAAAATTTTTATTGAAGTGACCATTAATTGTTTTTGATAATTGCTTAACGGGTATTGATAACTCTGTTGCTAAACGTTCTAACGTGAGGTTTTTTCGAAGGTAGAGTTTTTCTTGTTCCATTTTGTTTTTTAATAACTCAGCATGGGGAAAGCTTTCTTCAATGTCTTTGGTTAAGTCAAAAGCATATTGTGGTGATACTTCGTCAAAAGCTTTTGAATCATTTAAACCATACACATGTAAAAAATTAATTAAAATAAAGTATAAATATATGCTTATAACCCCTAAAGATACCTCTAAATCAACTAATTCGGCTTGTAGATAAGAAATAATTGTCACTAACCATAGTGATAAAAACCCTATAATTAAAATTTGAATCCAACGATATTCTTTGGCAGTAAAGTTGTTATAGGTTTCAAGCAAAAAAGCCTTGTGTTTCAATAACAGTTGCAAACTAATTATAGCGTATACAATCACGCTAAAGTTACTCCACAAATCTAAGGCTAAAAAATAAGGATCGGAAAGAAAAGCATCATAATTACTAATAATAGATAATTTAAATTCTTCACTTTTCGAATAATAAATAAAAAACATATACGCTGGGTAAATGAAAAATGGGATTAAATGCAGAAACTCTATACGAGTAAATTTAAATTTTTGAAAAATAAAGGTCCTTGTGTACCAATAAAGTAAAGGACCTTTTAATAAAGATGAAAAATTAAAAACAAAAAATAAGTTAAGTGATATATGCCTTAAAAATTGATTAACACCACTATTCCAATAGATAAATTCATCCAAAAGAAATAAAGCATTTACCAACAAAAATAATGCTAAAAAAAATTGCTGATATTTTTGCCACTTTTTGTAAACAATAAACTCGACATTAGTATGCATTCAATAAAAACAATTAATAACAGAATGTCATTCATATTAAAAAATACACGCTCTAACAATGAATACCCCTTAATATGTTTTTACAATAAAAGACAACCAAACTAAAAAGCAATGCCTAATAAAATGAATTAAGTATTGCTGATTATATTCTCCTCTTTAGAATTTATCACAATTATCATCATTGAAATAACCCTAAAAATTTATAATTTAATAAAAATATTTCGTTTAAATAGCCAAACCGACACCCCATAAAACAAAATAACAAACAGTAATGCAAAAGCTAATGAGGCATTAACCGGTGACATAAAGCCACTTAAGCTACTGTAAATATATAGTTTAATTGATATAGAACCGGTTTCGTTAGTCCATGAAACAAGTGAAAGTGTTGAAGCAAAAATCCATGCTAATACATAAACAAATAACGGGTTTGTGCCATAAATTTGCGCCCACTTAAAACCGCGTTGTATTTTTTTTACATCATGAATATAAATAATTAACGCTAAAATTAGCCACGCGCAAGCACTGGTTACTAATACATAAGTGCTACTCCACAGGGCTTTATTGATAGGAAACCATTGTTGCCATAAGGCTGTCACTGCCAAGGCTGCCACTGCCCAAACTAATAAGCCTTTAATGCGCGCTTGCTCTGTAGTTTTTTCAGCGAGCATACCGCTAGTGAAATATCCGGCTAATACGGTCACAACTCCCGGTAAGCAACTTAATAACCCTTCGGGATCAAAAGCAACACCAAAGCCTTGATATAAATGACTTGCACCAAATAAAGCAATATCGAACTGGCGAACCAAATTATCCGCTAGGGTAAAAGCGTTATCTACTGAAAGTAAAATTAACCAATAACCGAGCAAAATAACAATGCTAGTGATCATTAATTGTTTTTTAGTTAACGCACAAATCAACACGGCGGCTACGCCATAACACAAGGCGATACGCTGTAATACCCCCATTACCCGCCAGCTCTCCATGGGCTCAGTAAAAGGGAATATATTGAGCAAAAAGCCAATTAAAAATAATAGCACGGTACGCTTAATTATTTTCCCCCAAGGCACACTTCCTGTTGGTATTTTTTTCATTGAATGAAATACAGCTGCGCCAACAATAAACATAAAAAAGGGAAAAATAAGATCGGTTGGTGTTAACCCATGCCATTTAGCATGCTGTAATGGCGGATATACGAACGACCATGTTCCCGGGTTATTAACAAGTAACATGGCGGCTAACGTTAGACCGCGAAATATATCTAAACTGAGTTGACGTTGCATAATTATTTAATTCCTATTTAACGATTGACCTAACTACTTACTTAACTATTTACTTGAGGATTTACTTAATACTAATTATTCGCCCCGTACGGGTCATGCCCGTTAAACGATTTCTTAATTCAACCTCAGTGCTTTTTGGCAGAGAAACGGGTTTGTTATATGCCTGCCATTGACTTTTTTCTTGCCCATTTACTAAACGATACTCAATCACTAAGTCAGTAAACATGCTATTGGCATATAAAACATCGTTAACTATTTTTGCGCCGGGTGTCGGTAAACGGAAAAACAATTCATCTTTCGCCAATTGTGGCAATATTTTGCTCACTAAAACTTGGCTAAACTGCGCCCAGTCTTGTAACTGATTTTTAATTTTTTTGTTATTTAGATGACCACTGGTAGGAGAATAAGCTTGCCCCGCTTGATAAGGCACTGTCCAACTTGCTTTATGCCACGCCCGCTCAGCAAACGCGATTAAACGAGGGAAAAACATATAGCCCGCTGCATTATCAGATAACGTTGTTTCACTCCATAATTGCGCTTGAATTCCGGTAAATTTACGCCCTTTGTCTAAGCTAATGTCTTCAGTACTTGAATAAGCATGCCCGCGAGAGTTTTGCCAAATTTCAGCGTGAACCGGTAGGTTGTCTGGCATAAACTGAAATAATTTAAAGCTGTCAATATTACGTGTTCCCCAATCATTGCCACGCTCTTTTGGGTCTGCTTGATAAGGAAAGTCTAAATATAAAGCATCAGGTAGAGACAATATGGTATCCCAACCTAAGTTAGCAAAACCGTGCGCACGATTATGGCTTTGCGCAGGTAATAACCCCCATACGTTTGCTTGCATCATCGCCGGTAAATTATCTTTATTCGCATGATTTAAACCATCACCCCAAGCACCCGCAATAATGCCTTTGCCGCTGACCATTTGTGCAACTTGCTCAACAAAATAAGCGGTAAGCTCTTCGGTTTTATGAATGTTTTTATTTTGCTGCATTAATTGTTTACATGCAGGAGAATCTAGCCATGCACCTGCTGTTTCATCGGCGCCGATATGATAACGTTTGAGTGGTGCTCCGGCACTTTCATGTAAGCTTATAATTTCTGTTAGTATTTTATCTACAAAACGATAAGTTGAATCAATACAAGGATTTAATGTATTGTCATTATAATGTTGAATTGAACTATACGAACTTTCATCGGCCAACTCAGTTAGCATATATTCAGCCGCTTTTTTAGGTTCATTCGCTGCAATAAATTTTTTATAACGAGCATCCATTGACTTCACCGCTGCACGCGAATGTCCGGGCATATCTAAAGAAGGGATCACTTCAATGTGCCTAGCATCGGCATATTTCACAATATCAATATAATCATCGGTCGATAAATAACCATTTACCGGCGTATCTTTAGTAGGCCCATTACCCAGTTGTGGTAACAAGCAGTTTTGCTCTGACGGATCATAACAACGATAAGCACCAACGTCGGTTAATTCAGGTAAACCGGGGATTTCTAAACGCCATGCTTCATCTTCAGCCAAGTGAAAATGAAATTTATTTATTTTAAGTGCTGCCATTTGATCAAGTAGTTTTAAGACAAAATCTTTACTGTGAAAATTACGAGCAACATCTAAATGCACACCACGAAAATCATAACGCGGCACATCATTAAGCTCACCTTGCGGTAGTGTTAAGTTATCCGTTAATAACTGTTCAATAGTCATTAAACCGTAAAATAAACCGGTAGTTGAACTCGCGTTAATTTGCACGGTTTGATCGGTAACTTTTATTTGGTAGCCTTGAGTACCTAACGCTTCTTGTTTACTAATAATCAATTTAAGTGCTGCTGCTTGCTTATTATCCTTGTTTGAAATATTTAAGCCTTTATTTGTTAAACGCTTAAACGCAACGTTCAACTCGCGGTTATTAAAATCAGCAGCAGATACCAACAATCCTTTGTCTAAATTTAACTGTTTAGTGGTTAAAGCTGCCTGCTTAACTTGAGGAATGATGCGATTTTTATCTACCGTGATTTGATCAGAAAAAGCATTAATAGCGGCATGATGTTGATATAAATATTCCGGCGTTGCCAGTGGTGACTTATCTTCTGCGCTGTGTTTACGTTGATCATCGCTAATAAAAGGTTTTACATGTGGATAATAGGTTAATTGACTTTCTGCATCAATTTTTGGCACCGTTGATTGAATAACTTTAGCGCTTAAATTTTTATTGGTTGCTGCAATAAAGTAGTTAGGTAAAGCCTCTGATTCAGCAACATACTGCCCTACGCCTTTAAATGGAATAACGTAAGTTTTACCGGCAATAATATTTTGACCAACAGGCGATAAAGTGTGTAAATCACCATTCACTCGGTTAATATCAAAATCATTACTGCCATCCCAACCTATTGGCGAGGTAATACCAAAATAAATCTGCCAATCATTATTAGGTAATGACGCAGGAAATGTTAGTGATATTTCACCCAAATAACACTGCTTTTCACCAACGTCTTGTTGACACCCCTTAACATTAACATTACTCATAATTTCATAGTTAACGATGAGCTTATCACCAACATGGTCTAAATCTTTTTGTGTTAATTGCACATTAGCTAATGCTGATCCTTGGCATAAAACGGTTATGCTAAGCATAATAATTTTATTCAATGTTGTTCTCATTTTTTCATCTCCGTTTATTGAGGAAATAGTTTCACGTGTCTATACCCATACCACTTAAAGGTGCAGACAATTCAGGTTTTTAGATAAATTCAAGTGTCGATAACCTGCACCCTAAATAGTTTATATAAGCTAACTTAACAATCAATGACAGCGCTGTCAATTATTTGTTATAATAACAAGGTTTGTTCTTTTAATGACAACGCAACAAGCGAATGTGATAATAACGATGCACATTGTGCTAAACAGTACCAAGTAGGAAAATAAACTTGTTTGGCACGCCCTAAAATCAACCGCCTGTTAACCGGTAAATTCTAGATAAAATGCAAACTTCGTTAAAAGAAATTTTAGATCAACCAGTGAATATCGGCATATTCGGCGGTACGTTTGACCCTATTCATTTAGGTCATACTGAATCAGCAAAATCAGTAGCTCAATGGTTAAATATTTCCACATTATTATTCATACCTGCCAATATTCCGCCTCATAAAGCAACACCTAATGTCAGTGCAAAACAGCGTGCTGCTATGGTTGAACTTGCCTGTAAACATGAGCCTTTATTTCAATGTGATTTACGTGAATTATCCCGTTGTGGTAATTCTTATACCGTGGATACACTCAAAGAAATAAAAACCGCTAATCCAGAGAAAACGCTTTATTTCATTGTTGGTATGGATTCACTACTCAGTTTTACCACTTGGCATAATTACCAAGAAATTTTAAACTTGTGTCATTTAGTGGTAAATTGCCGACCTAATTCCCCCCTTAACACGCTAAATTCAGTAACAAAATCGTTATTATCAAATCACCAAGTTCATAACTTAAGTCAATTAAAAGAAAAACATAGCGGAGGAATCTTACTCTCTTCACTCTTTCACAAATCACTTAATATTGATATTTCATCAAGCCAAATTAGGCAAAACTTAAAAAGTAAGATTTCTTGCCAGCATTTATTATCTCATTCTGTTTTAGACTTTATTAACAAAAATCAGCTTTATCGTTAACCTACTGCTTAAATAGTGTTATAATTTTGAAATTGTGCTTTTTAAAACAGTAGCACACCGTGAAATTATTTGATAAATAGGAAGAACGCCTTGCAAACCGAAGCGCTTAAAGCATTTGTAGTAGAAAAACTTGAAGATATGAAAGGTCGAGATATTATCTCTTTAAATATTAGCGACAAAGCAAGCTTTGCTGACTATATGATCATTTGCTCAGGAAACTCTAATCGTCATGTAAAATCTATAGCGCAATCAGTTGCTATGGAATGTCGTGCTGTGGGTGTTGAGCCGCGTGGCATGGAAGGTAATGATGTTGGCGAATGGTCTCTGGTAGATCTAAATGACATTATTGTTCATGTAATGACTGATGAACAACGTGATAAATATAATTTAGAACAATTATGGGCTGAAGATTAGTTATCACGAATTAAAAGGTCTCTCGTGTTAAAAGATAACTTTCACAAGTTAAAAAATAACGATAGCCGCGTTGGTATCATTCACAATAGTGTGCTATCTCTCAATCAACCGCCTTGCTCTAGTCACCTTTTCCAACGTGATAAAGCTTAATGTATTAATATCTATCAATTTTTTACCATGAGCGTTAACTAAATAAATAGTATGAAATTAACTTTATATGCCGTTGGTACTAAAATGCCAGCTTGGGTCAGTCAAGGTTTCAATGAATACAGCCGCCGATTCCCTCGTGACTTGTCATTCCATTTAGTTGAAATTTCAGCCGGAAAACGTGGTAAAAATGCTGACATTACCCGAATATTAGCTAAAGAAGGTGAGCAATTACTCGCTTCTATACCTAAAGGAAGTCGCATTGTCACCTTAGAAGTTGAAGGTAAACCATGGACAACGCCAAAACTTGCTAACGAATTGGAACGTTGGCAATTTGACGGCAGAGATGTCGCACTATTAGTTGGTGGTCCAGAAGGTTTATCTCCTGCCTGTATTAAAGCTTCTGAGCAAAAATGGTCTTTGTCTGCACTAACGTTACCTCACCCCTTAGTGAGAATATTAATTGCTGAAAGTCTTTACCGTGCTTGGAGTGTTAATACCAACCATCCTTATCATCGGGAATAATCGCTTTGCTTTTTTATTTCGCTAATATTTTAATGATGCAACAAAAGGTAAATTAGTGGCTATACGTCGTGTCATCATTCGTAACCATAGCGCCGAGGCAAACTTATTTGCTCGACGAACTTTTATTGCTTTTATCGGGGTATTACTGTCATTAATTTTACTCTTTAGTAATATATTTTCATTACAAATAAGCTCATACGAAAAGTATCAAACCCGTTCAAACTCTAACCGCATAAAGCTATTACCTGTTGCGCCCAATCGTGGCTTAATTTATGACCGCAATGGCGTATTACTGGCCGATAACAAGCCTATTTATAGTTTGGAAGTCATTCCTGAAGAAGTTGATGATTTAAAAACAAGTATTGCCAAGGTGAGTGAGTTGTTAGAAATTAGCGATGATCGACAAGCTAAGTTTTTCAAATCAGCCAAAAGAAACCGTCGCTTTAAACAGGTAGAGTTACACTCTCGACTGAGTGATCAACAAGTGGCTTTATTTTCAGTAAACAAGCACAAATTCCCTGGTCTTTTTGTTGATGCTCGTCTTAAACGTTATTATCCTTTTGGCGACTTAACGACTCATAATTTGGGTTATGTGGCTCGCATTAATCAAAAAGATGCAAAGAAGCTTGAGTCTGCCGGTAAATCAGAAAACTATGCCGCTACTCACGGTATTGGTAAATTAGGGATTGAAAAATATTATGAAAATATTTTACATGGCACTATTGGTCACCAAAAGGTAGAAATTAATAACCAAGGCCGAATTATTCGCACGCTTGATTATACGCCGCCAACACCGGGTAAAGACTTAACACTCACCCTAGATATTGAATTACAAATGATAGCCAAGCGATCACTTGCCGGAAAGCGAGGCGCTATTGTTGCGATGAACCCGCGAACAGGTGGCATTATAGCCATGTATTCAAACCCGAGCTATGACGGAAATTTATTTGTTCATGGTATTAGCAGTAAAAATTATAACAAATTAAGAAGTTCAAAAGACTCTCCTTTTCTTAACCGTAGCATACGAGGTTACCCGCCGGCATCAACGGTAAAGCCCTTTTTAGCGCTCACCGGTTTAGAAGAAAAAGTAATCACTCCCACTACTAAAGTGTGGGATCCTGGTTTTTATCAACTTGAGGGCTTACCTAATAAATATCGTGATTGGAAAAAATGGGGCCATGGCTGGGTAGATTTAACTAAAGCTATAGAGCAATCTTGTAACACTTACTTTTTTTCGCTTGCCTTTAAATTAGGCATCACCAAAATAAGTAACATGATGTACAAATTTGGCTTTGGTGAATATACCGGTATCGACCTGCATGAAGAACGTAAAGGGATAATGCCAAGTGTCGCTTGGAAGCGAGAGCGTTATAATCAATCATGGTATACCGGCGAAACGCTTTCTGTTGGAATTGGACAAAGTTTTTGGACAGTCACACCATTACAATTAACACAAGCCTTAACAACCTTAGTAAACCATGGTGAAAAGAAAATACCTCACCTTTTAATGGCAACAAATGAAACCAGTTCGAATGAAAACGGTGTCAGTATTCATACCAGTAAAGACATCATTTATGAAGCCCAAGCCCCAATAGAATTAACTAATTATGAAAATTGGGATGTAGTGCTTAATGCAATGCATAGTACCGTACAAAAAGTTGGCGCAACCGCTTATCCCCCCTTTAAAGGCTCTAAATATGATGCCGCAGGTAAGACAGGCTCAGCACAAGTAGCAAGTATTAAACAAGATGAAAAATATGATGCAACGGCGACACAAGAAAATAAACGTGACAATGCTATGTTTGTTGCTTTTGCACCTTATAACAACCCTGAAATTGTGGTTGCTGTTGCCATTGAAAACGTCGCAAAAGGCGGCGGTGGCACTAACGCTGGTCCCGTTGCTAGACAAATAATGGATCAATACTTTGGCGATAGAGTGATAATATCAAAATGAGAGTGATTAATGCGTAGCAGTGGACAAGAACAACAACAAAACCGCACACTTTGGCAAAAACTTCACATTGACCTGCCGTTATTGTTGGGCATTTTATCGTTAATGGGGTTGGGCTTGTTTATTGTTTACAGTGCTGGTGGGCAAGATATTAACATTGTTGTTCGTCAAGCCATTCGTCTTGGCATTGCCTTAGTTGTGATGCTGCTGATCGCGCAAATCCCACCACTTTTATATCGAAAATGGGCGGTTCCTGTTTTTGTTTTAGGTTTATTATTGTTGGTGGCAGTATTATTGTTTGGTCATATTGGCAAAGGCGCGCAACGTTGGCTAGATTTAGGTTTTATGAAATTTCAACCTTCTGAAATAATGAAGCTAATTGTCCCGATAATGATCGCTTGGTTTACTAGCCAAAGTAATTTACCGGCTAAGCTATCAACCATTACCTTGGCTTTTATTTTAGTACTAATACCCACGTTGCTCATTGCTAAGCAGCCCGATTTAGGTACTTCATTACTGATAGCAAGTTCGGGGATTTTTGTAATTTTTCTCGCCGGAGCAAGCTGGAAGTTGATATTAGCTTGCCTTGGCTTAGCATCAGGATTCGCTCCTATTTTATGGATGTTTTTGATGAAAGAATATCAAAAACAACGCGTGTTAACTTTTCTTAACCCTGAGCAAGATCCACTCGGCTCTGGTTATCATATTATTCAATCTAAAATAGCCATCGGCTCTGGTGGCCTTCAAGGTAAGGGCTGGCTGCAAGGAACACAATCACAACTTGAGTTTTTACCTGAACGCCATACTGATTTTATTTTTGCCGTATTTAGTGAAGAATTTGGTTTAGTCGGGGTCACCCTTTTATTATCTGTTTACTTATTTATTGTAATGCGTGGCTTATGGATAGCGGTTAATGCACAACATGCTTTTACTAAATTACTCGCCGGAAGTATTACGCTGACCTTTTTCGTTTATATTTTTGTGAATATCGGCATGGTTTCAGGTTTATTACCCGTTGTTGGTGTTCCCTTACCTTTAGTCAGTTATGGCGGCACCTCAATGGTAACCTTATTAGCCGGTTTTGGCATGTTGATGGCAATAAGCACTCACCGTCGCTTTCATGTGTAAATAAAACACGATGAAAATAAAAAATACAATATTCTTATTAACACTAGTTATGTTGCTAAACGCTTGCAGCACCGGTAGATATCAACAAGCCAATGATAGTACGCCAACTCGACTTCCTTCTAAGACAGAATTAAAAGATGCAATTGCACGAGCTGAGCCACATAGTCGAGGCGGTAATAAGCATTATCAAGTTCGTGGAAAAAGCTATCAAGTATTAGCAACGGCTGAAAATTTTGAACAAATAGGCACTGCCTCTTGGTATGGCAAAAAATTTCATGGTCATTTAACCTCAAATGGTGAAATTTATGACATGTATAGTATGAGTGCTGCACACAAAAATTTACCGCTGCCTACCTATGTTAAAGTGACCAACCTTGCTAACAACAAGTCCGTTATTGTACGCGTTAACGATCGCGGGCCGTTTCATCAATCTCGAATTATCGACTTGTCATATAGCGCTGCATATAAGCTAGACATGCTAAAAACAGGAACTGCTCATGTTAAAGTCACCGCTATTACTGATTTTTCAGTAAATAAGCAAGAAAAACAATTCAGTAAAAAACAATATATTCATAAAAATTACATTCAAGTTTTTGCTACCCGCAAGCAAGCGCTAGCAAAATCAACCGCACATACGCTGACAAAAAAATATCAACAAACCGTTAACTTTCCAAAACATGGTGACATTTACAAAGTACAAATGGGGCCTATCACAAACATAGTAACATTGAACAAAATCCTACAATCATTGAAGAAAAGTGGCTATCCAAATGCCTACCGTCGCAATTTGTAACATTTTTTTCTTGGTTTCATTAATAAACTGCTTTACTGGCATAGCCAAGAAAGTCAAAAGTGATATACTTTCAACATATTAATGATAATTCAAAATGTCTATTTCGAGATAACATTAATACCAAATTGATTAAGT
>JAOPTQ010000034.1:0-61688 GCA_051531915.1 Colwellia sp. | reverse complement strand
TAAATGTGATCAAGAGACAGGTTAAGTATAGTTGTTTTTTGAAAAAGGTAAATGAGAATAACTCTCAAGTGTCACCGACCCCATTCATTTTCTTAGCATGGGCGTTTGTTGAAGCTGCTAATTACGCGATCCGTTATAACGACACCATCAAAAAATACTATCAACGAAAATTAGCAAAAACTCATGTAATGATAGCCAAAGGTACCGTTGCTCATAAACTAGCAAGAGCGTGTTATTACATCCTTAGAGATGGCGTTAAATTTGATGTTAACAAAGCGTTTGGTTGTGGTTCTTAGGAGAGAAAATGATTAATTTTTAATAGTTTTGGTTAAACGGATAAGAGTCTGTAAAGGGGTTTGGTATAACCATGTCACTGATTGAACCATTCGTTTAACCAACTTTTTTGTACAAGCTAATATGCCTGTACGTTGAACCACAAGGGGCTGGATATACCGAAGGTATAAACCATTTTCACTGTCATAGTGAATAAGCAATTATTCCAAAGACTTGGACAACGTGCGGCACTAAATGATTTCTGAGGCGACAAGCCAAGGGCTGTTGATATCGATTTATCGCTATTAATAATTTTCCTTAATTCAGATGGGTGACGGGTGCATATTAGTTGACACCAAACCATGATATTTTTAGGCGCATAAGTAGCTGACAAATAAACGATAACAGCGAACCCTTTTAAACTTAATAAAAAAGATTAAGAGAAACCGCTTTACCTACTTGACGGGGAATTCCTAATGGGCGACCCCTTTTACTCTTTTATTCTATAATAAATGTGTCTTATGCTGCTTGACCAGATCATATATAATTTATAAATTCAATTAAAACATCTAATTAAAAACTAAACGAACTTAAGTAATCCATTTATACAAAGAAAGGTCTTTTAATTTCAAAACGCTATGCTATAATTTACTGACCGATCGTTCGGTGGTTATTTCTGTTAACGTTAAATACTTTTGTGAAATTAAAATGCCTGAAAATAAAATAGAACAAAAAATTGAATTATCTAAAGGAGCAATGTCGATCCTTAATGTTGCGGAATTGCTTTTTTCTCAAAAAGGGTTCAAAGCAACTTCTATTAGTGAAATAGCAAAGAAAATAGGCGGCAGCAAAGCAAACATTTATCATCACTTTAAGTCCAAGGAACACCTTTACCAAGAAGCTCTTGAATTAGCTTGTGAACGAGTATTTAACGTAATGGAACTAATAAATACGCTTCCATCAGTAGATGCTAGAACTAGGCTTAAAGCGTATATCAGCCTTCACTTGAAAAGCATGCTTGAACAACCTGCTTCTACCAATTTGATTAAACGAGAACTTATGGATAACAATCAAATTGAAGGAAAAATGCTAGCAAAAGATATTTTCACTAATACCTTTACAAAAGTAGCGTCACTTGTTTTTGATGCGAATGACATAGATAAAAATAATCAAGATATTAACGCCTCACTTCAAGCATTTATGCTCATAGGAGTGAATATCTTTTACTTTGATTCACAGTCAGTTATGAAGTATTTACCAGGAATCTCTTCAATTGCTGATTCACCTGAAGTATTTAGTAATAAAATATTTGATTTTATTATGAATACTGGCTCTCAAAATATTAAAAATACCACGGTTAGAGGTTCCAATGAATAAATTAATTTATATTTTAGTTTTATTCGTTATTGTTGGCTGTAAAAATGAAGTCGTAATAAATAGCAAAGTAGAAAAAACATGGGATGCTGCTGTGCTCAAGGTAAAAAAAGTAAAGCACCCTGTTAATTATAAATCAATAGGCTCCGTTGTCTCTGATCAACGCATTGGTGTTGCCTCAAGAGCAACAGGCTTTATTCGAAACATCTTAGTTTTAGAGGGGGATTTCGTTTCTAAAGATCAATTATTAATTTCTCTTGATAGTTCAGATGTTGAAGGGGCAATTGAACAAGCAAAAGCTGCGGTAAATTCAGCAAAACTTACTGTTATTGATGCAGATTTAGATGTAGAAAGGTATAAGGATCTCTTTAAACGCGGTAGTGTTTCAGAGAATACGATGCGGAAAACACAATTATTTAGAGATAGAGCAAAAGACTCATTAGTTAAAGCAGAAACAGCGCTTTCTACAGCACAATCTCAGCGTCAATACATACAAATATTAAGTGAAATACAGGGGGTCGTTGTAGAAAGGCATTTGAGGAAAGGCGACCTTGCGACCCCTGGCAAACCTATTCTAACTATTGAATCTAGTCAGGAGCTTTTCTTTGATACCTACGTAGCAGAAAGTCAGATTAGTAAAATACAAAAAGGAGCAAAAGTTGATGTCTCGATAGATGCTCTTGATCAAAAGATAGAAGGAATTATCGCAAGAGTTGTACCTGCTGGTGACTCAACTACGCGTAGATATAAAGTCAAAATAGTATTAAAAAACCATGATGGACTTTTATCAGGTATGTTTGGCCGAGTTAACTTTGTACTTGGAGAAAAGCCCGCTGTCGTTATTCCTAAATCAGCACTAATTGAAAGGGGGGGATTGATTGGTGTTTTTGTTGTGAACGAGCATAAGGAAGCACATTTTAGGTGGTTGCAATTAGGCACTAAGAAAGCCGACCTTGTTGAAGTTAGAGCTGGGTTGCTCGCAAATGAAAGTATAGTTTTACATGGTAAGCCGCAAATAAGAGAAGGTGATTTGATTAATAACTCTACTTTATTGGAGCGTGACGGTGAGTAAATCAAATTTGAATATTGCGGGGAGCTTGGCGAGTACCTTTATTACCTCAAAATTGACTGTGTTAGTGATGATGACATGCCTTTTGTTAGGCTTAATGGCTGTTACTTTAACACCAAGAGAGGAAAACCCTCAAATAGTTGTTCCTGGCGCTGAAATATTCGTTACCTTACCCGGTGCAAGTGCCGAGGAAGTAGAGCAATTAATAGTCAATCCTTTAGAAGCTATTGTTAGAGAAATAAAAGGGGTTGATCATACTTTTGCTACTGCATTTAATTCACTGGCCGTTATTAATGTTCAATTTGAAGTAGGTGAAAATCCGGAAGAATCTTTAGTTAAGCTTTATGATCGGGTTCTAGGGAAAAGAGATCAATTACCAACTAATGCTTCTACTCCCTTGATTAAAAGTGTAGATGTTGATGATGTTCCTATAATTACAATAACCTTATCATCTGATAAATATAATGATTATGCTTTAAAGCGTTTAGCGGACCGGATGGTTGAACGCTTACATTCTATGGAAGAAATTTCAGTAACAGCAGTAAAAGGTGGACGAGACTTAGGAGTGAGAGTAGAGCTTGATCCCGAACGGTTATTAGCGTTTGAGCTGACTTTAAACCAAATTACTAATAGCTTAAAAGTAGCTAATATTTCTGTTCCTATGAAAACACAAGTTAGAAACAATCAAAATAGTAGTATTTATTTAGACTCATTCTTATCGTCAGCAGATGAGATACAAAACCTTATTGTCGGAGTACATAGTAATAAACCTATTTACTTGAGTGATATTGCTGATGTGGTTGTTGAGCCTAATGAAGAACGGGAAACACTTTCAAGGTTTACTTTTGGCCCCGCAGATCATCGCTTTAATACGAATAAATATTCTGAAATGCCAGCCGTGACTATTTCAGTTGCAAAAAAACAAGGTACAAATGCTGTTTTTGTTGCTAAAGATATAATTAAAAGAATTGAACGACTGAACCACAATATGGTTCCTGATGATGTTCATGTCGTGATTACCAGAGACGACGGTGAAAAAGCAAATGCTTCTGTTAATAACTTAATAGAACACTTAGGTATTGCTATCTTATCTGTTTTTGTTGTTTGTGTTTTCTTTTTAGGTATCAAAGAGGCAGTAATCGTTGGGATCACCGTGCCATTAATCTTGGGACTAACGTTAGGGATATCTTTTTTATCTGGTTTAACAATTAATAGAATTAGTTTATTTGGCTTAATCTTATCATTAGGTTTACTCGTTGACTCTGCCATTGTTGTTATTGAAAACATACATCGTCGATATAAAAATTTAGATGGTAAAGACAAAAGTGAAGTCACGATTTTGGCGACTAATGAGATAGGCAACCCTACTAACCTCGCGACCTTCGCAATTATGATGGTGTTTTTATCTTTATTACTTATTTCAGGCATGATTGGCGAATTTTTTTATCCCATCGCTTTTAATGTACCTGTTGCAATGATTTCGTCGCTTGTTGTGGCTTATATCGTAACACCGTGGGCGGCTAATCGATGGATAAAACCAGGAGAAGGACAAGATCTTGAAGATCATGATAAAACAGATAACTTACATAAATTCTATCATTGGGTAATTACCCCGCTGTTATCCCATAGGAAATATCGCTATATCAGTATGCTATTAATCGTATGCACCATTGGTTTATCTATATTACAACCCGCATGGCAGTTTATCCGTTCGGAAGGAATTGCTGGTCCTATATCCAAAGGGGCTGTGGCACTGTCGTTATTGCCAAAAGACAACAAAAACACGTTTAATATCACTATTGATATGCCTGAATATTCTCCTGTTGAGGTTACCGATCAAGTTACACGTAAAATTGGTCGCTTGCTGCGTAAAAATCAATATGTAACTAACTATCAAACATGGTTGGGTCAATCAGGTATTATTGATTTCAATGGATTGCTTCGTGGCGCAAGTAACAAGTTAGGTCCACATATTGCCGAGATAAGAGTAAACCTTATTGATAAAAAAGAACGCGATATCAGTTCAATATTATTGGTAAAAGCACTTAGAGCAGATATTAAAGCTATTGAAAGTAGCTTCCCTGGCACTGTTATTCAATTGGTGGAAGATCCACCAGGTCCGCCTGTAAGAGCAACGTTATTAGCTGAAATATATGGTAGCGATCTTAATAAAATGCGAGAAATATCATCAGTAGTCGTTTCAGCTTTTAAAGAAACCTATGATGTTATTGAAGTTAAAGACTCTGAAGTCGAAGATATTAGTCAATATAGGCTTGTTGTTGACAAAGAAAAAGCAGCGCTATCTGGTGTCTCGGCTGTTGAGGTAGCGCAAGCTATTAGTCGTCTTGTTAATGGTGAAAATCTAGGTCGCCTTCATGTCAAAAGAGAAAAGCAAGTTGTTCCGATAAGCTTGCATATACCACGTGAACACCAAATAGATCCCATTTTGTTATCTCGTGTTTTTGTTACAAATAGAGAGAACATAAAAATACCGCTCTCAGAGCTGACCTATTCAATTGAGTCTAGGCAAGATAGACCCATACTTCATAAAGATTATGAACGTGTTACTTATGTTGGAGCTGAGTTAAAAGAAACGGCACCAGTATATGCCGTAATGGATTTAGACCAACGTCTAGATAAACTTGATATTGGCAATGATCAACTTACTACCGGAAATTTGCAGTTAAAATCAATTGTTCCTGACACTATTGATGGTTATCAATTACTTTGGGATGGTGAAATAAGGCTGACCCTAGATACTTTTAGAGACATGTTTTTAGCTTTAGGTCTTGCATTGGTCTTTATTTACCTTTTACTTGTTGGATATTACCGCTCATTTATCATCCCTCTTATTGCAATGTCAGCAATTCCTCTTGGGTTAGTCGGTGTGTTTCCTGGACACTGGTTGATGGAGCAGCCCTTTAGTGCACCATCTATGATAGGAGTTATTGCATTATCTGGTGTTGTTGTACGAAATTCTTTGTTAATCATTGACTTTGTACAGGATTATATGAAGCTTGGAATGCCATTATTGGAAGCTGTTAGTGAAGCCGGAGCGGTACGCTTAAGGCCTATATTGCTAACTGCTTTAGCCATAATACTCGGTTCTGCCGTTATGCTAACTGATCCTGTTTTTGGTGGCTTAGCCATATCACTTATTTTTGGCACTATTGCATCAACAATACTTACATTGCTTGTTGTTCCGGTATTGTTATTTTCCTTTTTGCGTAGAGCTTAAGCAAGCACTGGATATATTTTATGAATAGTCAAATTGATGCAAAGTTAAAAATAGGTATTGCTCTTGGAAGTGGCTCTACAAGAAGTTGGGCTCATATAGGAATTTGATAAAGCAGAGCTTGCTATTGAAGAAGTACGTAAAAGTGTTGAAAGGATCCAGTCGATAATCAAAGAAGTGCTGATAGGAAGCTATTAATTTAAGTTTTTTTATTATTTATATTACTAAAGTAAAAGTGAGTCATGGTTTGCGTTTATATACATATAGCATCAAAAATATTAAAACATTATTTTGCATGGCAACTCTATTTTTTTTGTCTTCATATTCAGTGAATGCGAAAGAAGTTTTAATTAACAAGATAGATACCAAAAATCCATTTTTAATGGTTGAGCAAATAACAAAGCAAACCTTTTTGCGCTTAAAAAATGAGTCAGCTCAAATAAGGAATACACCTAATTTATTGAAGGTTGTTATTAAAGAAGAAATTCTTCCCTATTTTAATCATCGGTATGCTGCGGCAAAAGTATTAGGTAATGTTCACTTTAAAAACATTTCAAAAGATCAGTTTAACCAATTTTCAGTTAGTTTTCGTGAATATGTCGGTACTTCATATGCCCAGATATTTACTTTATATGACAATCAAACGATTAAGTATTCGCCAAATAAAAAGTTTAAAAATAAAAAAATAATTTCTGTTTCAATTGAAATTATTAGTACATCAAGACCTCCTGTTGATATTAGTTTTAAATTAAGAATGAATAAAAAAACCAATGAATGGAAAATCTTTGATTTAGTCGCTGAAGGGATCAGCTTCCTAGACAGCAAAAGAGCAGAGTTAAATAAGCTGTTAAATAAGAATGGAATAGAGTCCACAAATATATTTCTAATGAAAAAGAGCTTGTCTGATATTCGTTTTAATACAGACAATATTTAGTCTTTTTTAGCTTGAAGGGGTAAAAATAATATGTTGAGGAATACATAAAATGAATTAACGTTAAAGTCACAGCCAGAACAAGATGATTTAGATTGAACTATTTTGCATATTGAAGATCAGATCGAGAAATAATAATCTGAAATGGTTTCCCTACATGAATAATAACTTCATCACTTATTTTATGGTTGGAAACAGCCGTTTTAAGATAAACAATCAGGAGCCTTTTTCGCAAGAGAAAGTCTAGATTTGTAATATCTGGAAAGTCATACTAGCCTGAATATAAATACCTTTCGATTAGCCTTATATTAGTGTGACTTTTATCATTAAATCTGACGACTCTTAAATTGATAGAAAATTCATTTTTAATCATATCAATGACTTTTTTATAAATAGGAGTTATAACTATAGTATGACTTTATTTTTTATCTAGATGAACCATATAAATTAAAAGGAATAATAGTGTCAGAGATTAGTGCCGAGCCTCATCCATACTCAGATATGACTCTTTTATGTGTTGATGATGAAATGAGCATATTAAGAACCATGCAGCGTTTATTTCGCAATAAGCCTTACCAAATTGTCATTGCTGAAAGTGGTGAACAAGCGTTACTTATTATGCAAGAACAACCCATTGACTTGATAATATCAGATATGCGAATGCCTGGAATGGACGGTCCCACGTTATTAGAAAAAGCTGCACAATTATATCCAAAAATGTATCGTATTGTCTTGAGTGGTTATGCTGATTTCGAGTCTACAGTAGCCGCGGTTAATTTAGGAAAAATAAATAGATTTATAAATAAACCATGGAATAATAATGAATTAATTACTGTTGTTGAAGAATGCTTAGAAAGTGTAAAATTAAAGAGAGAAAACAATCGATTAAAGTTAAGAATAAGCCAGAAGAATGAGCAACTAAAAATTTGGAATCAAGAACTTGAAGAGAAAATAAATTTACGAACCAAACAAATACGCGCATCACTACAGCGAAACGAAAGGAACAACAAAGCTACCGAAAAGATGCTCTTTAATTTTATAGCGATTAATTCAAATCTTAATGGTGACTTTGCAAAAAATGTCGGTAATTTAGCGGGACGGTTGGCCAGTAAGTTAGGTTTAGATAAAAGTGATATCAATGATATTCGCCTTGCCGGTTTCCTCACCGAAATTGGCATGTTGGGTTTAGATGCAAAAATTTGCACAACACCATATAATTTATTGAATTATGAACAAAAAACAGAATTTTTAGGGCAAGGAAAAATTGCCCAACAAATTCTCTCCCCAGCCCATCATATGAATAATGTTCTTGATATTATTTGCAATCAATACGAGTCACTCGAGGTAATAGCAACGTTAAGTAATAATGTTGCTCAGCAAGGAAGTCGAATTTTAAGAGTCGCCCGAGATTACTGGCGTTACGCGTGCGGTAAAATTGCACCTGAAAAATTAGACTATCGACATGTTTGTATCGAATTAAATAAAGGCAAAGAAATAAAATATGATCAAGATTTATTGGATATTTTAGAATCAAATCCTGAGTTGGTTGAAGACGGAGTGGTGGAACAAGGTATTAACTCCCAACAACTTTTAGCCGGTATGTTACTAAAAAATAATTTGTATAGCACAAACCGTTTGTTAATATTGGCTGAAGGCCATGAATTTTCTGAATCTTCTATTGATAAATTAAGAGAATATGAAATCAATCAAAAACATGTATTTTCAATTGTGATCGAATAACGTCTTAGGCAACATAAGTTAACATGCCTATGTAGATAACTCAGGCATCAGTTGTAATCGAAGAACTAGGTGTTTTTATACTTAGATTCCCGTTTAAGATACCACGGGAATGACGAACCTAAGTGAAGTGCATAGGCACGTAAGTTAATGAAGGATTAAAAAATGGTCATAGTCACATGGAATGAATTATTAAATACGGTGAAACCTTCATCTAAACCATAGAACTTACCGTTTGAATTAGAGCAAGTATAAAATTTTCTTAATTAAGGATATTCATGAAAATGACACTATTAAGCTTTTTCGATAAAAATAAAATTTTCTTTTGTTTAGTCGTACTTTTTATTTTTTCTTGGCCGATATCTGCTCAGCAGCGATATAGAATCTATATCGACGCTGATTTTTCCAGTACACAAGCTTCTAGTAACGCTATAAAGCGAGGCATTGAAGTGGCGTTAGCGGAAGAAAACTTTCAAATTGGTAGTTTTACTTTTGAGCTAGTAACTAAAGACCATCATGGAAATTCTTTGCGAAGCAAGCGTAATTTAGAGACCTTCGTTTCTGACCCGCAAGGTTTAGTGGTTTTTTCGGGCTTACATTCCCCACCATTACTTGCCAATAAAGAGTTTATTAATCGCAACAATATATTGATGCTTGTTCCTTGGGCCGCCGCCGGACCAATTACTCGCAGTGGCGATGATGAAAACTGGATATTCAGATTGTCAATTGATGACAGTAACGCCGGTACTTTTATTACTGAGCAGGCTTTGAAGGAAGGGTTTAAAAAACCTTTACTTTTATTAGAAAATACAGGCTGGGGGCGCTCGAACGAGCGTACTATGACTCAAGCGCTACAACAAAAAAACATTAAGCTTAGTAATATCAAGTGGTTTAATTGGGGTTTAGGTATTAATCATGCCAAGTTGTTGTTACGAGAAGCAATGCTTGATGATAGTGACGTGATTTTTTTTGTTGGTAATGCCAATGAAGGAAAAGTATTTATAAAAGCAATGGCTGAGCTAGAGAGTGATAAGAGATTACCAATTAGAAGTCACTGGGGAATAACGGGAGGAAATTTTGCAGAAGCAATTAGTGCAAAACAAAGGGAAAATATAGATTTGCAATTTATTCAAACACGGTTTTCATTTTTAACTCAGCCAAAAACAGTGTTAGCAAAGCAAGTTTTCAAACAGACTACTTCTCGATATTCAATGATAAAAAGACCCTCTGATATAAAAGCACAAACTGGTTTTATCCACGCGTATGATTTAACAAAAATATTGATTGCGGCAATAAAAAGTGCCTCCTTAAATGGTAATAGAGAGCACGATAGTCAAGCGATAAAAGTAGCGCTAGAAAACTTGCAAAAACCCGTTGAAGGTTTAATTAAAACCTATGATAAGCCTTTTTCTCAGTACACGGCAAATGATGTCAACGCCCATGAAGCGCTATCTATTGCTGATTATGTAATGGCATATTATAACGACAACAATAACATTGTATTATTAAAAAAATAATACCTAATATATAACAATATTTAATGACATTATGAAAAAAACGAGTATTTCATTCGCACTTGCCCGCTTTGTTTTTTTTAGCAGTTTTGCGCTAGCTGTTTTTTCCACGGTATTAGTAATTAATCATATTATAGAGACAGAAAATAAACAGCAAACACAGCTTATCAAAAGAGAAACCAACACTATCATCAATAGTTACCATTTGTTTTTTCAACATCGATTAACGCTACTCACCGAACAAGCTAACTTTCCCATAATGTTGCAAGCGACTATGCAGCCAGAAGCTAATATTAGTAGATTAAAGGATTTTATGGCCGATATTACGCTTTTAGGTGAGCGCTATCAGCAAACACTTTTAGATTTTGAAGGAAACTACCTTTATTCCAGTACCAAAAGTGATGTTCCTAATTATAAGGAGAAACCTTGGCTGACTAACCTAATATTACAAGACAAAGATAATTATTTAGGTGTAGAACAACTAAATGGGCAGTACTTTTGGGTTATCGCCGTGACTATTCGTTATAACAAGGCTATTGAAGGGGTTTGGGCAACCTTGATCCCAATAAAGGAGATAGACGAAACAAAACACTCAAAAGAACAATTGAACG
This sequence comes from Colwellia sp., assembly GCA_051531915.1. Taxonomy (GTDB): domain Bacteria; phylum Pseudomonadota; class Gammaproteobacteria; order Enterobacterales; family Alteromonadaceae; genus Colwellia. The sequence continues at coordinate 50,944 of JAOPTQ010000034.1, read as the reverse complement.
GCTTAATGATTGAAGTACATCACAAAGAAAATCTAGTCATTCGCTTTGGGCAACATTTAGACGGTCAAAGCTATATTATCAACTGGCAACATATGTCTGTTGCCTTTAAATTTACATTTGACAATTCTGTAATGAATCAAGAACTTTATAGTGCTTCTTTGAAATTTAGTTCTCTAATTATTTTGGCACTTATTCTGATCAGTACGTTAGCCTATTTTTATGGTTATCGTTATTTTGTTAAGCCGCTGTTGCTTTTATCTCAAGCAACAGGAGAGCTTGATAAAGGGAGCGAATATACAAAGCTACAAGAAAACTTGACGATTAGAGAGTTAGACGAATTATTTGTAAAGTTTAATCAAATGACAAAAAAAGTTCACCGAAGAGAACAAGCATTAAAGAAAAGCTATGACAAATTATCCAAAGCCAATGAAGACTTAATACTAAGTGAATCACAATTAATACAATCTGAAAAATTGGCTAGTATTGGTATGCTATCTGCTGGGGTGGCTCATGAAATCAATAACCCAATAAGCTTTGTAAAAAGTAACTTAGAGATATTAAAAGATTACCTAGTTGATATAAAAGCTTATTCTCATGAAATTGAAGGTCAATTTACTTCCCAAGTACAACAGCATATTCAACAATCAATAGCCAAAAAATATGACATTCAATTTATTTTAGATGATAGTAAGCCGCTTTTAGAGAACAGTATTGAAGGAACTGAAAAAATTACTGAAATAGTGAGTAATTTAAAAACTTTTGCTAGAACAGAGCAAGAGACTAAAACTTTAACGGATATTAATGAGGGGCTTACCGCCACTATTAATATGGTATCAAATGAGCTTAAATATAATTGTAAACTACATATTGATTTAGCGCCTTTACCAAATATTTATGCGTTTCCGGGTAAGTTAAATCAAGTGTTTATGAATTTATTAATTAATGCTAGGCAATCAATAACCGATAGCGGAGATATTTTTATCCGAACATTTCAAAAAGATCTCTATGTTGTTATAGAAATAAAAGACAGTGGTAGTGGTATTGCCGCTAGCGTATTACCTTATATTTTCACCCCATTTTTCACCTCTAAGCCGGTAGGAGAGGGCACAGGTCTTGGTTTATCAATCAGTCATGGAATCATTGAACAACATGACGGCAAAATAGAGGTAATATCAGAAGAAGGTAAAGGTAGTTGCTTCTCTGTTTATATTCCAACCAAATTAAATTAATTCTATTCTTGATTCTATTTTTGATAGTATTATTGCTTTGCATTATGCGACGACAGCTAATCATTAAACCCTAACCATCAGATAATAAAGGAAATAAAAAAAGGTACATTCCTTGCTACATAACTAATAAACAGGTCAGGAGTTATTTTTATGTGGTATTTAAAAAACCTTCAACGTTACTTTTTCGCTTATTTGATAATTTTTCATACATCCTTGAATGCGAGCCCCTTCGAAAGTTGTCCTTCAAATGCTTTTTTAATGCAACAAAGCATAGCTCAGCTTTATGGCGTAAATCTAGTTACGGGGGAATACTCTTTATTATCAGACAGTTTAGGCACTAATGATAAAATCAATGCTATTGGTTTTAATTTTCATGATAATTACATTTATGGTTGGGGGTATGAATGGGGTACTTTAGTTCGTATTGGAGATGACTACCAAATTACGCCAATAGCATTAGAAAACAACCCTGGAATAAATTTTTTTGTTGGTGATGTTGCTCTCAATGAGAACAGTTATTATTTTTATAAAAAAGGGAGTGATTACGGCTTATATAAAGTTTCTTTAAATGAACAGTCAAATGAATACCTGAAAGTTATCAAAATAATAAACGGGCAATCATTATCACTCCCCATCTTTGACTTTGCTTTTCATCCTGATAATGGATTCGCGTACACAGTAGATAAAAACGGTCAACTTTATCAAATAAACGTTACTAACGGTGACTTAGTTGCGTTAGGTAATGTTGGTGAATCAGGTACCTTTGGTGCCGTTTATTTTGATGTAGAGGGTAATTTCTACATTAGCCGCAATAGTGATGGCTATGTATTTATTATCGATATTGAAGATATAAACGCCAAAGCGGTATTTTTTGTCTATGGCCCTAGTGCGTCACAAAACGACGGCGCACGTTGTGCAGTTGCTCCTGCTATTGATGAATCGATTGCCGCGACAACAGACTATGGCGACGCTCCAGACAGTTACGGAACAACACTGTTTAGTAATGGCGCAAGACATGGTGTTAGCAACCTCTATTTGGGCAATAGTATAACAACTGAGCATAATGCCAATGTTTATCCTAAAACAGATCATGATGATGGCATTATTTTCTTAACGCCTTTATTGGCTGGCAGTGATAGCTTAATTCAAGTTAAAGCAACAGGCGCTGGTTACCTTAATATATGGGGCGACTGGAATCGAGATGGTGAATTTTCACAAGAAGAGAAGCTAATCACAGATAAATATATGGATAACACAACCGAAGTGTTTCTTGTCAATACACCGATAAGTGCTTTAAATGGTTTTACTTGGACTAGAGCTCGTTTCTCTTCTATAGCTTCCATCGTCGCCAGTGGTGGTGTTGCAGACGGTGAGGTTGAAGATTATAGAGTGTTGGTAACTAATTCTGGCAATAGCCAAATTCAAGATACACCTTATTACATAGCCTTTGAAGATAGTTGGCCAGAACAAGGTGATTACGATATGAATGATGTTGTTATGTTACAGAACTCTTCACTATTATTAACAGATTCGTTTGAAGTAAAACAAATTGAATTTCAGGGAGAGCTAAAAGCACTGGGTGCTTCTTATCGCAATGGTTTTGCTATTCAATTAGATTATATCTTACCAAGTAATATTAATAGTAATTTAGTACGTTTTGAAATTAATGGTGTTTTGCAAGAAACTAATGCCATAGAAGAAGGAACACAATATTTAGTCATTAAAATCACTGATGATTTACGTAGTCACATTCAACTAAGTGAAAGCTGTGATTACTATAAAACTGAAGTTAATTGCAGTAATGCATCTCAAATGAGCTTTAGTGTAACCATACCGTTTATCAACCCCATTGCATTAGAACAGTTTCCTGAAGCGCCATATAATCCCTTTATATTTGCTCAAGAAGCTACTTATCATGGTGATCTATTTTATCATCCAGGTAGGGCGCTAGAAATTCATCTGAAAAATAAAATACCCACATCTAAAGCAGATTCGAGTATGTTCGGCGTAGCTGACGACCGAACGCAAGTATCGGCAAGCTATAACTATCAAAATAGTAACGGTTTACCATGGGCATTGGCTATAAACCCCGGTTCTCTAGAAGAGTGGAAACATCCACGTGAAATGGTTGATATATTACATGCCTATCCTAATTTTCAACTTTTTGTCGAAAGCAACGGTAATAAAGAAACACGTTGGTTTTCTCAAAGTAATGCAGTTAATTCAAAGCTCTACTAATAGCTAAATTCTGATAATAAGGAGTACAAAGAATGAAAAATAATATAATTACATTGATCTTGTTAAATATAATCATAGTCACAATAATTACTGGTTGTGGAGGTGGAGGAGAAGATAACTCAGAGATAAAAACGGTTGAAAGTGCCCCTTCGGTTGAAGAAGTAACCGAAGAAGTGATCACCACTAGTGACTTAATCAGTGAACCTGATTTTGACTTTATCTCAAGTGTTCGTTTAGACGTTATATTACCTCCTTCACCATCAACAGTTGTTAGGTATTTTTTAAATATATGCACAGATTACTCTGAGGAAAATGGTGAGGTTGAAATCAATTATGACAGTTGCAAGTTAAGGGCCTCACTTACAACCCAAGAGCAACTATTTAGTTTATCCTTAAGTAGTGCAGAGTTTCGTTTAATCGCTCAAATTTGGCCGATTGAAAATGGCTCACAGCCTATAAATATTTACTGGAACATATCTGAATCAGGTAATAGTTGGAAAATAGCTATTTAAGTAATTAATCTTACACTTTCATCACAGGTAAAAGTACAAACTTACTGTTTAGCGTTTCTAAATGGCGATTAATTAAGTGGTTTGTACTTTCTTTCTATTATCAGCTTAAGCTAAATTTCGAATCTAAAAATTATTCAACCTAAAAAATCACTATATTCTATGAGTTGCATTTTGAAATGCATAACGAGAAAAGCTTTATAGAAATTAGCTAGTTAATAATAAAAACAATAAAACGCCTTAAATAACAATAACAAACGACTTGGCATGTAAATTGAACTTACTAATCATAATCATAAGTATTAGGTAAGAAGGCGACATCACATGAAACAAGCTTCATTAAACTGTATTTTTTCTATAGCCATGTTTGCTTGTTCAGGCTGTGTTTCTACATCGATAAGTGACTCATTGGCATTAATTGAACAAGAAAATAATATTAAAAGTGATAGAACTGTTAATAAGAGTGTTTTAACGAGTATCCAAGCTTTACGTATTTCACAAACAATAGCTGAACAACACCACACTTTTACCTACGATTTGAATAGTAAAGAATTAAATTATGAAGATAAAATAAAGATCACCAACCTCGTAATGAAAAACAATCTACACGTTACTATTAAAATTTCCCCTGCTAAAGGGACCAATAAACTTGATCAACTAGCCTTTTCGCTGGCACGGGCTGAGTTACTACGTCGGTATATAAGTCACTTTAAGAATAAAATTACTATTCGGTTTTCTCCAAATCTTCCGGTCGACACTATTAACTTAAGTACGGATGCCTAAAATGACTACATCAATAATCATAAATATTCACCTTATTTTGGCAGCGATATGGCGTCATCGATACTTAATCACATTCCCAGTATTAGCGTTACCTATCATTGCGGTAATAATCTGTTTAATTGCCCCGAGAACTTGGCAAGCGTACACCACCATATTGGTACAAGAAAGTGCCCAGATGAATCCTTTTCTTGAAGACTTATCAGTATCAACGGATTTAGAAAATAGAATAACGACATTGGATACCTTACTCCATAGCCGGCATACACTCATTAATGTAGCAAAGGATTTAGCGCTAATTGATGAGAAGTCTACAGACTTTCAAAAAGACGAATTAGTTAAGAAATTATCAGCTGCACTTAAAGTTAAATTAATCGGTAAAGATCTTGTTAAACTCATTTACCAAACAGACTCACCCGAAAATATTGTTGATGTTCTCTTGGTGGTTCGAGAAAGGTTTTTAGAAAAGCTTTTGGCACCTGAGTTATCAGCAATTGATGCATCTGAATCATTTCTAACAACCCAATTAACATTAAAAGCAGCCGACTTACAAGAATCGGAGTTTAAGTTAGCTAATTTTATTCAATTCAATGCTGAGCATTTACCCCGGCTTTATAGTGCAAATAGCAATCGCTTCAGTCAATTAAGTATGCTACTCGAACAGAAAAAAATTGAATTATCGGGTGCAATTGCTGCGAAAAGAACCATTCGTACTAGGCTCGCTCAAGTTGATCCCGTGATGAGTGAAATTGAGCAAAGTATAGTAACAACCAAAAGTGAACTGGCCATTTTGCGCTCTCGTTACACTGACCAACATAGCAAAGTTGAAACATCACTTCGAAAACTATCACAGCTTGAAGATGAGCGAGAGTCCCAAAGTAGAACATCATACAAGATAACTGAAGTTGACTTAAATCGTTTATGGGAAATTGCCAGTAGCATGCAGGAGGGGGAAGTTGATAACAATCAAAGCTTATTGTTGATATCACAATTGCAAGAATTACAACTTGCAGACAGTCATGTAGAGCAAATTAAAGAAGAAATCAATTCCATAGAAAAACAGACACAAACACTAAAGGCTTCTCTTGCTGGAACGGGTGAAATGGAAAGAAAGTTATTGACTCTAGAAAGAGATCTTAAGGTCAAGCGTAGTTTATATAGTGACTTGTTGTACCGCTATGAAAAGGCAAAAATAACCGGTGCTCTTGGCAAGTTTGAACAACCAGAAAGAATCAAAATAATTGATGAACCATACCAACCAAGCGCGCCAATAAATTTCCCTCTTTCCATGTTTTTATTGGCCGGCATTATAGGTGGAATATGTTTAGGTTGCGGTTTAGCTTTATTTGCGGAGTTGACTGACACATCGATCCGCGCAAGGTACCAACTGGAATTAATCACTTCAAGCCCCGTAATAACTCGACTACCACGAATTATTGCTAAGAAAATTTAGGAGAAAATTTATGAAACCTGTAATTGTTCATGTTGTGCAACACTTAAAGCCAGGAGGTATAGAAAGTTTTGTACTAGAGTTTCAACGAGCCGCACAACCATTTTTTGATGTACACATTATTTCTTTAGAAAAACAAAATGTAAAATGCTATTGGAATAATATTGATGGTTTTAAAAAATTTATCCACATGTTAGATAAAAAACCAGGTTGGCAAGCAAATATTTTTAGTCAGTTAGCAACTTTTTTTAAAAAAGTTAACCCTATGTATGTGCATACCCATCATATAGGTCCATTAATCTATGGTGGTGTAGCAGCAAGGCTAGCCAACGTTAAACATATTATACATACAGAGCATGATGCTTGGCATTTAGCTAATCTTAAACCTAGGTTATTGCAAAAATTATTTCTTTCTTTAGTTCGTCCTATATATGTCGCTGATGCTAATTTTGTTGCGGAACAAGTTATTCGAGTAATGCCATCAATTAATCCATTTGTAATTCCTAATGGAATTGACACTACTAAGTTTAAGCCTTCGACAGGTAATAAACAGACGTTACTCAAGCAGGCAGGCTTGCCGACTGAGCTTAAGTATATAGGTTGTGCTGCTAGGTTAGAGTCAGTAAAATCTCATGATGTATTAATCAAAGCATTGCACAACTTACCCAGTAATATTGGTTTATTACTGGCCGGTACAGGCAGTTTAGAAAAAAAATTAAAGCAATTGGTTATTCATTTAAATTTGGATAGAAGAGTTTTCTTTTTAGGTCATGTTGATGATATGACTACATTTTATCCATTAATTGATGTTTTTTGTCTTTCCTCAAGTAACGAAGGGCTTCCTCTATCTCCCATGGAAGCCCAAGCTTGTGGAATACCTGTTGTATTAACAGATGTTGGCGGGTGTAAAGAAGCTGTCTGTAGTGAAACAGGTTTGATTGTACAACCAAATAACCCTACATTGCTATCACATGCGCTACTACGTTTATTAAATCAAAATATTAATCACTCGCCCAGAGAATTCATAGAAAAACGACGCTCTCTCCACTATATGATTAAGCAATATGTTTCATTAACTCAATATGATTTAAGGAGGAAGCTATGTTAAACGTTATACTGATATGTATCTTTATCTTGGCAGTATTTTTAGTGATCTACCATCATGTTCTCTATCCAGTGTTACTTAAAATAGTCACTAAAAATAAAAAGATGGATAAACCTAAAATTGCGAATCGCCATTATATTTTTAGCAAAGAAGATAAAAAACTCACTCGATTTTCTATCATTATACCGGCATTCAATGAGGCTAAATTTATTGCAGAGAAAATTAGAAACTTGAGTTTTATTGACTACCCAAGTGATCGTTATGAATTGATTTTGCTTTGTGATGGATGTCACGATGATACCCATGATATTGCCTTGCAAACATTTAACGAACTTTCTTGCCATGATTTAAAGGTTCAATTGATTAACTTTAAAGAAAATAGAGGCAAAGTAGCGGTACTTAAAGAGGGGGTTGAAAGATCAAAATTTGATAACATTGTCTTTAGTGATGTTTCGGCGTTATTACCGGTTAATAGTTTACTTATGCTAGATAGTCATTTTAAAAACTCTAATGTTGGTGCTGTTTCAGGTGGATATAGATTTTTTCAAAAAGGCACAGCAGGAGAGCAATGCTATTGGGGATATCAATCTATGATTAAATCAAGAGAAAGTTCTATTGCAAGTGTTCTTGGTGCTCACGGTGCTTTTTATGCACTTAGGAAGTCATGTTACGAAGATATCCCTGTTGATACCATTAATGATGATTTTTTGATCCCAATGAATGTCATTAAATTGGGTTATCGAGTGATATATGAGCCTAGAGTCGTTGCCATAGAGCTTGAACAAGTCAATCTTGAACAAGATATGAGTCGACGTTTAAGAATAGCCGCAGGTAACTTTCAACAACTTGTTTATTTGTTACCTTTGTTATCACCTAAGTATGGTTGGAATGCGATAAATTTTGCTTCAGGTAAAGCGTTAAGAGCAATAATGCCCTTTATATTTTTATTTATCTTGGTTAGTAATATGTATCTTGTGCCCATACACTTCATTTTTATATTGTTATTGGTTTGCCAAGTGTGTTTATACAGCTTTGTTATATCCATTAATTTATTTCATATTTCACCAAAACTGAGTGCATTGAAATTAGTTTGTTATTTAGTTAATGGTTATTGGGTCGCTTTAAAAGGTTCTTTAAAATACATTTTTGGTTTACAAGAGAAAATTTGGACTAAAATTTAGGGGGTATTATGAAACACAACAATGCCACTAAACAGATTAAGGTAAGGCTAAGCCTATGACAGATATTAATGTGACTTGTATTGGTGGAGGACACGGTTTAGGGCACCTATTATCAGCAATTAATGATTTTAACTTTGTTAATTTAACCGGTATTGTCACTACAACGGATAATGGCGGCTCTACAGGGCGCTTAAGAGCGAGTTGCGACACAATTTCTTGGGGAGATATTCGTTACTGTTTATCAAAATTAAGTAATGATTCCTCAACTAAAGCACTTTTATTTGAGTATCGATTTGATAAGTTGGGCGATTTATCCGGACACAGTTTAGGAAACTTAATGTTTTGCGCTGTTGACTCCCTTTGTCTCAGGCCTACTGAAGCGGTACAAGTGATGCGTGAATACCTAGGTATTAAAGCAAATGTTTTACCGATGTCTGATACGGTAACTCATCTTGTAAGTCATTGTGCAGAGCATTGCTATGTTGGCGAAGTTGAGGTTGATGAACATGCTAACCAAGGGATCAAAAAGTTGACTCTGACACCCGCGGTAAAACCAAGTAAAGAAGTCTTGCATACTTTAGAAAATGCGGACGTTTTATTTCTTGGTCCTGGAAGTTTTTATACTAGTACACTACCTAGCTTATTAATGGATGCGGTGATTAATGTTATTAATAATAATACTAAGTTAAGAGTTTATTTTATTACCAATGTGGAAGATGAGTTTAGCAACCAATTTGACGAAACAAATTACCAACTTGAATTCATCAGGAAGCTAGGATTAACAAAAACGGTTCATTCACTAATTCCTCGTCATCGTGTTTCTTGTATTACGGACCTATGTAAACCCTATACCATTGCAGATCTTCCTGCCGATAGTAATGGCAGGCACCAACATCCATTCTATCAAGAGCAGTTACTTGAACTAATTAAACCATAATACCAGATATGGTATAAGTTCACAGTCGGTATCTATTGTCAGCAATTACCCAACGTTTATTTTTAATTCATCTCTCACATTTCATTATTCGCAATTTGCATTTTATTTTGCTTCATAAAGCAGCTTTGAGGATTGTTTTTTTTTAAGTTGTTGATAATAAGGTGTATTATTTGTGGCTTGAACTTTGCAAAACATAACAGTGTATTAACTAAAAAGGTGGATCTGTTATGTTAAATGAAACTTATAACCTAAATAATGATTTTATTATTAAACTCAATGGAAGCTTTGATGCCGATACAGTAAATGTCATGAAAGATGATATAGAAAAGTATAGTAAATTAAGTACGAATATAGTTTTCGATCTCGCTGGAGTACCTTTTATCGACTCATCTGGCATTGGCGCAATCGTATTTTTATATAAAAGAATGGTGGCTAAAGGTTTTAGTGTCTGCGTTACTGGATTAACACAGCAACCACTAGAGCTATTTCAAATGCTGTTTTTAGATAACACTATCCATTGTTATCAAAGTATCGACAGCTACTTAGAGACATCATCCTACTTACAAGTTGCTAGCTAATGAACATCCAGTCTATGCTGTTATTATTATGCGTTATTAAATTGTTATCAGGCTGTAGTTTATCTAGCACAGCCGATAATGATATCAGTTTATTCGCTAATGGTGATATGCCGACAAGTTTAGACAAAGCTCAAATGCAACTTTATATTGTCAGTGCGGAGTCTCAACTCTTGTTGCTAGAGCAACAAGAGCCTAAACAATGTCTCTCAGGGCAGTTGGCTATTGCAAACACATATTTATTACGCGCAACCGCAGAGCATAATGCGGGTATGGAAAAAGATGCATTTATAACCTTGGTTGATTTCGACCGGCAGGTTCGTAAAATTCGCTGCTTAAGTCAATATATCAATGATCAATTGGGTTGTGGTTATACAAATAAAAAGATTGTATTGAAACGTTGGTACCGTGAAGGTGACTTTAGCCAATGTAAAAAATCATCAATAACTAAAAATAATAGGGGTAAAAAGCCTATTTTTATCACCGAAACCTTGCATGAATTTGACCAAAATGAAATTAAACCAATCTATTATCAATCATTAAACAAGCTTGTTGATTTAATGAAAAATTATCCTAACTCAACCCTACGTATTAGGGGGAATACAGACAGTAAGGGTAGTAATGACTATAACATGCAATTAAGCCAGAGGCGTGCTGATAGCGTGGCAAAGTATTTCACAGATAGAGGAATTAAAGCATCACAATTAAGTATTCAAGGGCAAGGAGAGATAAATATCAGGGAATTAGAACAAAATGATGTTTCAAGAGTATTTAATCGCTATACATCTATTACTTTATTCTTAGGTGATCTGGATAAAAAAGCAATATAGGAGATTTGACCATGATTAAATTATTAATAAGTTTTTTGTTGTGTCTATTTATTGGTATGAGTCATGCTCAAGAGGCTGAAGTTATTATTCGTCCTGGTGATGTATTACAAATTGAAATACCTGGAGAAATAGATTTTGAAAATAATTTTCAAGTAAAGCGTGATGGCACGCTTAATTTACCTGAAGTGGGTAAAGTTTTACTTGTTGGTAAAACACTTACACAAGCAAATGAAAATTTAGCCGAATTATTAGGTAAAGAATATCGGGCTATAAATAACTTTAAAGTTTACTTGGTTGAAAGGCGAGTGCCTATTCAAGTATTAGGGTTTGTTGAAACACCAGGAATGGTCGATTTACCCCAAGACGGAAATATGCAAATGGCATTGCAAAAAGCAGGTGGTGCTGTAGCCGGTGCTCAACTTGATAGAATACAGTTGAATCGTCAAGGCAAGGTAACCATCTTTGATTATAAAAAATATTTGGACACGGGTGACTTTACAATTTTACCTAAGATTGAGCCATTAGATATTATTTTTGTGCCTGCTTCGCCTTTAATTGGCAATGTTCAAATGGATTTCGATGCTGCAACGTTATCAGCGAGTGGTGATGGCTCTGAAGCAAAAACAGCAATTAAGGTATTTGGTGAAGTACTTAAACCTGGCGTATTTTCTTTTAAGGAAGGCAATACCGTTGTTGATATGTTAATGAGAGCTGGTGGTGTAACACGTTATGCAGGTGTTGAGCATATCCGTGTGATTAACAACGGATCACCTGAACTTTTTGATCTCAAAACATATTTAGATACGGGTGATGCTTCACATATGCCAAAAATCACCGCAGGTTCAACCTTATTTATTCCCATCCAAGAAGAAGAGGTCAAAAGCGGCCTAAGAACGGTGTATGTTATGGGAGAGGTCTTTAAGCCTGGGGCATATGAAGCGCCCGCGGGAACTAAGTTTTTTGATATTCTAGCCAATGCTGGTGGGCCCACACGCTTTGCCGAATCTAGAAAAATTAGAATAATTCACACAACCGGTAAAGTTGATGCTTTCGACTTGCAAGCTTATACCGAGGGGTTAACACAAGTAGCCATTCCCACAGTATTGCCAGGAGATGCCATTTTTATTCCCGAAAAAACGGATATGAATGAAAAATCTTGGCTTAAGATCACACCTGACAGAGCAATAAAAGTAATGGGAGCGGTGAAAAAACCGGGTAGATATGAATGGGGCGATGAAATGAGCTTTTTTGATATTCTGGCACATGCTGGTGGGCCCACTCAAGATGCAGATCTTTCTCAAGTCAGGGTGCTGAAGAAAGATCAGTCAAAACGAATGGAGCCCTTTGACTTAGACAGTTTCATCACGGATGGAGGTGACTTTTCCTTATTACCGAAAGTAGCGGCAGGAGACACTATTATTATTAGCGAGCGACCTAGAGATGTTATTGATAATAAAGCTCGTTGGTTACGCCAATCTCAAGAGTCCTCAATTTATGTCTTTGGGCAAGTCGGTCAGCCCGGACGATATGCATTTAATAATAAATTACACTTATTAGATATACTTTCAGCCGCTGATGGACCGAATCAGCACGCGGATATTCACAATATAAAAATTACACACCGTAATAATTTCGAAAGTAAAGTCAGTACTGTTGATTTAGGTTTGTACTTTGAGACGGGCGATGAAACTTTATTACCCTTAGTTAAGTCGGGTGATACTATTTACGTTCCAGAGAGAAATAAGCCATGGCTCGACAATAAAAAAGAACAAACGGTTCGAATCATTGGTGCGGTAGAAAAACCAGGTCGTTACAAGTTCAGCTCAGACATGACAATTTTAGATATTTTAGCTGAATCAGGCGGGCCAACCCAAACCGCTTACTTGGAAAAAATTATGGTGGTAAATATCTCTAGAAGTTATTCAGAGGAAAATGTTAGTCAAGTTTTTGATTTAGAAATGTTTATTGAGCATCCTGATTTTACCAAGTTACCAGTGGTACGTGTTGGTGACACAGTCTTTGTACCTGACGTATCACAGAGTAATTGGAATGTGTTTATGTCTAATGTCAAAGACATGCTAAGTGTCGTGTCGCTTGTTGCCATTGTTGGGGGGTTATAATGCAAGTATTACCGATTCATTATGCAGAAGTTGAAGCTATCTATAATCAAACTATTGGTTCTGGGTATAAAACCTTAGCGGTTACTTCTGCTAAAGCAGGAGAGGGAAAGACAACGGTTGCACAAGCAATTGTAGAAAGAGCGCAAGCTGTTGGTAAAAAGATTTTGCTGGTTGAAATGAACACATTTAACCCGGTTTTATCTGAAAAATTACGTTCAACGATGGCCAACCCTGTAACGTCAAATGAAATTATTGCTATCGAAGATAAAGGTTACAGCTTGCTCCCAGCTCCTCAAAATATTCGTGATGTTTTACAATATCGAGAAAGTCATATATTACTTGAATCAATCAAGCAATGGCTTGCTGATTTTGATTGTATTATCTTTGACACCTCCGCATTAACGTCACTAAACCAAAGTAACATACCTGCTGAGATTATTTGTGAAGCATGTGAAGGAACATTATTAGTGGTTGATGCAGGAACTACACCGGCAAGCTCAATACAAGAAGCCGTTGAAAAACTGAAGCTCAAAAAGATCAACTTAATTGGCTCGATACTCAACGATAGAAATAACCCTTCACTGTTAACGGAATTACGAAGAGAGACCTATCGCCTTAATCGGTTATTTCCTTTGATAATGGCTAAACTTAGAAAGCGGTTAGGAAATATCGTTTTACTGAATATCTCTGTTTAGTTATTTACTCTACTATTTAACCAGATTAACACACTCACTAGAGCAAAGTTTTTCTGGTTTTGATATCTAGAGACCCAATCATTTTTCAGGATTTATTAATTTGCTTTGCAAAACTTCATCTATTTGTGCAATTTGCGAATATCTCTCGGTTTGTGTCGTTGAAATGGCTCTGTAGTGTGTATTCAAACGTGGTCTATTTTATGCAACCTCAAGGTATATGATGCGTTTAAGTAGAGGTTCATTATGATTACAGAGAGTTTAAAAGTAGCTTTACTGCTTGATAGTAAAGATTATGGAGGCATTGAAACTCATGTGGCAAACCTTGCCAAAGGTCTTCATAAATCAGGTCATAGTGTACAAATTATTTTATTGAACAATTATGGTGAACATCCCGTTTTTGAATCAGAAAAATTCCTCCGGTCAATACTGATAAAATTAGATGGTAGCGCAAAAACACTCTTTAAGTTTTTAAAAAAATCTAACGTCAGCCTTGTTCATACCCATGGGTATAAAGCCGGAATTATTGGCCGGATCTGCTGTAAATTAACAAACAAAACTGCTGTTTCTACTTTTCATTCGGGTGAAAAAGGCAATTTAAAAATTAGGCTATATCGTTGGATTGACCAAATTACTGCTCATTTTTCACCTTGTATTTGTGTTTCTGAAGAAATCAAAAAATCAGCAAACTTAACAGCAGACGTAATACAAAACTTTGTTGAATTACCCTCTCACTTGTTTAAAGCAGCCGTACCCGCAACTCAAGTGGCTTTTGTTGGTCGGTTAAGTTTTGAGAAGGGTCCTGATGTGTTTATTCGACTAGCCAAGCAATTACCTCAGTACGATTTTTCAATATATGGCGATGGCCCCATGTTAGAGGAGATTAGTGCTAATGCCACTAACAACGTGGAATTAGTTGGGCACGTTACTTCAATGATCCCGCACTGGCCCAAAATAAACTTGTTATGTATTACCAGTAGAGAAGAAGGGTTGCCACTTGTTGCAATTGAAGCGCTTGTAAGAGGAATCCCCGTTATTAGCTTTGATATTGGTGGCATTTCATCGGTTGTCATTAATAATTTTTGTGGTTGGTTAGTTGCACCATTTAATGAAGATGCCTTTATTGAGTCAATTAAGCAGAGCCAGGAATTATCAAAGAAATGCAGAGCTGAAATGTCACTGTTTGGCGAGAGACATATTAGGAAAAATTTTTCCTGCGATACTGTTATCCCTCAAATATTCAATGTTTACCGTAGGGCGTTAGCAGGTGACTTAAATGCTAAATAATCGATATATAAACCTCATAAATCAATCCGCACTCTATGGTCTGAGTATAGTCCTTATGAAAGGAATCTCTTTAATAATGCTGCCAATTTATACCAATTATCTGACGCCATCAGATTATGGTCGGTTGGAGGTGCTAGTGGTATTCTCTAACATTGTATCTATAGCTTTAGGTTTTGGCTTGGTTGAAGCGTTATATCGTTTCGTTGGTTTAGCTGATGATGAGAAGCAAAAGAAACGTTATGCCAGTGAATGCCTATTTGTTGCTGCCATTATCGCGATTATTTCATATGCCATTTTTCATTTTTACTCTAAAAATTTACTCGCCTATTTACCCGGAATTATTACAGAAAATGAACTCTATTTACTCGGTGTCGCCCTTTCTGTTGGAGGTTTAATAAATATTCCTCTAGCTTGGTTGCGGATCACTGAGCGAGCAGGGCTTTTTTTCATTATTTCAATGTTAAAAGTATTATTGCAAGTTACACTCACTTTTTATGGTTTGGTTAATGGTTGGGGTATCACCAGTGTTTTAGCTGCAGGAGCCATATCTGCAGTAGTTGTTGCATTACTCTTGTGCGCAATTCAGCTAAAGGAAACTCAAATCACTTGCTCAAAAGAAAGTGTTAAAAATATACTCTCTTATGCAGGACCTATATTTGTGGGCGCCGCTGCTACCTTTGCATTGTCTGGCATGGATAGGTGGTTACTAGCAGAGTACTTTGGCGCAACAGAAATTGCCGCTTATGCAATAGCGATCAAGTTCGCTCTCGTGCCAACGCTGCTTATTCAACCCTTTACTTTATGGTGGTTTCCCAAACGATTTTCGATGCTTAAAGAAGATAATGGTAAGGCTCTCAATGCACACTTTGCTGTGATTGGCGCGATCATTTCTGTACTCATTTGTGGTGGTCTTGGTTTATTAGGTCCGGTATTAATTCAATGGTTAACACCCGTAGAATATCACGCCGCTATTGCTATATTGCCTTGGTTATTACTCTGCACGTTATTAAAGATGCTGTCTGACTTATTAAACTTAGGCTGTTTTGTAGAAAAAAACACGCAACTTCAAATGAATATTAACCTAGTCTCCTGCGGCTTTGGTGGACTGTTACTTATTGTTTTTGTTCCCTTATTGATGATTAAAGGCGCACTTATTTCACTGGTCGCGGCCAATGCTTTACGTATGGCTCTCTTCTATTATTTCAGTCAAAAGAAAGTCTATTTACCTTACAAATTTGGGTATTTATTTTCGGCAATCAGCGCGGCTTTTTTTGCCACGTGGTTTGGTCAAGTGGCTTAAGGTGATTTATGATTTCTTCTTTGAATATTGTAAACCTAATAACCTTGTTAATGCTTTCAACCTTAGCATTATATCTATTCCCCCATCCAATGGTGTTATTGGCCATAGGCCTAATACCCTTTTTATTTTGGGGAGTAATCAATTTTTCATTTTATATTGTGCTAGCTTTTATTATTTTCTCATTTTTTCGTATCCATGAGGTTTTTCCACTTTTAGAGCCCTTTAAGTTACCGTTATTGTTAGCATTATCAGCACTCTTAGTTGTTTTTATACGGGCAACCATCAGCAGAAACCTTCATCCTTACTGGTGTCCACAATTTAGCTTTTTAATCCTGTTCTTTTTATTAGTCACAATTTCCATCCCCTTTGCTAGTAATGTTGCTGTAGCGACCAAAGCGTGGACAGGTGTATACAGCAAAATAATACTAATTACCTTTATTGTTGCCTGGATGATGCGTAAAGAAAACCACTTTATTACATCAAACCGGATCTTTATCATTGCGGGTGCTTGTGTTGGATTAGTTGCCTTGTATAACAAGTTTAATAATATTGGCTTAGTTGAAGGAACTCGGGTCACTATAGGAAGAAGTATCGGTTCATTACTTGGCGATCCAAATGATTTAGCGCTGGTACTTTTGTATCCCATGGCTTTCGCGATAGCCACTTTTCTAGAAAAGTCACTTTCTAAGTTTGAACGATTTTTTAGCTTTAGTACTTTTTGCATTTTACTTTATGCACTTCTGGCCACTCAAAGTAGGGGGGGCTTATTGGGGTTTTTGGCTGTGGCAAGTTTATTTGCCTATAACCGAATACGATCCAAGGTTTTGTTATTTTCAGGTGGTGGGATCTGTGTAGTTATTTTATTTATTTTTGCAGGGATCAGTGAAAGAGCATCTGGAGGGGCTGCAGAAGCAGGGATAGATGAATCAGCTATGGGTCGACTTTATGCATGGGAAGCAGCCTGGAATATGGCACTAGATAATCCTGTTTTAGGTGTAGGCATTAATAACTTTTATTACAATTATTTTTCTTATAGTACTCACTGGGATGGTTTAAACCACGCCGTACACTCTACTTGGTTTGGTGTACTGGCGGAGTCAGGTTTTGTGGGCTTTATTCTATTCGTCTCTTTAATTGTCAGCACGTTACTAATGTCTTTAAGTATGTTGAAAACTGTCAATGTTGAACACCATACTCCAGGTATACGGGTAGCACTTAATGCTGCTCCTGCAGGAATTATTGGTTTTATTGTTTCGGGTACATTTTTAACTCAAGGTTTTATTTGGCCAATCTATTTGCAAGTGGCTTTAGTTATCGCTTTAAATCGTTATATTCATGCTAAAAATGATTAGAAAGCGAGCTGTAATTTATAGCAAACAAGAGGAAGTGATTATGTCTGATACTATCGAAAAAAATAAAAGGATTAAGTCGCGGATTTTATATGTTCACTACGGTAGTAACTGGATCAGAGGAAGTGAGGTTGTTTTACTCGATTTACTCAAATCTGCTAAAGAACATAATTATCATCCAGTACTTTGGTGCAATAGCGATGCTTTAGCAAAACAAGCTTTGGGTTTGGGCGTTGAAGTTATCAAAGATAACTTTGTTTGTCTTGGTTATTGGACCTTACCACGATGGAATTTTAGACAATTTTTTAAATTACTCATTAAAGCTAATAAAATAATAAAAGAATATAAAATTGCTTTCGTACATTGTAATAATGGCGCGCCTTGCCAATGGATGGTACCTGTTTGTAAATTTACAGATACGCCTATATTACTCCACTTGCATGCACGCTATATGTATAGAGATAGATTAACATTATTATTTCACGGTGCTGATCACATTATAGGAGTCAGTCAATCCGTTATTAACCTATTCAAACAAAATGAATTTAGAAACCAGCAAGTAGATGTTATTTATAATGGTATTGATCCAAAGCGAGTGCTTTGTTCGAGTCCTTGTGATATTCGAGCAGAGCTTTCAGCAAAACCCTGTGACTTTGTTATTTTGTATATGGGGTCATTAATCGCTAGAAAATCAGTGCACCAACTACTGTATGCATTAGATAAGTTAAAAGAATGCTATAAAGTAAAGCTTGCTATTGTTGGCTCAGGTAGTGAAAAAAACACGTTAACTGATTTGGTTAACCAGTTAACTTTAAATGAGAGCGTTAAATTTTTTTCAGCTACCGATAAAGTAGCTCAATACTATTCAAGCAATGCAGACTGCTTCATTTCAGTGCCAACAGAAGAGGTTTTTGGCCTGACGTTGGCCGAAGCAAGTATTGCTAAACTTCCCATAATCACGAGTAATATTTCTGGTATTGATGAGATATACACAGATCAGGAAAATGCACTATTGGTTTCAACAAACAATACTGATGAGCTCGTTGATGCAATAAAGTCCTTAATTGATATACCACATTTAAGAAAGAGTCTCGCAGAAAGAGCACAAAAGCATATAGTAAAAAAATTCTCTTTAAAGCAGCAGTTTATTGCTTTCAATCTTACTTATCGAGCCTTGTTGCAGCGTGAAACTAAACAGCGTGTAATGCAACTGATTATATTACACGCTAAAACAGTAGGTGTTGCTTTCATAAATAAAGCTTATAAACACTTAGTGTTGAAGTTTTCATGGGGGAATAACCATGATTAAACGAGTGCTGATTTATGATCCTGTCCCTTTTAAGGGAGGCTCTAAAAAAGTGATGCAAACAATAGTCGCTGAATTACCCCGTAATTTAGAGGTATGGGTTATTTCAAATGATATGGATTCATGGTGTAACTGTAATGTCAACTTCGTGCAATTGTTTTCACCTCGTTACCTGCAAAATAGAACAGCGGGGATTTTTTATTTTATAAAGCATTTTATCTATTTATTTTCTTTGCTATGCAGTTTGATAAAACTAAAGCGGTTCAATAAAATAATTGGTTTTTCAGGCCCTTGTGTTGATTTCTCTCTATATCTACTCACTGAAATAATTAACATAGACATTATTCAGCTTGTTCAAGGGGATGTTGCTAACTCAAAGGTTGCAGGGTTTGGTTTAACAAGAGCAAAACAGGTGTTTTATTTGCCATCCACTTATGACTCTATTTTAAAAGTTTTAAATTACCAAAATAGTAATAAGGGCCTAACAAATAAAAAGTTCACCCCCTTTGTTAATTGCATTAACTGTTCAGTCATAAAGGTAAAAGAAAGTAATAATAAAATTGGCTTTTTATGGGCTGCCTCTTTATTAAAGTGGAAGCGGGTAGAGCTATTTATCACTGCTATGACCGAGTTAAGTAGTAATGATGAGAACCTTGATAAATATTTTGCTAGTATTTGTTATATTGAGCCACAAACTGATGCCTATATAGATGTAGCTAGCGTTGAAAAGGTTAAAAATGTTCATTGGTATCCGGATCCTGAAAATTTAAACGATATTAGGGCAAGATCCTCAGTATTTATTTCTACTTCAGAAGATGAACCCTTTGGTCTCTCAATTTTAGAATCAATGGCTGCAGGATTAGCCATAGTGATTCCCGCTGATAATGCTTATTGGGACCAACATCTAACCGATGGATATGATTGTGTTAAATATGATCCAAATAATATGGAAAGCTTAGTTCAAGTGTTAACTCGATTAATCAATGATCCGAGTTTTTTATTAAAAATAGCACAGCAAGCAAAACATTCCGCGCAACAATATTGCCATGTACGTTGTTATTCTCATATTCTCAAATGTATTCCTAATTAGCAAAAACCACTTTGCAAAATGCAATTCTAAACCAGAGGTCTTTTATAAGTCATTGATTTTACTCGTTATATGTTTTGGTCTGATACCTGCAAGGTATTAAAATAGATCAATAATATAAAGAGGTAGTTATTATGTGTGGAATTATTGGAGCAGTAGCAGAATCAGCAATAAAACCAGTGCTAGATGGTTTAGGTAGGCTTGAGTATCGAGGTTATGACTCTTCTGGTATTTCAATATTATCTAATAATGAAATTCAGACCATCAAAGCACAAGGAAAACTTAGCAATCTTAAGCAAAAATTATCAATGCAGCCGATTGATGGTGGCAGTTGCATAGGCCATACTCGCTGGGCAACACATGGGGTCGCTAATGTAGTCAACGCTCATCCTCATCAATGTGGTCAAGTCTCAGTGGTACACAATGGCATTATTGAAAACTATCTAGAGCTAAAACAAAAATTAATACAATGGGGCCATCACTTTAGTAGCTCAACAGATAGTGAGGTCGTTTCTCATTTAATCAATCATTACCTTAATCAACAAATGACTCAGGAAGAGGCTATTGAGAAAACTATCGCCCAATTAAAGGGGAGTTATGCCCTCGGCGTGCTGATTAATTTCTCAGGTCACAACCTTTATGCCATTAAGCAAGACAGCCCATTAGTTATATCAGAAGGTGATAATGGTTTTTATATGGCTTCGGATACGATGGGGCTAGGTACCGGTAGCTCTAAGGTTTATTACCCTAAAAATAATGAATTAATAAAGTTAAATAGCCACGAAATAAAGCTATGTAATCGTTCCACCCATAATAAAATTCATTATGTTGAGAACAAACATACTGAGAAACTAATATCAAAAGGTGAACACAGCTCTTTTATGGAGAAGGAAATATTTGAACAAGTGGATCTACTTAAAAGGCTTTCGGTTAATAATCGAACAAATGAATATTCAACAATCAATTTTAACGAATTAAATAAAATTACCATTATTGCTTGTGGCACCTCATATTTTGCCGCCTCAGTAGCAAAAGTTTGGTTTGAAAAGTATGCCAATATATTAGTTGAAATAGATATAGCCTCAGAATATCGTTACCGCTCACCTATTGTCACTGACAATGAATTGGTTGTTTTTGTCTCACAGTCTGGAGAAACAGCCGATACTTTAGCCGCCTTACGTTATGCAAAAAGTAAAAAATTACAAACGCTTGCCTTAGTAAATGTTGCCAATAGTACTATAGCCCGAGAGGCAAATTTTATGTTTGAAATTTACGCGGGTCCAGAAATAGGCGTTGCTTCAACCAAAGCATTTAGTTGTCAGTTAGCGATATTCTATAAAATGGCTATTGAGGCCGCAAAACAAAGAGCTTTCATAGACAAGGAAGAGTTAAAACAGTTAGCCCTAAATTTTGCTCAATTGCCTTATATCATGGAGAAAATTTTACAACGCTGTACTGACATGAAAATGATGGCGAAAAAGCTCTGTAAATATTCAAACATTCTTTTTCTTGGTCGTGGGGCACTTACCGCTATTGCACAAGAAGGTGCGTTGAAATTGAAAGAAATTAGTTATATTCATGCCGAAGCTTATGCTGCCGGTGAGTTAAAGCATGGTCCCATAGCGTTGCTTGATGAAAAAATGCCTGTTCTGGTTATTGCGCCTAAAAACAATCTGACCGATAAATTGATTTCAAACATTCAAGAAGTACAAGCTAGAAATGCACCACTATTTATTATTGGCGATAGCAGTATTCGTGAGTATGTCAATTTACAAGAAGATGAGTTTTTTGAATTGCCATTAATACCAGAGTCCATACTTCCGATGATCAGTGTTATCCCAATGCAATTGCTCGCATTATATAGCGCACAAATATTAGGGAAAAATGTTGATCAACCTAGAAATTTAGCTAAATCGGTGACAGTAGAATGAATACTTTCAAAATACATCACGCCAAGCAGTGGGCTAAAACAAGTGATAGTTTTGTAGCCAAACTGATAAAAGCATTATGGCTTAAAATTAAAACCATCGAGATGCCGAACATCCCTTTTGTATTTAAGTTGCTTTATACCGTTCACGTAGTTTTAAAACAGACAGTTTCTGATGTGCTGCGTATTACTTACTTCACCCCTTTACTTAAATCGAGGCTTAAAAATACGCCTAAACAACTCTATTTATATGGCGGTTTACCCGTCGTGATTGGCAGTTTAGACATTATTATGGGAGATAAGGTCAGATTGGCTGCCATGACAACAATCAGTGGACGTGCAGTAGGGCATTATATTCCTCAATTAATCATTGGTAATAATGTCGGCATTGGTTGGCGTACCTCTATCTCAATTGGTAAGACTATTACCATTGGCAATAATGTTCGCATTGCTGGAGATTGTTATTTAGCAGGCTATCCTGGACATCCCGTTAACGCGAAGTTGCGCGCTTTAGGTAAACCAGATGAAGAGTCGCAAGTCGGCGATATTACTTTAGAAGACGATGTTTGGTTAGCCACGGGAGTAAAAGTAATGCCAGGCGTAACCATTGGCCGTGGCACTATCGTAGCAGCAGGTAGCGTTGTAACTAAAAATTTACCTAGTTTTGTTCTAGCGGCAGGGGTCCCTGCAAGGATTATAAAGTCAATTGAGGAGAAAAGTCATGATTAAATCAACGTCTTCAGTATCCGAGAGAAAAAATAGACCTTTAATTGTTTTTGGCGAAGACTGGGGAGCGCATCCTAGTTCAACTCAACATATCATGAAGGTACTCGGCAAGAACCGATCTGTTATTTGGCTTAACTCAATTGGTTTAAGAAAACCAAGGCTAACGATGCACGATTTTATAAGACTTTTTAACAAAGTAAAAAATTTCATTGTTAACAAACCAAAGAATAAAAAAGTTAATGAGGAAGGTAGCAGTCACGTCATCATTAACCCTTTAGTTATTCCCTGCGCGAACAGTTGGTTTTCTTTAACCTTAAATAAGATTATTTTAAAATGGCAACTAAAGTTAGCCTGTAAAAAGCTAGCGATAGTCGATCCTATTATTTGGGCTTCTTTGCCCACGGCGGTTGATTATTTAGAGCTGTTTGGTAAAGCCCCCTGTGTGTATTATTGTGGAGATGACTTCAATAGCCTTGCCGGTGTTGATCACCAGTTTGTATCACAAAAGGAGAAAGAATTAGTTGAAAAATCTCGCTATATCTTTACCGCCAGTGAAACACTGTTAAATAAATTTCCTCATTCTAAATCTATCAATATTCCTCATGGCGTCAACTTTTCACTGTTTAGTGAGCAAGTGGAGTGTGCTCCTTACGATTTACCCCAAGGTAAGCCTATAGCCGGATTTTACGGAAGCATTTCGACCTGGTTAGATCAAAATTTATTAGTTCAAACCATTAAGGTATTACCTAGTTGGAATTTTGTTTTTATTGGAAAAGTTGACTGCAATGTAGATAAACTGAAACAGTTTTCTAATGTTTATTTTCTAGGAAGTAGATCCCATAATGACTTACCTCAATACATACAAAATTGGAATGTTGCGATTTTACCCTTTGTTAACAATAAACAAATTCAAATGTGTAATCCATTGAAGTTAAGAGAATACTTAGCTAGTGGAACGCCTATAGTTGCTACAGACTTTAATGCTTTAGATGGTTATCGAAAGTATCTGCAAGTCGCTAACGAAAGTAAGCCATTTTTTCAAGCGATATTGCTAGCAAATGCTGAAAAAACACCAGCGGTTAACTTTGATAAGCTTGAAAGTATGAGTGATTTACTTGCCATCACTCAAGTTAAAAAGTTTAGGAAAGTATCTGTTATTAATGAATCATGGGAAAAGAGAGCCAAGGACGTTCAGCGTTACTTGGTAATGTGCTAAGCGACTATCGTTTTTTTGCTTACCAACTTTGTTTTTTTCGATAAAGTGTTGACGGGCTAACCTCAAGTAATGCGGCGGCTTTGGGAACATTTCCTTGGCAATGATTTATTGCATTCTCAATGGCGCTTTTTTCCACCAACCATAGAGGTATTATTTCAGAATGATTATTATCCGTTATCATTGTCGACGAGCCTTCAAGTCGAGCTTCAGGCATTAATTTATCCGATAGACCAAGGGTTGTAGATAAAGCTTTGATTATCATCTCGCTAGTTAGCTTATCGCCAGTATTTAATATAACCATCCCATGAATAATATTTTCTAGTTGTCTGATGTTACCTGGCCAATCATATTGGCAAATAATTTGTAAGCAGCCCTTTGAAAATCTAATAAATGATTTGTTTTCAATTTTACTATATTTCTTAAGAAAATAACGGGCAATTAAGACGATATCTCCCCCACGCTCTCTTAATGGAGGTAGAGAAAAGGTAATAACATTTAAGCGGTAATAGAGATCTTCTCTAAAATCACCATCTAACACTGCTTGCCTTATTGAGTTTGAAGAAGCGGAGATAAGTTGCGCATGAAATTTTTCTAATTTATTAGTACCTAGTGGCGTAAACTCACGCTCTTGAACGACTCTAAGTAATTTAGCTTGTAGTGTTTTTGATAACGTTGTTATTTCATCTAAAAACAACATACCTGATTTAGCGGCAGCAAATAGACCTTCCTGTGAGGCTGTTGCTCCAGTGAAAGCGCCTTTAACATGACCAAATAGCTGAGATTCCATTAAATGTTCGGTAAAGTTAGCACAATTAACAGCAATAAAAGGCTGATCTTGTTGAAAACTTTCCTTATGACAAGCCTTGGCTACTAACTCTTTACCCGTACCGGTTTCACCGGTAATAAAAATAGGTGCATTTGTTGTTGCAGCATGACGAATACTAACAAATAGTTCTTTCATCGCCTCATCGGCTGCGACAATACCATGAAAATTTATGGGTTCATTGATAAAATCTTTCTCTGCTATTTCTGTACTTTTCAATGGCGCTTTATCTAGTGCTTTATCAACAATGAATTTTAACTCTTGATTGTTCCACGGTTTACAAATAAAGCGATCGACAGTACCTGAATTAAACGCTTTAGATATTTTGTCAAAATCTTGATGTGCAGATAAAATAATGCGCTGAGATTGGGGCCATAGTGATTTTATTTCGTTTAAAAATGCACACCCTTCTATTTCTGGCATCTGTTGATCGGAGATAACAATTTCAGGTTGATTATGCTGACAGAAATCCAATGCGACAATAGCAGAAGTAAAGCTTCGAATATTGATATTTAAACCGCGTAAAACTCTTTCCAAAGCCGCAAGAATTTTTGGCTCATCATCAACTAACACAAGCAGGGGGAACGTACATTGATTTTCGTTGGTTATATTCATATTAATTCCCTTTCTAAGTATTTGTTATACCAAAATTCAATCAGAGTGCTTTGTGTTTTTTGATTTAATTAGCAGCGAGTTTGATGAAATTAGATTGCTTTTATATAATTTTTACAAATTTCTCTGCTTAATGTTTGTTATATTTAAGCCTAGATCATTTTTCGCATTTTGCTAATTATTTTTTGCAAAATAAAAATAATTTGTAATTGCAGAATGATTTTCTAAGATCCGTTTTTGACATGATGTACCTTTCGAATGATATTCAACGGTGTTATCCTCTTTACTTAACAAAATCTGGAAAAATAGTTATCCAGACCAATAAGGTTATCGAATTATTTTGTAAAAATAGGTTTTTCTGGAAAGAGAATTAAAGAGATATTTTCTCTATGTTTCCAAGCTTTTTTCAGCGTTAAATGTCAAGAGTAATATGACATTGTGTAAGTTTGTATATTAAATGAGGATAAATAATCAAATGAAAATAATGGAAAAAGCGATACCGGCAATAAAAAATATTGCCTTAGTTGCTCATGATGGTAAAAAA
This sequence comes from Colwellia sp., assembly GCA_051531915.1. Classification (GTDB taxonomy): domain Bacteria; phylum Pseudomonadota; class Gammaproteobacteria; order Enterobacterales; family Alteromonadaceae; genus Colwellia. The sequence continues at coordinate 25,121 of JAOPTQ010000034.1, read as the reverse complement.
AAGGCACTGTTGAAATGGTGTTTAGCCCATAAAGCTGAATTATCGAAACATCATCTTTATGGCACGGGAACCACGGGTTTTTTAATTGAAAAAGCCAGTAAATTACCCATTAGAAAGTTATTGAGTGGGCCAATGGGGGGCGATCAACAATTAGGGGCTAAAATCGCAGAAAATGAAATACACCTGCTTATTTTCTTTTGGGATCCATTAGCTTCTCAACCACATGACCCTGATATTAAAGCTTTATTGCGTCTTGCTGCGGTTTGGAATATTCCCGTTGCCTGTACAGAAGTGAGTGCAGATATGTTATTAACATCAAGCTTGTTGTCAGAAGAAATTCTTAGAGAAATTCCTGACCATCAAAGTTACATTGACGAAAGAACTCGTTAAACTCCATTTGATTTTTTTACTTTTTTGCAGCTATTCAAAAGCTCAATAGCTGCAAAGTCACGTCACTCCTCGCTTATATTTTTTTGTTCTTTAAAAGGGTAATAAATCCTTAAAAAAAGTTTAATAATGATCTGGTAATAGCGTGAAATTCTGATAATCTCTTAGCACGTTATTTTCCTTGATTACTTTTTTTAGCAATAAAAAAAACAAGTAAATATAACAGTGATAATAAATTTATCCACAAAGAATAAAAATAAAAATATTGTGTGTAAAAGGGATTTTAAAACCACCTTTTTTTAATAAAATCATGCAAATAGATAGAATTTCCCAGAATAGTTTTTGTTACTATTGTGGTTTTTTGTCGTGGTTGTTAACAGGGTTATCCACAGTTCCTTGTGATATAAATCACTTGTCTGGTGGAGTGATTAGGTGCTTTGTGGCATGCTTACTCTACTTAAGCTTACTTAATGACCGAACCTATTTTTCTTATGACAAATTCTGCTCTTTCTCCACTTATTTTAGTTGATGGATCTTCGTATTTATTCCGCGCCTATCATGTTCCTTATCTACAAGCACTTTCAACCGCAAATGGTCAACCGACAGGCGCAATTACGGGCGTATTAAATATGATCCGTAGTTTGAAAAAAGATTATCCTAACGGTAATGTTATTGTTATTTTTGATGCTAAAGGCAAAACCTTTCGCAATGATTTGTATCCTGAATATAAGGCTAATCGTCCACCAATGCCGGATGATTTACGAACACAAATTGCACCGTTACATAAAATAATAGCGGCGATGGGTTTACCTTTATTAGTGATTGAGGGTGTTGAGGCCGACGATGTTATTGGCACTCTCGCTAAGCAAGCACATGAACAAGGTATTGAAACCGTTATTTCAACCGGCGATAAAGACATGGCACAGTTAGTTACTGAACATGTTCGTTTGATTAATACCATGACCGATGTCGAAATGGATGTTGCCGGCGTTAGTGAAAAATTTGGCGTTCGTCCTGATCAAATTATCGATTATTTAGCGCTAATGGGCGATAAAGTTGACAATATTCCCGGTGTGGTCAAATGTGGTCCTAAAACGGCGGTTAAATGGTTGGCAGAGCATGGCAGTCTTGATCAAGTGATTGCTAATGCCGATAAAGTTAAAGGTAAAATTGGTGAAAATTTACGGGAAGCGTTAACGCAATTACCGCTTTCTTATCAACTGGCGACCATTAAATGTGATGTCGAACTTGAACAAAGTGCAGAGCAATTACAGCCTAGTGAAACCAATGTTGAAGCACTCACCGCACTTTATCAAGAGTTTGAATTGAAACGCTTGTTGGCTGATCTTTCTAAAAGTAAAGGCAATAGTACGGTAAATACCCAAAAAGATGATAACTCCACAGCTCAAAAAAGCACGGCAAAGGGTGACGTTATTGCCGAAGCAGTAAATGACTGTCAGTACGATATTATTTTAGAAAAAGAAGGCTTTGCACAATGGTTAGCTAAGTTAGCAGACGCAGAAGCTTTTGCTTTTGACACCGAAACCACCAGTGTTCATTATATGCAGGCTGAATTAGTGGGGTTATCGTTTGCCATTGAAGCGGGCAAAGCGGCTTATGTACCATTAACGCATGATTATATTGATGCACCGCAACAGTTGGATCGTGACTGGGTTTTGTCGCAATTAAAACCCTTATTAGAAAGTACTGAGGTGAAAAAAATTGGTCAAAATTTAAAGTATGATGCCAATGTACTCAGCCATTACGATATTGAATTACAAGGTGTTGACTTTGATACTATGATTGAGTCGTATTGTTATAACAGTATTGCTACTCGTCATAATATGGACGCACTTGCGCATAAATATCTTGATTATAAAACCGTGCATTTTGAAGATATTGCCGGGAAAGGTGCGAAGCAGTTAACGTTTAATCAAATTGATATTGAAACCGCAGGGCACTATGCCGCTGAAGATGCTGATATTACCTTACGTTTACACCAAGCCATTTTTCCAACTTTAGCCGCAAGCCCAGAGCAGTTAAGTATTTTTAACGACATTGAAATGCCACTTATGCCGGTGTTGGCTAGAATGGAACAAACCGGTGTGTTGATCGACTGTGACTTGTTAGATCAGCAGAGCTTGACCATAGGACAGCGTTTAGATGAACTCGAAATTGAAGCGCATAATTTAGCCGGAAAAAGTTTTAATTTAAGCTCTCCTAAACAATTACAACAAATTTTGTTTGAAGAACTAAAAATTCCTGTTATTAAAAAAACGCCAAAAGGTGCGCCGTCTACCGCAGAAGAAGTGCTACAAGAGCTTGCCTTGGATTATCCACTGCCGAAAATAATTTTAGAAAATCGTGGTTTAAGTAAACTCAAATCTACCTATACAGATAAGTTACCGTTAATGGTTAGTGATAAAAGTGGTCGAGTGCACACCTCGTATCATCAAGCGGTAACGGCGACAGGACGTTTATCTTCAACCGATCCAAATTTACAAAATATTCCTATCCGAAGTGAACAAGGTCGAAAAATCCGCCAAGCATTTATAGCGCCGAAAGATCATAAAATTGTTGCGATAGATTACTCGCAAATTGAGTTGCGTATTATGGCGCATTTATCAAGTGACAAAGGCTTAGTGACAGCCTTTAGTGAGGGGAAGGATATTCATAAAGCAACGGCGGCAGAAATTTTTGCTGTTGAATTAGATGATGTTACTACCGACCAACGCCGTAGTGCTAAAGCAATTAATTTTGGTTTGATTTATGGCATGTCAGCATTTGGCTTAGCAAAACAACTCCATATTGGTCGTCACCAAGCGCAAGAATATCAAGATAAGTATTTTCAGCGCTATCCGGGTGTTTTAGCGTATATGGAAGACACTCGTCAACAAGCGAGTGAGCAAGGGTATGTGGAAACATTGTATGGTCGTCGATTGTATTTACCTGACATTAATGCAAAAAATGGTATGCGTAAAAAAGCAGCTGAACGTGCCGCAATCAATGCGCCAATGCAGGGAACCGCTGCAGATATTATTAAAAAAGCGATGTTAGCGGTTGATGATTGGTTGCTTGAGCAAAACGACGATCGCATCAAAATGACCATGCAAGTACACGATGAATTGATTTTTGAAATTCACCATGACATTGTGGAAGAAACTACGCAAAAGCTTGTTGAGTTAATGAATAATGCTGTTGAGCTGAGTGTGCCATTGATTGCCGAAGCAGGCATTGGCGATAACTGGGATGAAGCGCATTAATTTTTGAGTCGGTTGCAATCACTGATTAAGTTAACCAAGCGGTGAGTTTCACCGCTTTCTCAGGATCGTCATCCCCGTGGTGTTTTAATCGGGGACCTTATGTCTAAAAAACAACCCCATTGGATTACCATCGCGTTGGTTACGCTGATATAAAATGCTCATTGTTAGGAATAACGCGAGTAATTCGGCACAAGGGGCTGCATACCAAATTCCCCATTCAGCAAAGAAAAACGGTAAAATAAATATCAGCGGTAAAGAAAAGCAGTAGGTTTTTGTTAAGCCTAATATACTGGCACGTTTAGCATCGCCAATCGCTTGAAACAGCATGCTGATCATCATTAATGGGCCTAATAAAAATAAAGCTAAAGTACTGTAAGGTAAAATGCGGCTCACTTCTAAGGTGATATTGATATCATTAGCAAATAGACTTCCTAATTTATCGTTAAATAACAAGACAACTAGCTGTAGGGTTATGCAATAGATTAGTGAAACAACTAACGCGATTATTCGCGCGTTGCCATTTTTCAGCACCTACGTTATTTCCTATGATGGTTTGAAAAGCCATGCTTAAACCAAGTAGCGGTAAAAATATGAATGTCATCAGCCGAGTAATAATGCCGTAAGCGCCAACGGTTGTTGCGTAGTTGGCTTGATTCCAAACTTGTAAATTAATTAAAATAGCCGCAGAAGATAATGCTAAACCAATATAGGTTAAGCTTGATGGCGCGCCAAGCACTAGAAATTTAGTCCAATTTTCTCGCACTAAAGAAAGCTTAATTACTTGAATTTTCAATGCGTTTTTTGATTTCTGTCGAAAGATAAAGATGGCAGAAATTGACACGGCTTGTGCCAAAATAGTACCGTAAGCAGAGCCGGAAACTCCCCAATGCAATTTAACAATGAGAATATAGTTGAATAAGCCATTGAGTAAAACTGACAGTAAAGAAACCAATGCCATTAATGGAATTTGCCCCTCACAACGTAAGCTATCGCCATTAATTGCAAGAATAAAACTTAAGGGTGAGAATAAAACTAAAATAGAAATATAGGTGTAGCTCATTTTAGACAGCGTTTCAGAGCCATTACTGACTGATGTGGTTAATAAATCTCCACCCAATAAAAATAGACTGATTAGAATGCCGCACATAACGAGTGATAGCGTTATGGCTTGTGAGAATACTTCGCTAGCTTCCTCTTGTTTACCTGCCCCTAATAGCCTAGCCATAACACTGGAAAAGCCATTAGAGACTAAGGTTGATAGGGCAACAATCAGCATGAAAGCTGGAAACATTGATGTAACGGCGGTTAATGCGTCAGCACCGACAAAAATACCCAGAAAATAAGCATCTACTAATGAGAAGGAGCCATTAACGAGCATAATTAAAATGATAGGTGCGGCAGTTTTGACAAATACTGAGGCTAGTGATCCGGTTAGAAACTTATTATCTTGAGTTGAATGGGTCATATTGCTCATGCTTGTCCATTATGCAAAGCAGCGATGGCATTAAATTTCTCTATTACTAAGGCTTTAATTTCTGTTGGCCATGCGGCAATTGCTTTGTCAAAACTGACTTTACTATTGCGATATAAAGCACGACTCGCTTCCTCGAATCCGGGTTCATCACCTAAAAACAACATCATAAAACCGTCAAGCTGCTGCTGTTGTATCAAAATAAGATCTTCACTTGATACATTGTTTAGTGCTTCTTCCACTAAACGTCTTAGGGTTGCAGAAGCACCGCCACGTTGAGTTGCCAACCACTCCCAGTGACGAGGTAGTAGGGTAATTTCTTTTGATTTTACCCCTAATTTAGGACGGCCACGCTTACTGGTGTGCTCGTTGGTGTCGCTAGGTAAGTTTGCTAATACGGTTTGTGTATCACCGTGCCAGCTAAATTCAATCCGTTTATAGGTATCAAGTGTTAATACAATAGGTTCTATATTGGTATTAATCGTTTTGACTTGTTTAACGATTTGTTCAAGGGAGCCTTTGGCAAGTAGGGCTTGTTTATGAATAGCTAAATATTGAGTTGTCTTGGTTGTCATTATTGGGCCTCCTTATTATCAAGGTAATTTATTATTACCCTGATAATAATAAAAGTCAAATTTTACCCGGGTAAAATTAATGATAAGGACGTTTTTTTAGAAAATAAAGAGAATTCACACTTGGGAATAACGCGCTTTATTACCTAACCAACGTTGAATTAATGCTTGCGCATGCTCTGGATGTTGGCGAGATAACAGATAAGCATCTTGCTGAATAGATGGAATTAAATAACCGTCACGTAATAAATCAGCAATTTTTAATTCCGCTAATCCGGTTTGCCTTGTCCCTAGCAATTCACCTGGACCGCGAATTTCTAAATCTTTTTCTGCGATAACAAAGCCATCGTTACTCTTGCGCAATACCGCTAATCGTTTTGTGGCTGTTTTTGATAACGGGTTTTTATACATTAATACACAATGAGAAGCGATTGAGCCGCGACCAACTCTGCCGCGTAATTGATGTAATTGTGCTAAACCTAAACGCTCTGGATTTTCTATGACCATTAAGCTGGCGTTGGGAACATCTACGCCCACTTCAATAACTGTTGTCGCGACAAGTAAATGTAACTTGCCGGTTTTAAACTCATCCATAATTTGTTGTTTGTCGGCAGGTTTGAGTCTGCCGTGGACTAAACCAACCTTCAGCTCGCTTAATTGCGCTTGTAAATAAAGCGCGGTATCTTCAGCTGCTTGGCATTGTAATACTTCAGATTCTTCAATAAGTGTGCACACCCAATAAGCTTGTCGGTTGTCGTTAACACAACCTTGACGAATACGCTCAATAACATCTTCACGGCGAGAATCAGGTAAAGCAATAGTATTGATGGGGGTTCGCCCGGGTGGTAATTCATCAATAACCGACGTGTCTAAATCCGCATAGGCAGTCATGGCTAATGTACGCGGAATAGGGGTGGCGGTCATAATGAGTTGATGCGGATACTTTTGTTCAAATACGCCTTTTTCTCGTAATGATAACCGTTGATGTACGCCAAATTTATGTTGTTCATCAATAATAATAAGCACCAGTTTATTGAATATAACATCGGCTTGAAATAGCGCATGAGTACCAATAACCATCTGCATTTCGCCACTGGCCATTTTTTCTAAGGCTTCTCGACGCGCTTTTGCTTTAGTTTTTCCGGCGAGCCAACCAACGGTAATATTGAGTGGCTCAAACCAGTGATTGAAGTTAATCGCATGCTGCTCAGCAAGTATTTCTGTAGGAGCCATTAAAGCGACTTGGTAGCCTTGGCTAATTGCTGTGAGTGCTGATAACGCGGCTACTAGCGTTTTTCCTGAGCCAACATCGCCTTGCACTAAACGCATCATAGGTTGGGTTTTTGCTAAGTCGGTTTTTATTTCAGTAACAACACGCGCTTGTGCATTTGTTGGCGAGAATGGCAGAGATTGTAAAAATTGCTGTTCAACATCTTCATTGTCATTTTTTACCGCTGTTAGTGAAATGGCGTCATGAACATCACTACTTTGTCGTAGCTTTTGCATACTTAAGTTGTGCGCGAGTAGTTCTTCTTTGATTAAACGTAGTTGCGCAGGGTGCCGACCTTGTTCAAGTTGCTCTACCGATGTTTCGGGTGGTGGTCGATGAATAATAGTGAGCGCTTGAGCTAATGAGTATTGTTTATTAGAGATAGGTTTATTAGAGATCTGTCCATTAGAGAGAGGCTCATTAGTGAAGAGGCTTGCGAGTATGCTTGCCGGAATTAACTCTTCAATCTCACCACGTTGTAAGCGCATTAAGGCTTGATCAGTAAGGTTACGTAAAGAAATTTGTCGCAAACCATCGGTGGTTGGATAAACCGGCGTTAATGTTTCTTCTACGGGAGTTAACACGCGATCTTGATCTAAATGTTTATATTCAGGATGAACAATTTGAAAACCGCGAGGGCCACGTTTTATTTCACCATAACAACGAATAGCACTACCAACACTCAAGCTGTTTTTCTGGCTAGCAGAGAAACTGAAAAAACATAATTGAATATCACCAGTACCATCATTGAGTGTAATGACTAACATACGGCGCTTACCGTGTGTTATTTGGCAGTTAGTTATTTCACCAATAATATTGGTATGCGTACCGGCAAGTAAATCACGAATGGCGGTAATACGCGTGCGATCTTCGTAACGTAACGGTAAGTGAAAAAGTAAATCTTGTACAGACAGCAAACCTATTTTCGTCAGTTTTGCTGCCATACTGGGACCTACACCTTTAAGCGTAGAAAGAGCAACGTGAGATAATTTACTGAGTACTTCCATGGTAATTTATAGCTTAAGCTCTTTTATAATATTGTTGTTCTATTTTTGTTTCAAACTCGCATAGAACAGCTCTCATGAATGAAATTACTTCATCTTTGATTTCTTTTAAGGAGCTGGGTGTTTCAGCTCTGCCGCATTCTAAAAAAGAAATGTTACCATGCGAAAGTTCGTTTCTTTTTTCTTTTACGTTGTATAGACGTTTTGATTTAGCAGTATTTATTGAGTGAGATAAAATGCCATATTTAGCAGTAAATGCTCTTATATTTTGGGCATCTAAATTGCCAGAAATTTTTTCATTCTCTGGAATTTGCAATATGTGATCCAACAAATTATCAATGATTGGAAAATAATAGTCTAATTTGTTTTCTGTTTTTCCATTGACGTTAGGAGTTTTTTTGTTAAAAAATTTAGTTTCATCTTGCAACCAAATTTTTCTAATTTCAGGGATTAACATACCATATGTGTTTTTAGAATCATTTATATCTTTAATTAACCTATTAAGTGCTTTAGTAAAAGATGATTCTATAAGGTTGTATAATAAAAGAAATAAATTAGCTTTTAATATTTTTTTTAGATCGCTATCAATTTTTATTGGTACAGCACAGTCTTCTGCGAGGTCTGTAATACTCGCATTGAGTTTTGAAGTTTGCTCTATAAAATTGAAATATAACTCTACTTCAATAACCCGACTTTCAAAATCCTCGATGATTTCTAACATTGTATTACACTCCTTGTAATTTGTTTTTAACAAAGTTTATTCTACCGAAAAGATTTGCTTTGTTATTGGCAGCATCTGAACGAGTAACGTTATAAAAATCATCGGATTCAATCCAGATTACATTATCAACGGTTAGTTTAGAATTTTCTTTAAGAGCATTTGCAACACCAACGGCAATAGCTTCAAAACGAACTCTAGGAGTGGAGTTTGCCGTTGGAACTTTTTTAAAGCCATAAGGAAAATTATCATTAACAAAGTTAAGCATCGCTTCAAATTTTTTGAGCATGCTTTCTTGTATTAATTCATCAAAATCTTGGGATACTCTTTCCATATAAGCATCTAAAAACGGTGCAACTCTGCCTTTATATTCAGTAATGGGATCATTTTCAGAATAGGCAAAAAATCTTAATACTCTCTCAGCGCCTTCAGCTCGTAAACCAATTTTTTTACCTAACGGGCAAAGCTTCATAAATAATGGGTTTTTAGCGCATTTGTTGATGAAATCTCCAAGAGGTCCAGCGAAAGCACCTTTACGAATTTCTGCAGCTTTGAGCTCATCACTGCCAGTGTTTATTCTTTCAAACAAGTCATAGCGAGCTTCAGGAGTAGTCCTTTCACTTAAATAAATAGACTTGATTCCTTTACTAAGAAATCTTCGCTGCCTAACAGGTGTGAGGTCGCTAAAACAATGTCCATTAAGTAAGGTTAAATTTTTTAATTCGATTAGCTTAAGTTCACCAGAAATAAATTGATGTAGAGTTCTTAGCCTTTGAGAGCCGTCAACCACTTCCATATTTCCTGATATGTCCGCTAAAAAGAAGTAGGGGATGGGAACACCAATTAATATTGACTCTATGAATTTGGACTTACGCTCATCGCTCCAAATAAACTCTCTTTGATAATCAGGTATATAAATTACATTACCTGTATTTACATCCTCTTCTAAAAAGTTTTTATCTAAACTTTGTTTATATTGATCGACGAGCACGCTGATAGGGTATTCTAAAGTATCGTAATCATATGATTGCATACTTTTTTTTATTTGCACCTCAATAGCTTCTTGTTTTTCTTCCCTTGATGTTGTCATATTCAACTCCTGTAATTTTGTAATAGGTATAAATCAATAATCATGGCACTTATTTTAGGGGGGACAGCATTAGCTATCATTAAGTGCAAATTTCCTCGGGTTTTATAACCTGAAAAATGAAAATAATCTGGAAACCCTTGAATTCTAGCAGCTTCATGTGGTGTTAATGTACGTCTGCGCAATGGGTGAACAAAGCGCCCTTGCCCCATGGTACTAAAGCCCCTAGTAATTGTTGTTGAAGGTTTATTCCAACTTAAACGACCATAAGAGGTCGGGTAAGTATGGCTTTTATTTTTATGGCAATCAGGGCGCATAGCATTGGGTAAGTCATATAGATCATTTTCAAAAAGGTAGTCTATTCTTTCTTTGTGTTTGGTTTTTGAAGGAGTTTCAAATATGTCTTTTGAATTATTACTGTTATCAATAATATCGGCAATAACATCAGAAAGCACAGATGAACTTTGATAAGCATCTAAGCATATATTGAGTTTATTTAAAGACGCAATTTGAATATGACGAACTCGTTTTTGAGCTATACCGTACTCTGCTGTTTTAATAACTATATTCTTAACAGAGTAGCCTATATTTTCAAGAAAATCAGCGCTTTTCTTTAAAACATTAGTGGAGTCATTTTTTATATTTAAGACATTTTCAATGATAACTAATTTGGGTCTGCATAATTCAACGAAACGAATTGCTTTTAGATATAACTGGTTACGTGGATCTTTAGAACGAGTATGATTATTTAGTCTTGAATGTCCTTGGCATGGTGGGCCAGCTAAAAGCACATCAATTTTGGCGTTATTTACTTGTAATGTTTTTTCTATGCTAGATATTTCATCACTAGGAAAGTTCGGAATGATTTCCTCAATATTTCCGATATGCATTTTTGTAATCAGAGGGGAAAAGTTTTTTTTGTAAGTTTCTGCTGCTTGCATATTCAATTCAACAGCTAAATTAATGTTAATGGATAAACCATGATTTTTAGCTGCTTCTAATGCGCCGAGTGTTAACCCTCCACACCCAGAAAACAAATCAACAACATTTAAAGAGTTAAGGCTTTTATTAAAATTAGGGGCTACTTTATTAGTAAGCCATTCGTTATTGCAAATATTACTGCCCATTTACACAACCCTATTAAATTGTACTAAAAGTAAATTAATCATCAAGGTGTAACCAAGCACTTTTGTTCATTTGCATTTTTTGCCACCATTGATCGTCAGCAACAATTTGTCCGTTAATATCAATTACAGGATAAGGCAAGCCTTTACGTTGACAGGCTTCGGCAAAAATGGGATGACCCCCTTCAAATAATGTTCGTTGACGACGAGCCTCACTTAAACGAGGGCTATTGTACATACCCGCAAGTTGGCGCTGACGTTGTGCTTCATATAACACGACTGAGCAAGCCACAGAAACATTGAGTGATTGCACCATGCCAACCATAGGAATAACAATATCTTGGTCGGCTAATTCCAGCGCAATTTTTGATGCGCCAAATTTTTCTTGCCCTAAAATAATCGCGGTGGGCTTGGTGTAGTCAATTTCATGAAAATCGACGGCGGTATCTGATAAATTAGTCACTAATATCTGCATACCTTGTGCTTTCATGGCGGTAATGGCATCTACCGTTTTATAGTAGCTATGAACATCAATCCAATTTTGGCTACCTGCGGCACTGCCACCGCGCACTTCAGATTCTTCACTTTTCCATACCGCGTGTACATCACTTACACCAATGGCGTCACAAGTACGTACAACCGCAGCAAGGTTATGCGTTTTATGCACCCCTTCCATGCAAACCGTAAGATCTGGCTGGCGTTTATCTAACATGGCATTTATACGTTGTAGTCTTTCTGGCGTCATAATGTTTAGGTGTTCTAACGGTATATTTTAATTGGTATATGCTTAATGAATACTTTAATTAACGCTAGGTAGCTCCATTACGCCGTCAATTTCTATGGCAACATCTTTGGGCAATTTTGATATTTGAATGGCGGCACGGGCAGGGTATGGTTTTTGAAAATAGTTAGCCATAATTTCATTAACCGTCGCAAAGTTGTTTAAATCGGTCATAAAAATATTCACTTTGACCATGTCGTTTATATTACCACCTGCCGCTTCACAAACGGCGGATAAGTTTTTAAATACTTGCTCAGTTTGCGCGGCAAAACCGCCGTCAACAACGGTCATTGTTGCGGCTACAAGCGGTATTTGCCCTGATAAATAGACGGTGTTATTTACTTTTACAGCTTGGCTATACGGACCAATAGCGCTAGGGGCTTGGTCAGTTGATATAATACTTTTCATGTTACTTCCTCATTGCAAGTTTTGTATTTTCGTCACTAATAACGGGCAACGAATTACTTAATACTTAATACTTAATACTTATTTCGCTATTTGCTTTGTTATTTATTGCGGATAACGCGTTGTACATCAACCATGACTTTAATTTTGCGAATAATGTTAGCAAGGTGGATACGATCTCGACAGGTTATTTCCATATCAATAACATATAAACCGGATTCTTTTTCACCAGAATTGAGGCTATGTACATTTGATTCACATCGAGCAATAACATTAGTTAATAAGGCAAGAGCGCCTTGGTGATTGATAATTTCAACACGTAATTTGGCGATAAAATCTTTGTCAATGTCACTATCCCATTGTACCGGGAATAAGCTACCTTGTTCATGTCCTTTTAAATTTCGACAACCTTGTTGATGTACCATCAAGCCTTTTCCAGGGCTTAAATAAGCGGTGATAGAATCGCCCGGAATAGGTCGGCAGCATTTACCATAATTAACCAACATACCTTCAGTGCCTTTTATCGGCATGTTAGTTTTGTTATTTGACGTGGCTATATCGCTATCTTCGGTAAATTCATTAGTTAATCGCCGCGCAATACCAATACTTAACGCATTACCTAAGCCTATATTAGTTAATAATTCATCGAAGTTGTTAAAACCACTTTGCTTGACCACTTCATCAATTTTATCTTGAGCAATATCCCTAACTTTTATTTTACCTAATGCATGGCTAAGTAAGCGTCGACCCAGTGTTTTCGATTCATCTTTTTCTCTAGTGCGCAAATAGGTTCTTATTTGTAAACGAGCTTTTGCCGTAACCACAAAGTTTAACCATGTTGCATTAGGGCGAGCGGCTGCTGAAGTAATAACTTCAATGGTTTGTCCTGAATTAATGGGCTGGCTCATTGGGTAAGGTTTTCGATCTACCTTAACGCCAACACAAGAGTTACCCACATCGGTATGTACTGCGTAGGCAAAATCTATCGCGGTTGCCCCCATCGGTAATTCTATAATTCGGCCTTCAGGAGTAAAAACATATATTTCTTCTGGAAAAAGATCTGATTTTACATTTTCAATAAACTCAAATGAGCTGCCGGCACTTTGTTGTAATTCTAATAAACTTTGCATCCAGCGACGCGCTTTCATTTGTGCGGTGGTATCGTTCTTTTCACCATTTTGTTTATATGACCAGTGAGCGGCAACACCTTTGTCGGCCATTAAATCCATGTCGTTGGTACGAATCTGTATTTCAACCGGAATGCCGTGAGGGCCAATTAATGACGTATGTAATGATTGGTAGCCATTGGTTTTGGGAATGGCAATGTAATCTTTAAATCGACTGTCAATGGGTTTGAATAGGTTATGCATTGCGCCTAATGCACGATAGCAGTCATCTATTTTTTCATCGACAATCACTCTAAACGCGTAAATATCCATAACTTCATTGAACATTAATTCTTTGTTGAGCATTTTTCGATAGATAGAATAAAGGTGTTTCTCTCTGCCAATAACTTGTGCGTTTATATTGCTTTCATTAAGGCGAGCAATGATTTCTTCTTGGATATTATTGAGTATTTCTTTTCGATTACCACGGGCACTTTTTACCGCAGACTTTAATGCTCTTGAGCGCATCGGATAAAGTGCTTCAAAACCTAAAACTTCTAACTCGTTTTTAATGCCGTGAATACCTAAGCGATTAGCAATAGGAGCATATATTTCGAGTGTTTCGCGAGCAATACGGCGACGCTTTGATGGTCGTAAAGCGCCTAAAGTGCGCATGTTGTGAGTTCTATCGGCTAGTTTGATTAAGATAACGCGAATGTCTTGTACCATTGCTAGTACCATTTTACGGAAGTTTTCCGCTTGCATTTCTTCTTTATTATCAAATTCTAATTTGTCTAATTTGCTGACACCCTCGACTAATTCTGCAACAGTGTGACCAAATAATTCTGCTAATTCGTCTTTGGTAATGGGGGTGTCTTCAATGACATCATGCAGTAATGCCGCCATGAGTGTTTCATGATCAAGGTGCATTTGCGCTAAATTTAAGGCAACAGCAACGGGGTGGGTGATATAAGGATCACCACTGGAACGCATTTGCCCGTCATGCGCATCTCTTGCTACTTTATAGGCGTGTTTGAGTAGATCAATTTGTTCTTTTGCAAGATAAGTAGCGCTTAATTTTTTTAATGGTTCAAATAGGTACACCTATCACTCCAAAGAAATGCGATATTTTGAGTATCAATGAGTATCATGAGTATAAGGATAGAATACGTGGCTTTGCGACTTGTTTGCAAGAAAAAAGTGTAGGCAATAAAAAACGCGTTAGTTATTTCTATATTATAAAAAATAATTAACGCGTTCTTAACAGGATAAAATTAATTATCCTAACTCTTGTTGACCACTCACAATAGCCGCTACTGCATCTAGCTCAGCAGTATCTTGCTCAATTTGTGTTTGGCGATCAGTGGTGTCCATTACCGCAGTGGTAATTAAACCCGCTTCAATTTCACGTAAAGCAATTACCGTTGGCTTGTCATTTTCGACATCAACCAAAGGATCTTTTCCGCCCGTTGCAATTTGACGAGCACGACGTGATGCGACTAACACCAAATCAAAACGATTACCGACTTTTTCTACGGCATCTTCAACAGTTACGCGAGCCATTTGGTCACTCCAACTTATAAAATAGTTGCGTAGTTTACTGGGCGCTAGGTTATATAGCAAGTAATAGTGCTGAATAATTCCACTTATTTTAGCTTGTTAGCGCGGTTAATAGCTGTTTGTGTTGTTGTTCTTGTTGGCTTCGCTTTAAACGTTGGTTATTTACAATGGTCATTAAATCACCAAGCGCCTGTTCAAAATTGTCATTAATGATGATGTAATCAAATTCTTGAAAATGCGAGCATTCTGCTTGCGCTTTCGACATACGGCTGGCAATTATTTCTTCACTATCTTGTCCTCGGCTGTGTAAGCGATTTTCTAATTCCTCCTTTGATGGAGGGCTGATGAAAATAGTGGTTACTGAGGGTTTTTTCATGCGAACTTGTTGTGCGCCTTGCCAATCAATATCAAGAAATACATCAATTCCCTGAGCAAGTTGAGCGTCTATAGCCGCTTCTGAGGTGCCGTAATAGTTACCAAACACTTCAGCGTATTCATAGAAAGAACCCTTTTTGATTTGTTTTTTAAATGCCTCAACAGTAACAAAGTGATAGTGCTCACCATTATTTTCATCCTGACGAGGTGCTCGGGTGGTATGTGACACTGACACTTGCATTGCTCGAGCAGAATCTTGTTTTAGTAAAGCATTAATTAAGCTAGACTTTCCTGCACCACTAGGCGCAGATAAAATAAATAAATTACCACTAACAGTCACGATTATTTCCTTGGGTTTAATAGGCGATAAAAAAGGCTGAGCTGAGTAAGCGTAGCCTTTAGTTAAGCCTTAATATAAGCGTAAATTATAACACTTTAGCAATTGATTGCGCTAAATAATCAACATTACGGTTGGCAATGCCAGCAATACTCATACGGCTAGAGTCAACCATATAAATACTAAAATCATCTTGCAGCTGTTGAACTTGCTCAGCGGTTATTCCTAAGAATGAGAACATACCACTTTGTTGAGTGATAAAATTAAAGTCACGTGTTACACCATTTTCAATTAACTTATCAACAAAAAGTTGACGATTACCATTGATGCGATCACGCATTACTTTTAATTCGTCATACCACTCATGACGCAGTTCATCTGAGCTTAATATGGTTTCTACAATGGCAGAGCCGTGTGCAGGCGGCATAGAATAAATAACGCGCACAACCGATAATAAAACCGAGCTTGCAACGTCTGCGGCATTACTTGACTGAGCAACAATTGTGCAACCGCCAATCCGCTCACGATATAAACCAAAGTTTTTTGAGCATGAACTACAAACAATCATTTCTTTGACTGAGTCAGCCATTAAGCGTAAACCGTAAGCATCTTCGTCTAAACCAGCGCCAAAGCCTTGATAAGCCATATCAATTAAAGGCATAAAACCAACGCTTTTAGCAACTTCTGCAACCTGTTGCCATTGCTCTTTATTTAAATCCATACCACTGGGGTTATGACAGCAGGCATGAAGTAAAACCACATCATCACCAGACACTTCTTTAAGTGCAGACAGCATGCCATTAAAATCTAAATTTTTATTTTCATAATCATAATAAGGGTAGGTTTTTATTGTTAAACCTGCGGCTTCAAATAAACCGGTATGGTTTGCCCAAGTAGGATTGCTAACCCAAAGGGTTGCACCGGCTTTACATGATTTAATAAATTCAGCCGCAACACGTAATGCTCCTGTTCCACCGGGCGTAGAGATAGTGCGAGTACGATTTTCAATTAATACCTGATGCGAGCCAAAAATAAGTTTAGCCATTTCATCATTAAACAATGTAGAGCCTGTAGGACCTATATAAACTTTAGTGTCTGCGGTTGTCAGTCGATGTAGCTCAGCTTTTTTTACACAGTTTAAAATGGCGGTGTGTCCCGCTTCATTTTTGTATACTCCAACACCCAAATCTACTTTGTTTGGATTAACATCTTTTCTATATTTAGCCAATAGCCCTAAAATGGGATCGGCAGGCTGTGCCGTTAAGCTAGCAAACATGAAGCAAGTTACCTTGTATTTTAAAGTGAAATTTATACCATTAATCGTGTAATTAATCTAAATGGCATTAAAGACCAAGCATAACGTAAAATGGCATTAACATTAAAGCGTTAAAATAAAACTATATAATTTAACAAGGCCATGTTCCCGTTAATTGTTGTTGTATTTATAACTGGCTGATTTTCAATGTANNAAGCTATCAGGCGAATAAATTCGCCTCTACAGTTGATTAACAACAGTTAAGTACAACAGAGTTTTTAAAAATTGTTGGTCAGTGCAGCAATGAGGCCGATAATACCACCAAAAACCCCGCCCCATACAACCAACCAACCAAGGTGTTTTTTTATCATGGATTGAATGATTTCTTTTACTAATTGTGGTGTTAATTCAGATAAGCGTTTTTCGATAATACTGCTCACTTTTTCTTGCATGCCTTCTATAATATTTGGTTGTTCTAATTCATCACGAAGCAGGGTGCTAAATTCTTCACTGTTAGTAATGTTGACAACAGTTACTTTCATTTTCTCAATAAAAGGGTCTTTTAATGGTGCTAATGCTTCACTACCACCAACCATAGCTAACATGCCACCAAAAGAGGAGGTTTCAATAACATCAACCAAACTGTCGAATGCCGGCGCTAAATCTATTTTTTCAATGATGGGGCTTAAATCAATAACGCTAGCGCTACCTGAATGATCAGATAAGAACCTGTCTATGTTTTCTTTCGTGAAGAATTGCTCCATCATTAATTGACGGATAGCTTTTTTGAAATCTTCAAAACGAGCAGGGATAACACCTGAGCCATAGAGTCCCGGAATTTTTTCAAATAACATATGTACCGCCAACCAGTTAGTTATTGCGCCCGACAACGCAAATAAACCAATAGTAAAAGCCAGATGATTACCAATGGCATAACCGATTAAGGTACAAATTAAGGCGATTAAGTTGGTAATGACACTTTTATTCACAAATAACTCCAGTATGTTTTAGGCTAATAAGACATTTGGCATAACGGCAAAATTCTTGGGCGCTATGGTAGCAAAAAGAGATAATATTTGCTTAACTTATGATTTCTCATTGCAATGCGACTAATACTGATGAAATTAACCTTAACTAAACTACTGACACTTACCGGCTTATTTTTTATTACCGCTTGTGGTGCCGATAGTTCAACAGATCAACAATGGCGTCGCTTAACGCTTAATAATACGGTGCTATTAACCTTACCCCATGGCAAAGTGGTGATTGAATTAGCACCACAATTTTCCCCTAATCATGTTGCTCGGTTTAGTCAGTTAGTACAACAAGGCTTTTATAATGGTACTAAATTCTACCGTGTGATTGATGGTTTTGTTGCGCAGGCAGGTCCTAAAGACGGCAGTGAGAAAGACAAATCAGTCACCGCGCTAAGTATTGAAGGTGAATGGACAACAACGCAACCGTTTTTATTCACGCCAGTACAAAAGCACGATTTATTTGCTCAGCAAACCGGCTTTAAAAATGGCTTTGCCTTAGCTTTTAATGCCAATAAAAATAAGCCAAATGAATATCAAGCTTGGTTAACTCATTGTCCGGGAACTTTAGCAATGGCAAGAGGTAATATGGCTGATTCTGCCACAAGTCACTTTTATTTTGTTATTGGACAAGCGCCGCGCTATTTAGATCGCATTATGACTATTTTTGGTCGCGTTGTTTACGGTATGCAACACATTCAGGCAATTCAGCGCACCTCGGTTGTTGAGGGTGAATATGCCACTGACAGCAGAGACTATACCCCCATAGTGTCTATGCAATTAATGAGTGAAGTACCTAAAGAACAACAACTTATCATAGAAGTAGAGAACACCGAATCAGCGGCTTTTTCTGAGCGCTTAGTTAAACGTCGTAACCGAGCACATGCGTTTTTTTATAAAAAACCGCCGCCGGTATTAGATGTTTGTCAGGTGCCGGTGCGAAGTCGACTCATAAAATAAATTTTAATACATTGGAATAACTCAATATTTCCTACCATACTCAGTTTATCTCTTAATTTTTTAGGTTGAATAGATGAGTTATACCTTTTTGTATAAAAAAGTCGGAGAAAAAGCTAGTTTATGAACGCTTTAATTGTTGAGCCCTCGTTAACATACCAACTCATTTTAAAGGAGTTTATGCAAGATTACGCGATTACCCATGATGATGTTATGACTGGGGAATCAGCCTTATCAATGTTGTCTGAAAATACCTATCAACTAGTCTTTGTTTCTATGCAGTTACCCGATATGAATGCGATTGAATTAGCGAGGAAAATAAAAGCACAGGTATCACTACAAAATTGTATTGTTATTGTGTTATCGGGCGAAGAAGACACTGATAAATTGGAGCAAATGAAAGTATCTGAAGTTGATTTTGTCTGTCAAAAAAAGTCGTTTGAAAAGCTTAAAATAATATTAGCAAAATTAACACAAGACGAATTGGTGATTTGTAGCACCTCAGGTTCAGTTTTATATATTGAAGATCACCTAACCTTAGCAAAGCTTACCATTACTATTTTAAAAAGTATGGGTTTACAAGTTGATCATTTTGTCTCGGCAGAAAGAGGCCTTGAAGCGATAGATGTTAATGACTACGATTTATTATTACTTGATATTATTTTAGCGGGTGAAAAAGATGGCATTGTCATGATTGAGGAAATTCGGTCAAGAAAAGATGATAAACAGTTTCTGCCTATTTTAGCAATGTCGGCATCGTTAAATATAAGCCAAAGAATTTATGCCTTAAAAGTCGGTGCCAATGATTTTATTGTTAAACCTGTTATGCAGGCAGAATTAGCTGCTAGAGTTAAAAGTTTAGTTGTTGCGCGGCAATTGTATAAGCAAGTTACCGCGCAAAAAGTAGCATTAGAAACAATGGCATTAACAGACCAACTAACAGGTTTGAATAATCGCTATTATCTTAATCAAGTTGTTATTAAATCATTAAGTGCAGCTAAGCGGCATCATCATCCGTTATGTTTAATGATGATAGATTTAGATAAATTTAAACTAATTAATGATACTTTAGGCCATGAAAAAGGTGATGAAGTACTGGTTGAAATAGCTAAAATACTTAAAAAAACATGTCGAAAAGAAGATACTTCTGTTCGTTTTGGCGGTGATGAATTTATATTAGTTTTACCTTTATGCTCCATTAAGCAGGGCATTAAAAAAGCAGAATCTATCCGAATGGCGGTAACAAAACTGTCTATTACCGGCATAACAAGCAAACTTACGCTAAGTGTTGGTATTTCATCAACAGAGCAAGGTTTTTTTATTTTTGATGAGTTATTTAATCTTGCTGATAAAGCAGTATATAAGGCGAAGGCGAAAGGAGGAAATAATACTCAATGGCTTGAGGATGTTATGCTACAAGAAGATGGTTTTTTGTAAGAAAATAGTAATCATTTGTCAATTAATTCAAAGACTTTAGTATTCAATTTTATTGATAACCCATTCAACCTCTCCGTTGGGTGTATTAACAACCGCCACATCATCTATTGCTTTTTTTAACAATGATCGCGCCATCGGTGAGTCGATAGAGATATAATCATTACGACCAAAAATTTCATCGTAACCAACTAGCCTAATGCGTTTTATTTCCCCTTCATTATTTTCAATTTCAACCCAAGCGCCAAAAAATACACGGCCATCTTGTGCGGGGTTGTAGTCAACAATTTGTGACGACTCTAATCGTTTGGTGATGTATCTAATGCGAGAGTCTAGCTGTCTTAGTTTACGTTTATTCTCTTTGTAATCTGCGTTTTCACTGCGATCACCTAAGCTAGCCGCCCAAGAGACTTTTTGCGTGGTTTCTCGACGGTCAACGCGCCAAAGTTTATCAAGCTCAGCTTTTAAATTATTAAATCCATCACGGGTTAAAATGGCAGTTCTCATGGGGTATCACACAGTAGATGAAGTCTATTAACTGAAATCATAGACAAAAACACAGAAAAGGACTACAAAAAATTATCTCTCGTTAGCAAAGTAGACTTTTTTTTGGAGGAAATAGCTATATCGAATTCAGGCTATTTAGCCTGTTCTATTAAAAAACAGGCTAAATTTTATGCCTCGCCTAACTCTTTGATGGTTAGGTCGAGTTTACGCTGAAAAATTAAACGCTTCTCACATGAAATACATGCTCAACGTTGGCAATTGTCTCAAGTAAATGTGGGGTAGGCTCTTGCTCAATATCTAAAATGGTATAGGCAATTTCATCGCGACTTTTATTGACTATATCAAGCACGTTAATATTTAAATCAGCGAGTAAATTTAATACCGTGCCTAATACTTTAGGGACATTATCGTTAGCAAAAGTGACTCGATAACCGGTGGTACGCTCCATTGATACCGCAGGGAAGTTCACAGAGTTAATAATATTACCATTATCAAGAAAATCAACTAATTGGTTTGCACCCATCACTGCACAATTTTCTTCAGCTTCAGCAGTGCTTGCGCCTAAATGAGGGAAAAGCACTGTTTTATCATGTTTAATTAATGCTTCACTAGGAAAATCTGCAATGTAACGGGTTAATTTTCCAGAGTCTAACGCAGTAATAACAGCACTTTCATCAACTAACTCTCCACGAGCTAAGTTAATGAGTTGTGCGCCTTCTTTAATGGCTGAGAAGGCATCTTCATTCATCAAACCTAAGGTTGCTTCTACCACAGGTACGTGCAAGGTAATAAAATCAGAGCGAGCGAGTAGTGAATTTAAATTTTCAGCGCGAGTAACACTTGATGATAATCGCCATGCGGCTTCTACGCTAAGCTTTGGATCATAACCGATAACGTCCATACCTAAATTTAAGGCTAAATTTGCGATTTTTGCGCCAATTGCACCTAAACCAACCACACCTAACGTTTTGCCTTCAAGTTCACTGCCGCCATATTGCTTTTTACCGGCTTCAACTTTTTTATGTAACTCTGCGGGGTCAGTAATATCAGCTAATGAATCGACATAATTCATACTTTGAGTGATACCACGAGAACCTAATAATAAACTGGCTAATACTAATTCTTTTACTGCATTGGCATTAGCGCCAGGAGTATTAAAAACGACAATACCTTGCGGGGTATAATCATCTACAGGAATATTATTAACGCCAGCACCAGCACGGGCAATAGCTAATACTGAATCAGGTAAGGTTTCATTATGCAGTTTATGGCTACGTAATAAAATTGCATCGGGTGTTTCACAAGCAGAAGATACTTCGTAGCTTTGGGCTGGAAATTTATCTAAACCTTTGCTTGCTATATTGTTATACGTTCTAATTTTTTTCATAAATGACTCTTAATTTTTAAAATTTATACTCATAAATAAACGCGCTTGAAAATAATTAATTTCAAGCGTGTTTTAGCGTGTTTGTGAATATTAGGCCGTTGCTTGTTGATAAGCCCAAGTTAACCAAGGTAGTAAGGCAACAACATCAGATTGTTCAACTGTTGTTCCACACCAGATGCGCAGACCTGAAGGTGCATCTTTATAAGCGCCAATATCAAAAGCAACTTTTTCATCAGCTAATAACTTGATCATGGCTTTGATTTGATCATTGCTTGCTTTTAATTGAAAACAAACACTGGTGCTTGAGCAAATTTCAGGGCTTTGAGCTAGAAAATCAATCCAATCATTTTGAGCAACATAATCTGTTAGCACTTGTAAGTTGTTTTGACTTTTTTCAATAGCAGCCGGTAAACCACCAATGGTTTCAATCCAATCTAAGGCATCAAGATAGTCCTCTACACATAAAAGTGAAGGCGTGTTAATGGTGGCACCTTTGAAAATACCATCAATTAATTTACCTTTTTGCGTTAAGCGGAATATTTTTGGCAGTGGCCATGCTGGTGTGTAAGACTCAAGACGCTCAACGGCTCTTGGGCTTAAAATTAACATGCCGTGAGCACCTTCACCACCTAGCACTTTCTGCCAACTAAAGGTGGCGACATCAATTTTATTCCAGTCAATGTCCATGGCAAAAACAGCACTGGTAGCATCACAAATAGTAAGACCGGTACGCTCATCGCTGATCCAGTCAGCATTTTCAACTTTTACGCCAGAAGTTGTACCGTTCCAAGTGAATATAACATCGTGATCAGGGTTTACTTGTGAAAAATCAGGTAATTGACCGTATTCGGCGGTAAATAAACGCGCATTATCAAGTTGCAATTGTTTGGTAATATCGGTAACCCAACCAGCGCCAAATGATTCCCATGCAAATACGTCAACCGGACGCTGCCCTAACAATGACCACATTGCCATTTCCATCGCACCTGTGTCAGAACCCGGCACTATGCCTACTTTATAACCAGCGGGTAAATTTAATAAGCGTGAGGTTTCATCAATGGCTTTTTTTAAGCGTTCTTTACCTATAGCGCTACGGTGAGAACGACCTAGGCTATCAACATTTAGTGCGCTAAGACTGTAACCCGGACGTTTAGTACAAGGGCCTGAAGAAAAATTTGGGTTTACCGGTTTAACATTGGGTTTCATTTGTATTCCTTGTCGGCTCAGCCTGTGTAATGAGCCGGTAATTTTATAGATTGGTATGGATAAAGTAGTGTTGTGAAATTTAGACAAACAGTGTTTTAAACACGCACTGCTCTTAAAATATTTTGGCAATAAAATAACGAATTTTGTGAATAATTACAATCTAAACAAGAATAAACATGTATGAAAAAGTAGCCTAACTTCCAATATTTTGACAAAGTTTAATTTAAAACAAACTTTTCCTGATAAATTACTTAGAAATTTTTAGAGGAAATAAAAGAATGGGGTGGCTAAAGAGATTTGAAACCCTCGACAACCGGAATTACAATTTGAGTCCTAGCCTTTATTCGACGTTTTCCGTAAGTACTACCTGAATCAACCGAGATCGATTTAATTGAAGACGAGTATCTATTTTGGCAAGTTTATTAATATGCCTTTCAGGCATGATTATAATATTACCAAAATACGATTAGAAATGTTTTGAGAGATCCATGCGTTGATGAAGAATACGAGCAACATCAATACTGTTATCACTGACTTGATAAAATACAATGTTTTTTTCTACAGGAAAGCTTCTAGCACCATTATAAACATCACTTCTTTCCCTACCGAAGTCAGGGTATTGAGCTAGTTTCAATAAGGCTGAGTCTATGGTTTGAGCATACACCTTTGCCTGTGCGCTTCCCCAAGATTCAATTGTTGTTGAAATTATTTTGAATAAATCTTCTTCGGCTAATGGAGATAACCTATAGTTCGACATTGGCAGCTTTGCTTGTAGACTTTCCATCTACTGAGAGGGAGGCTTGTTTAAATATATCCATTACACTGTGCTTTGATGATTCGCCAGCAGCTAGTTGTTCAAAACCTTTCGCGACTTCTTCTCGTAATATTTCGAGTTGCTTATTTTTAGCAACGTCCTTCTCAAATAATAGTCTTAATCCATCTCGGATCACTTCACTTGCTGAAGTGTATAAGCCATCAGATACCTTCTCAGTAATTCACCGTTCGAATTCTTTACCTAAAGTAATATTCATAATTAATACTCCAATCGTTTCATGTTTATATTATGCGTATGATACGCGCATAATTCAAATTTAATTTTTTTTATTCTTCGAAAAATAGCTAGCCCCTGTACTTTTATGGACAGGGGCTAGCTAAAGCAAATAGTCCATTAAAGCTCTGTGGTCATTAGGCTATTAAATTTAAAGTGTAATAACTTACTTACCTCAAACACACTTTAGTGACAGACGAATTACTTTTTATAAGTAATTCGTCTGTCCTAGCTACCGTTTAACATGAGCATGTTAAACGGTAGCTGATTATTTCCAATCAGAGGGGGAGTTTCTATTTTTTCTTGGTTGCTTTAAGTGGTTTAGTTTTGGTTTACTGGTTTTTACCCGAAACCAAAGGTAAAACCTTGGAAGAAATTGCCAATGACTTTCAAAGGAAAGAAACGGTTAATACTGCTGAGTTAGCTACTGAAAAATAAACTTCTGTTATAGATAAAAATAAAGCTTTATCTTCTTATTAATCCCCATATAATTATTGTTGTATGGGGATTTCTTATTAATATGTTTAATAGACCCTCGCCTTCCTTCATAAATAATAAAGCATCCACTTAATATACAACTTATGCTTAACGCTAACATTCGTGGTTGGCGCTAACATTTGTGGTAGGCTAGGCTGGATTTTATTAATATCAATAAAAATAAAAAGGATAAATTTTGAATTCAACAAAAGAAAATATTGCATTTATTATCTTGGTGAGCTGTGTGGCTACCATAGGTGGTTTTTTATTTGGTTTTGATAGTGGTGTTATTAATGGCACTGTTGATGGTATGCAAGCGGCGTTTAACGCTAATAGTATTGGTACCGGTTTTAATG
>JAOPTQ010000033.1:0-47612 GCA_051531915.1 Colwellia sp. | reverse complement strand
TCAATCCCAATAGCCAGCTATTACTCAATCAAGCGCCTTGTTCTTGAAAATTTATCCTCATTGAATTCTGTAACCTTACTTAATGAAAATGGTATAACAAATAAATAACCTGATAGTTCGGATTAATATGTGTTCATAAATCAAAAACCTATTAAACCATCACATCAGGGTAACTAAGGAGAATACAATATTTGTACCTCCGTAATCATTCTTTAGTAACCTATTAACGTTAGTTTTTTTTAAAGCGCCCACTCATTAAACCAAACATAGCTAAAGAAAATATCGCTAATGTTGTTGGCTCAGGTACGCTTACTGATACACTATCAGCAACAACAGGAGCATATTGGCTACTGCCATCATCCCATGAATCATAGAACTCTACCGTTGCCACAGTAAATTCGCTAATACCATTTTGTAATGAAGTTAATTCAAACGATGCTAATAAGAACTCACCTGAAATATAGTCAGCAAAGGACAAAAAGCTAATGCCAACACCGGTATCATTGCTACCAAGTTCAAAAAAGTAGTCCCAACCGTCATTAGGTAGGTCAGTGCTAACACTATCCACAACTAAAGCAAACTTATCGGTATCAAAGATAAAGTCAAAGTTAAAGGTGTCAACCGAGTCGGTAAAATCAGCCCATAAACTTACTTCAATATTATCACCCAATTCTGGGTAACTATTGTCAATATCTATAGTGATAAGATTAGCATTTGCTTGAAAAGCAAACAAAAAAACTAATATAACAGTGATTTTCATACATTTTAAAAATTTCATACTACTACTCCAAATATTTAGTTAATTGCACAGCCTGGGCGTGTACAAATACTTCGCATCGCTCTAGCATCTAATAATGAAATTTTACCGTCATTATTAAGGTCGAACGACATAGGAACCTCTTGTTTACGAACAATGGCTTGCATTAAACTACGCATGTCTTTGTTGTCAACGTCACCATCACGATCCCAATCACCGGTTCTTAAACCGTTATAAGCGGCATCTAATGTTTCAGTAGCTGCTGCATATGCGTCACTACCAGATTCAGCATCATTCAGCACCGCCTGTGCTTGTATTAAGGCATCGGCAAATATTGACCAGCTTAGTGCGGTCCAATCAAGCTGATTAAAGAGTGCTGATTTAGCCACTAAATACGCTAAGGTACGAGTGTCAAAGTCTAAGTTATTACGCCCAAAGAACTCTATTTCAGCGATGTTACCATATGAACCATTTACACCAATGTATCGTAAATAACGATACTCAGTATCTTCTTCCACTTCAAAAGTAGAAACCCAATCAGCCCAACTTTGTGTACCATAGGTCCATGGAACTTGAAAAACTTGCGTCCAGGTTTCACCATCATTAGAACCTTGAATTTGAGCGTAATTCATACGACTACCAAGCCTATCGCGTGGAGTAAGTATTACTTTTGTTAAGCTAACATACTTACCTTCGCCAAAATCTACTTGAACCCAAGTGTCATTATCTGAACTCATGTCAATGGCAGTCCAAATATTACCGTCAAACGCCGGTAGGCCACTTAAAGTAACATCGATATCTGAATTACCCCATTGTGAATGGGACGCTAGTACACTGCCATGTGCTAACACATCAACAACATCAGAATAAGGATCAAGTAAGGCAACAGCTTCTTCCAATAAAGTAATATAGGCTAGTTTTTCAGCCACTGTACTTAAGGCATTTCCGCCAATAGCACGAGCATCAGCTTCAGCACGAGCAAGCATGATAATACTATGGCTACTGTATTGTGAAAAATCACCAACATTACTGATAATGTCATCAATAACGGCATCGGCCGATGAAATAATGTTAATTGGTAATGAAACATCAATATTTATCACGGTATAGCTAAACTGTGCCATAACATTGATTAATTGCTCACCCACATTATCTATTGAAGGTGTCCATGTAATAACACCTGTGTTGGCATTAAAACTAGCTCCTTGTGGTAAGTCAACGTTAATAGTTAACGCATCATCGCGAACACCATCAGCGTAAATAGAAAACTCAAGCGGAGTACCAACAAACCAAATATTAGGCACTTGACTAAAGTCAATATTACTTGCTACGGGAATCATTGATTTTAACGCAACATCTAGCATAGTTGTTGCTGTAGCAAGGCTTTCAGTACTATTGACAGCTGCAGCAAAAGCAATGGCTTGCGTTAATATTGACCAACTGTCATTGGACCAATTGTTTTCATATAGTGTGCCTGCTTTTGTTAGTAAATAGGCTAATGTTCTATCGTCAACATCTACACTACTAGTACCAAAATATTCAATTTCAGCAACATCACCATATGAACCGGCACTACCAGTATATCGAATATAACGATATTGAGTATTATCCATAATTTCAAGGGTAGTTGATGAGCTATCATATCTGTCACTATAACGGTCACTTGGTACTACCGTTAATTCAACCCAAGTTTCACCATCATTTGAACCACTAATGGTTGCACCGTTAAGACGGGTAGCTTGATCTGAACGAGGGTAAAATATTACTTGTTGTAAACTAACATACTCACCTTCACCAAAGTCAGCTTGAACCCAAGGATAATCACCTTGGTCTAAGCTAATAATGGTTGAATAATCACCATCAAAAACTGGCAAACCACTTATTTCTGGACCAATAGAAGGTGTACTCCAAATAGAATGTGAGGCTAAAATGTTAGCAATATAACCTGTTTTAATTTTACCAACTTTAGTATCAAGTAGAGCAATAGCTTCTTCAAGTAGTGCTAACGCCGTAAATTGAATGTCCATCGGTAAATCAGGATTATTTGCAACAGCTTCTGCGTCAGCTTTAGCTTTAGCTAACATGCTAAGGCTATATGCAGTGTAATCATCGGTATTACCAATGCCCGCAATGGCTTCTTCTATTGCCGTTTGAGGGTTAAGGTAAACTCTTATAGGTAATTCGGTAACAACTTGTTCAAAGCCATAATCAGCTATAATAACAAGTAGTTGATCGCCTGTTTCGTCAGCTGTAGGTGTCCAATTAATGACCCCCCCTTCGGCATTAAAAATTGCACTAGGCGGTAACACCATATCAAAGTTTAATTCTTGGTCTTGTGGGTTAAGCGTATTAACCGGTATTACTAACGGATCTCCAACAAACCAACGCTCAGGTATAGAAGCAATATTTGCTGTTACCTCTTTACGTTCACCAAAAATGTAGAGTTCACCAATATCAAATACGGCATAACCTTGAGGATAAGCATAAAATTGAAGATAACGGTAGCCTTGTTCTTGGTATTCGTCATAAACAGATAAAGCCTGCATATCACCACCATAGCCGGCATCATTAGTGACTTTAGTCCAATTTTCACCATCGTTAGAGACTAATAAATGGGCGCCTTGCACACGTTCAGGAAAACCTTGACGCGCTTGTATATGGAATGAATCTACCGTTACACGATAATTAGCACCAAAGTCCATTAGTACATACGACTGACCCCAGCGACTATTAAAGCTACTGGCATCACCATCACCTAAAGCACCAAGCCACGTATTACTTTCAACAACAACTTTAGAAAAATCTAGGCGTTTACCATTTGGTGCTGAGCCTAAGTCATCATTAGCAGCACTTTCTATGATGATTGGTGTAAGTAATTTTAAGTTATTTGTTGCAACTAAAAATCTAGCTAATACGGCATCAATTTCAGCGCCTATTTGACCTGCTGCTATTAATGCTAATGCTTCATTATGAGCGGCATCAAAAGCGATACGACTTTCAGACTCATACTTTACGGTAAAGTCTCTACGATTAGCAATTGAGTTTACTGCAGCAATAGCACTTTCGGCAATGGTAATACTAACTTCATGAGTGGCAGTAAATTCGCCATCAGTAACTATTACTTGAAATTGATAATCACCTTCTTGACCTTCTGCAGGGCTCCAAGAAACAAGACCCGTATTAGCATCAACATTAACACCGTCTGGTAAATGTTCCGCGCTATAGCTTAAAGTAGGAGCATCTTCATTTAGTGACGTAGCACCAAGGTCACGCTCAAAATAGCCACCAACAAAAGAGATTGCATTTGAATTTAAATTATCAAATACCGGTGGTAATAGTGCAGAATTTTGTACATTTAAATGATCAAGATCAACGGTAATATTGTCCGAGCTAAGCCCGACTAAACGCCACATTAATAATTCGCCAATACCTGTAGCATCTTGTTTATTACGATCTACGGCGATATATTGCCATTCACCATTAGTGTTAGGTATATATAAAGTAGAAGTTGCCGGTAAATTATGGCCTCGTGTAAACTCTAAAACAGCAGAACCATTAGATCTTACCTTAAAGGCATTTAAACCACCTTCATACCAAGTTTGCCACATAGAGAAATTGCTTGGCGTTGAGTCAGTGATGTTAAAAGAAAGATAGGATATTTCACCTTCTTCAACAACTTCAGCATCTCCATCAAGAATATAATGACGAGTTTCAAACTCTTTTAAATGACTTGTTGGATACTCAGGTAAGTCATCAAGCGTTTCTCTTGGTACACCTTTAGGTGCTACTGAAGTATCAGCAGATTCTGCAGGAAGATGCGTCCAAAACTCACTGTTATAAACATGCTCTTTAGGCCCCCAATAACCACCATCACGTATGTAGTTTGATTCACTGCTAATATATTGATCATAAGCAAGTTTAATAAATTTATTATCACCCTCAGTAAAATCATAACCTGCATTGTTAAAATAATGATATACCGCAGGCACAGCATTTAAGGCAAAACGACCACGTTGCTGAGCATTTACACGTTTATATAATGAGTCAATAGTGCCATCAGCTAAAATACTGTTAGCAAGTGATACCCAGTTAATATCAAAACCCGCATTGTATTTAACGTATTCAATCCAAGCTTTGATTAAAGCGTCATCGTTAAAATGTATAGGATCAATAGCATTAGCAGCATCAGATATAGTACCGTCAACGGGATCAACTTTAGTGCCTTGGCTAGCAATTATCTGTGAGATAATTAATAAACTGTCAACATTACCGATAGCGTGTGGTTGGTCGCGTCCCATTTCAGCTAATTGTACATGTGGTTCAACAGGTTCACCTGTAGCGTCATCATGCGTCATCCAACGAAATTGCTGTTTAATAGCGCCATTCCAACCTTGGTTATCTGCGGTAGCATTAACTGTGGTCCATTCAACCGCTTGCTCATAGGCTGCTTTATTATCAGCAAATATAGCCGCTGCAGTATTTCCTATTAAGGCATAAGAAAACTGGTTCATAAAGTAATGGTTCTGACGAAGAATAGCCTGCACTGTTGGCTCAAGAAAATTATCAACAAAATTATTGGTTAATTCTTCTGTCCAAATAAGTTCTTCAGCCATACCTTCATGAGCGGTAGAGCGAATAATTTCAGCTGCTGCCACCATATGATACATGGGTTGACCTAACTTAATGTGTGAATCCTCAAAGTGTGTGGTACCTGAAGCGTCCATGTTTGAATAAACAGTTAATATATAATGCGCTTTTTCCCGATGTAGTTCGTTACCTGTTACCACATATTGTATTGAGTGCATTAAAGCCGCTTGAGCATCTTCGGTAAAGTTTGAGATACGGCCGTTATTATAGATAGAATCAAAGGATGGATTACCATCTCCTGCATTATTTTTAGGTCCATAATCTAAATTAGCCCACCAACGTCGGCGCATGCCTTCATAGTAACTAGCCCAAGGTTCTTGGCCTGCTTGTACTTGAGTACGTAAGTTTTCCAAAGAGTCTTTGGTAAAGCGGATCCCAGGATGTTTAAATCCATCAGGGGTTGTGTATTCGGTTATAATAACTTCATTTTCAGTTATTATTGATTCACCGGTATCTGCGTTGGCAAATTGAGCGGAAAAAACGCTAATTAGCAAACTACACGCCACCACTACTTTTGAAGTGCGACGCCAAGGTACGGTTAATTTCATATTTCCTTTCCTTTTGTTGGGTTATTCATAGAAATTTTTGAAAGGTACTTCTTTGCTAATGATATTTAAACTTGCATGGTTCATAGTTACCTATGCAAGCAAATAAGAGATATCGTTAACAATAATGTATATATTAAAATTACTATCCTTAGAGGCCTTAATATCAATCAGTAGTACAAATTAAAGATTTACAATAAATTATTTAAATACAAAAAGTTATATCTATAAAGACTAGGTATTATTCTTTATTTTTATAAATACAGGCAACAAGACTATGTTATCGTTAACTTGCCAATGCCTTTTTAGACAATACATTTATTAAAAATAAATAGCAAAGTTTTTATATTGCTCATAATTAAAATAAGAATTTATAGCTAAGAACTGTGTATTGATTTTGGTTAATTATTTCACGCTCATGACTACCCGAAAGTATAATCTGTGCTCTTTTACCGGCTAAAAAGCTTAAATCAAGAGCTAAATCTTTTTCTTTATCTTCACCATTAATACTGGCAACAAACCAAGTATTTTTATGACGACGAGCAAATACGGCAAGCTTTCCTAGAAAACCAGCAATATATTTAGATTCATGCCATTGTGTTGGTAAGCTTTGTAAATAAATCTAGATACCTTATTGTTAACTTGGTTAAGTTATAGTTAAGATATTATGGACTTATTTCAGTAAAAGTAGCGTCACCATTAAAAATATCTCCAGAACCACTTTGTGCATAAAGAACATAACCTGAATGGCGTAAATATATAGTGCTGTCATCCCATATTTGATATGAACTTTTTTGTTCATCGGCTAAACCGGCAACTCTGCGGAAGGTGGCAGCATCTTCAAAATTAGTGGTATTATCGTCTACTTCTACGCCGACTGTTCCACTTGTTTGTACGTGTAAATAACGCCCTGGATAGTTGACTGATTCAAATGAAACCCCCCTGTTATTACTTAATCCTGTCACCATTTTAAATTCACTATCTTCACTAGGAGAAACACTGCTGTCTATTCTCGCTTGGAAGCCAATATGTCTAATGTAGCGCTCAGGGAAATTATAAGACTGTAAAGTTACATCCACAGAAACTGGTTCTAATTTCCATTGTTGATTTCCACCTTGAACATATCGCCATTGGTTAGCAGTAGCACCATCATTTTGAGAATTCCCTGATATATCAATTGGTTTCCCACTATGTACGGGGGTAATCCTATGATAACCATCACCTACGGGGATAAAGGCAAATTTTTGATTGTTAGCATTGTTGTGATCCCACAATATAGTGTCACCTCCGTTTGCCAGAGAAGCCGAATTAATATCTAATGAGCGATTACTATTAACCCCTATGACACTATATTGCCCACCTGTTAAATGAGTTAAAGTCCATTGTTGATTTGTACCGCCACTGTGAGCCCACTGTTCGATGGAGGCACCATTTGCTGAGCCAGTTGCATCTAAGGCTTTATCGCTATGACGAGCGATAAATCGATAAGTTCCATCGGCAATATTTGGACTAGGTAGAGAAGCACTAGTATCTGTTGCGGCAGATCGTGTATATAAAAGAGTACCATAGCCAGTTTGGTCAAAAGTTGATGCATAACTGAGATTTGGGCCGCCCTCTGGTCTTAGTAAGGTAGCACGAGCTGAAATATTTGGCACTGACAAACCTTTTCGATTGGCATAATGATTATATATCATTTCCCATACTGGACGTAATTCACTTCTAGAGGCATCTGATATCACTGTTTGAGTTTGTACTGTACCGTTTGCCCCAGTACCCCATTCATAGGTAGCAAAGGGGACATTGTCATCACCATTATTATATTTAGCAACATATTCAGCAGCTTTCAAAAAGCGATTATCGGCCCAACCATATAAGTCATCTCCTTGATGCCAAGCCATTTCAGCAATAGTGCCCATTAAGCCAATTCCTAGCTTTGAATGAGCTTGATCTCGACCTGACTCTTGCCATTGCGCCAAACCATTAGGGTGTATAAAGGGAATTGCATTGTAAATTGCACCATTACCTTTACCATGTTTAAAATATTCAATACCAATATTATAGATATCCGCTCGATCACAAAAAATACCAATAGCAACTGTTGCCGCCATATTGGCTAAATCCCAATTAGCCCAATAATTTTGAAAATAAGCATCGTTGTGATCAGAACCATTTTCGTTACCAATTAAAAAGCGTTCTACTAAAGGTTTATAAAAGACATTTATCAACATCGTTTGCATGTCTTCAACTTCAAAACCTGGATAATCACGCATTAATTCTGCGGCATTGGCAAATTGGTAGCCAAACAAGCCAGATGCTAAATAACGATCACCGTTACCTGACAATGCTGTCATTGTTGAAGACCAAGCATTTAGTATGTCTTTTGCGGTATCTCCGTGTAAAGTATCACCAGTGATTTTCCATAATAAGGCATTTTGATATGCTCGGGAGATATCTATGTACATTTGGGCAACATTATTGCCATTACCACCGCGTATAACTGTTTCCAGTGGACGTGGAGTCCAGTTGGCATTCGATATAGGACTATTAATTAATTGAGTGTAACCATCATAATAGGGTTGTGTTTGTGCGGTCACCATTGCACTTATACGATCAAAATCTGCCTGAGTATGCAATATACCCGGATGAGTAAATTCATCAGGTGCGGCAAAGGCTGAATTAACATGGCTTCCTAGCATTAAACTAACAGCTAAAGAAAGAGCATAAATATTTTTCATAGTTTTCCCTTTATAATGTTTTTTGTTTACTTAAAGTTACCCCGTGGTCCATTTAAAAAACAGCCACCTTTAGGTTGTGAATATTATTTCCATTGAGTTGGAGTAATACTAAAGCTAAACTGATAATTGTCTGCTGCTATCATAAATTCTTTATGAGGCTTAGCTCCCCAACTATCATCACCACCTACCCCCATTTGTAAATGATCTAATCGTAAGGTTGTGGTATCAGTAATAGCTACATCTGCAGTGTGTTTTGGAACAACATCGTACATTTCAAATTTCCGATAAGGTAATGCTGTAAAAGAAAATAATTGCTTTGATGTTATTTTAAGACCAATACCTTGTTCGTTATGCAAAGTTAACCAACGAATGTCGGTTTTATTGCCTGACTCTTGTGGATGAGCATAATCATGAATTTGTTCACTAACTTTTGCTTGATAAATGCCAACCGCAGCACTTTCTTTACGGTCAGAGTAATTTTCATGCGGGCCACGACCAAACCAAGACAATTCTTTAAAGTCACCCTTTAATTGCATATGTAAGCCAACTCGAGGCATAACAGGTAAATCATCTTTAAGCATGGTTAATGCACTGTTGACATCAAGTTTGCCATCAGCATTTATTATGTAAACTAAACTAAGTTGGGCAACATCATCGGCTAATTGTGTTTTAGTCGTTACAGCGACTTTCTGATTATTAATACGTTCAACCTCAAACGACAATAATTTCTGATTTAATGAAGCCTCTTTCCAAACTGCTAGTTTTTTATTTGCGCCCCAACCACGATCATTATCAGTTGGAATACGCCAAAAATCACCAGTGATCCCTTCATCAATTAACTCATTTTCTTGGTATTTAAATGAAGTAAGTAGCCCTTGGTGTTTATCAAAAGAAATTGAAAAGTTTTCTCCTTGTATTAGCAGACTTTTAGTCGATTCTTCAATTTTTAAATGTTCTTTACTATCAATTTTTTGTTCTGCTGTTAACGCTTGCCCAAATGAAGCGAAAGGAAATTGCTGCCAAGCAATAATCGCTCCCTGCTTTAATAACGGGTTAATATTTGCCTTTATTGCCGCTTTAATCGTTAGGTGATATTCGGCACCTGAAGCAAAGGTTGCTGAGGTTAGATCTAATTTTATTTTTTTATGCTCACTTGCTTTAACATTAATACCTACTAGAGGTAACCTTGAAATAACCTGACCATTTTCACTTATTTCAACACTGAAAATTAAATGCGATAAATCACGAAAGTTATAATGATTATGAATAGTTAATTCATTATTATTAATATCAAAATCACTAAAATAAACCGGTTGATAGATCTTTTTAACTTCGGCTAAATGAGGGTTAGGCGTACGGTCAGACTGCACTAAACCATTAGCTAAAAAATGACCATCATTATTAATATCACCAAAATCTCCGCCTACAGCCCAATATTGTTGACCTTTTTCATTTGTTGCTAAAAAGGTTT
Organism: Colwellia sp.; assembly: GCA_051531915.1. GTDB lineage: Bacteria > Pseudomonadota > Gammaproteobacteria > Enterobacterales > Alteromonadaceae > Colwellia. Next base: position 37,457 of record JAOPTQ010000033.1, on the reverse strand, counting down.
GGTCAACCCAATCCCAAATAAAACCACCTTGTAACTGAGGTTCAGCATAAATTAGTTGCCAATACTTATTTAAGTTACCAACACTGTTACCCATAGCATGCGCATATTCAGCTTGAATAAGTGGTTTATCCGGATTATTAGCAGCATAGTCTTCTAACTCCCAAATAAAATCATACATGGGAGTGTAGATATCAACATAATCAACCACTGAATGCCCCTGAATAGTACCCCATCCACCGTATGTCACTGGGCGTGTAGTATCATTATCTTTGATCCAAGCTGCGGCTTTTTCAAAAGCTTGCCCTAAACCAGCTTCATTACCTAACGACCATAAAATAATAGAGGGGTGGTTTTTGTCTCGCTCAACCATACGTGCAACACGATCAACATGAGCCGCTACCCATTCAGGTTTATAACCCAGTTGATGCTTTTGTCGTTGTAACAATTCATTCTCAGACGTTTTCGCCTGATCTTGTTCCAACTGATTACCATTCTGCATGTATTGATGACTTTCAATATTCGCTTCACTTAAAATATATAAGCCATATTTATCCGCTAAATCATATAAATAAGGGTCATTTGGAAAATGGGCGGTACGAATAGCGTTTATATTATTTTGTTTTATTAACTTAATATCTTGTTCAATAATTTCTTTCGTTAACGTTCTACCACCTGTTGGATGATGCTCTACTCGATTTACGCCTCGAATAGTCACCGGCACACCGTTTACTAAGAATTGCCCGCCCGACATTTTTAAGTTACGAAAACCAATATTCTGGTTAACAACTTGTAGTATTTTTTTATCACTATCTGTTAACGTAATTTTCATTTGATATAAATTAGGCGTTTCAGCTGACCAGGTTTTTACTTGTTCAATTTCATGATTGAAATTAAAAATAGTATTACTACCGGTTAATAATACTGATTGCTTATTTTTATATAATATTGCTTTATCATCATTTATTGATACTGATACAGTTATTGCTTTACCTTTATTTAACTCTCGCTTTGCATTAACAATATCAAGTGATAATGAAAATAGTCCGTCTTGATAATTTTCATCTAAATCAGCAATAACGGTAAAATCATTAAGGTGTGTATTAGGCGCGGCATATAAATATACATCTCGCTCTAGACCACTTAAACTCCAACCATCTTGATCTTCTAAATAACTGCCATCAGACCAACGATAAACTTCTAAAGCTATTTTATTACTACCCGCTTGAACATAGTCAGTAATATTAAACTCAGCCGGTAATTTAGAACCTTGACTGTAACCCACTTTTTTACCATTAACCCAAATATACATTGCGGAATTAACAGCGCCTAAATGAATATAAACTTGCTGCCCTTGCCAACTTTCAGGCAATTGAACATTTTTTACATAAGAGCTAACCGGATTATAATCATGAGGAATAAAAGGTTGATTGGCAGGAAATACATAAGCTATATTTTTATAGTGAGGAGTGCCATAACCTTGCAGTTCAACATTCCCCGGTACTTTAATGGTTTGCCATGCGCTGACATCAAAACTCTTTTGATAAAAATCAATGGGTCGGTCACTAGGTTTATCAACCCAATTAAATAGCCAGTCACCGTTTAATGATAAAAACTGCTCAGAGCTATTTTTATCCTCGTTGTCGGCTAACGCTAAAGATTCATAACCAAAAAACCGTGCACGAGCTGGCTCTTTATTAATAGCAAAAACCTCAGAGTTTTCCCATTCAAGTTTAACGTTGCTCTTATCTGTATTGATAGTACTTTGAACAGAGTCATTGCAAGCTTGCAATGAGAGTAGTCCACAAAAAACAACAGTTCCTAATAACAATTTCAACATATACTGGCTCTTTATATTATTAATTTTCATTTTATTTAAACTTATAGTTTTCACTAGTTATGCCTATTAATGTCAGCTCTACCTTTTCAACTTCCCCTTTATCAGAGAAAGTTAATTTATCAATAGAAATCTCTCTATTGAAACCAGCAGCCCTCTCCATAGTTATGCCGTGAGGTCGAGTAAATCTATGGTAAACAATATACCATTGGTCACTATTAGCGGCCTTAACCACAGAATTATGGCCGGTAGCATAGATTTTTTTCTCTACATTTTTAGACAAAATAAGGTTATTTTCAGGAATAGTCAGTGGCCCCATAGGTGCCGATGCTGTAGCATATCTCACGCGATAATCTTCATGACGAGTATCGTTTTCTGACCACATAAAGTAATAAGTTCCATCTCGAAAAAACACTTCAACACCTTCTCTAAAAGTAGCATCGGGAGTGAGTACTTTTATAGTCTCCTGCTTTATTGAGATCATATCTTCATTCAGCTCTACTACCGCTAAATAGCCATTACCCCAATATAAGTAACTTTTGCCTGAGACAGGATCTCTAAAGACATCAGGGTCAATTTCTTGACCATGGGTAATACCTGCTGGTTTACTCGAAATTAATGGAGCACCTGAATCTACAAATGGTCCGCTAGGATGATTAGCAACAGCAACGCCTATTTTTTGAGCTGCAGTAAAGTAATAGTAGTAACTATACTCACTCTCGCTACTGGGCTCAGCATCAGTTCTTTTCTTTTCTATGATGGTTGGCGCCCAAGCGTTACGGCTTGTCCAACTAACATCTTTCTTTAAATCAAGTATTACACCGTCGTCTTGCCAAGTAATTAAATCACTTGATGAGAAACTTTTAAAATAAGTACCAGACCAACCATCAAAACCATCACTGGTTGGATATAAGTGATATTTCTTAGTTTTATTAGAATAGATAATTTCAGGATCTGCATAATAACCATCAAGTACAGGGTTATTGTTAACTTGAACTTTGACAGAATAACTGATTTTTTCATCGCCGAAATCTATAAAGTAATTAACATTCGAGCGACTAAAGTCTTGCGGTCCTTTAGGAGTAACCTCCCCTTTCACATTTAGGTTATTAGCAGATAAAAATGTAAGTTTAGGGTCAAACGATGCCAAATTAGTATCATTTTTAACGGGTAAATAAATAGTTTTATTGACATCATCGATAGCAACATTGTTATGCTTAACTAGAATTGATTTTGATTGAATTGACAATTTATCAGCTGAATTGAATGCTTGGCCCCATTTAGCTTTTAACGCTGACATTTCTTTAGCCGTTACAGGAAGAACGGTGCCATGGCGAGGATGAAAATCCATTGAGATATCTTCATCTATGACTGAAAAATTAATGAGATCGGTACTTTCTGTAAACTGATATTTGCCAGTCATATACATGTCATACATTAGAATATATTTATCTGAATCTATCAGTTTAAATACACTTGAACCCTCAACTGCTTCGTCAGTTTGATCCATATTACCGTCAAGCTGAACATAACCTTCAGTTAATTTATTTGATACGGCTTGCTTTATGCCGCCATCACTTTCGCTTTTGAAAAACAAGTGATACTGGCCATTATGGAATATAATATCGCCATCAATGCAGGCACTATTAGTAGGGCTGAAATAAAGCTGTTTAGGTATTGTTGTTAAAGCAGTAAAGTCATCATTAACATAAGCATAATAAATAATATCAGAGCCATTATCACCGAGCATAGACCAATAAACCATGTACTGGTTCTTCTCTGTATCAAAAATAGTTTGAGGTGCCCACACTCTTTTTATATCACCAAACTCTTTAGGAAAAGTTTCAGGGATATTAATAATGTTCGAGGTCCAATTAATCAAATCCTCTGATTTCATTAATATCATGGCATGATTAGACCAACCATCATTAGGTACATATAAGTCAGTTACTGTCATGTAAAATGTTTTTCCGTCATCACCTCTTAAAATATGAGGATCTCTAACACCTCCACGCGAACTAATTTTATTTGAGTCAATAATAGCTTTATTATTATTTAACGCCTTAAAGTTATAACCATCAGTACTAATAGCGTACCTAATCGCTTCTTCGCCAGGAGCGTTACCAATAAAATAAGGAAATAAATAGCCAACATATTCTTGATTTTTATTAATACTTACCTCACCACAACCGTTAAGAGAGGAAAATGCTATTGATATTAAAAATATCGATAAATACTGCCTATAATTTTTTTTTATATAAAAATCAAACCTTGTCATTACGACCTTCCTGTATTTTATTTTCTGGTAAAAATGACTAAATCAAATAAATCATTCACATTTATTGTACATTGACTCCCTTACAAACATCACAATTCACAGCCAAGCAAGCTATTAGTTTATATAGTTAACAAAGCAAATAATCTGTTATCGTTAACATACTCTATCATTTTATTATAAAATGCAAATTTTAATTAATAGATTTATTGATAGAAACAGGGAACTAAACTACCTAAGGAGAGGCTGGATAATCGCCTAGTAAAAGAATTTATCTCAATACTTATTTTAAAACACGATAAAAATATTGAATAACACCAGTGTTAACGTTACCATTGGTGTTATTGGTAAATTCATTATTATTTATAATTATAAAATTGGAAATCAAATGCTGTTTAAACTACCTCTACTTTCTTGCTTACTTTGGTTTACTAATGCTTATGCATCTGAACCACCTAAAACAACAGAGCTACCGACAAAAAATGTCGGTATATGGTCACCTGATTTGGGTAATGGCCATTACCATAACCCTATATTAAATGGCGATTATTCTGATCCTGATGTGGTAAGAGTTGGCAATGATTTTTATTTAACATCTTCCAGTTTTAACCTCATACCCGGTCTACCAATATTACATTCTAAAGATCTAGTGAACTGGGAGATTGTTGGCTATGCCCTATCTAATTTGTATCCTAATGAGCATTATTCTGTGCCTAGGCATGGTGGTGGTGTTTGGGCTCCAACAATAAGACATCATAACGGTAAGTTTATGATTTATTATGCTGATCCTGACTTTGGCGTTTTTGTTACTATGGCAAAATCAGCTAAAGGCCCTTGGAGCCAGCCACAACTTGTTGATAAAACCAAAGGTGCAATAGATCCTGCACCCTTTTGGGATGATGATGGTCAAGGTTACCTAGTGTACGCGTATGCAAATTCACGCTCAGGTAAAAGCAATATCATCGAGTTAAAAAAACTGTCTAATGACAATCTGTCTACTGTAGGTAAAGCAAAAAAAATTATTGACGGTAATGATTATGAGAAAGTTCAAACATCACAAGGCATGAAACCTTGGTTTACTATTGAAGGACCAAAGTTATATAAAAGAGGAAAATATTATTATGTTTTTGCTCCTGCAGGTTCGGTCAAGGGTGGTTGGCAAGGCGTATTTAGAGCAACGGAAATTGATGGAGATTACCAAGCCAAACTTGTAATAGATCAAGGCGAAACAGAAATAAATGGCCCTCATCAAGGCGCATGGGTAACGACAGCTAAAGGTGAAGACTGGTTTATTCATTTTCAAGATACGGACACCTATGGAAGAAGAGTTCATTTACAACCCATGCAATGGCATAGCAATGGCTGGCCGATAATAGGTGAGCCGCAAAAAGAATATGATTTTGGTCAGCCTGTTATAAGCTATAAAAAGCCAACTGTTGATGCAGTAGTAAAACCGCAATCCCCGATAGTAAACGACAATTTTAATGACGGTTATCATTTAGGTTGGCAATGGAGTGCAACCCCCAGAGATAATTGGGTTGAGCCATCAAACACAGGGGTATTAAGACTTAATTCAATATCTTCCTCAGAAAATTTATGGGAAGCCGGAAACCTGCTAACACAAAAACTCCCTTCGATGAAATTTTCAGCGACAACAAAACTAAAAATGTATGCTAAAAAGCAAGGTGAACGAGCCGGTTTAGTAGTAATGGGTTATGGCTATCATTGGATTGGTTTAGAAAACACTAGTGATGGCATTAGACTTGTACGGGTTTCTAGAAAAGACGCTAGTAGCTTTGATAGTGAAGAAGTTATTACCGCCCCAATAAATATAGATGGTGAAATATCAGTTAAAGTACACTTTGAGCCTATAACCGTAGCCGAGCCTATGCCTGATTATCCATCAATATTTCCAGCAATGCTTCGCTCTATTAGAGCAAAAATCACATTTAGTTATCGTGTTGGTGACAGCGGTACATACACCCAACTTGGTACGAGTTTAATCGCAGATCAAGGCCGCTGGATTGGGACAAAAGTTGGTTTATTTGCACAAGCGACCAGTGGTACGCCTTCTTTTATTTCAACATCTATTGGTTACACAAACTTTTATCATTTTAGTATAACTAAATAACATTTTTATACACTATCAAATTAGAGGAAAAAATTTTGAAAATCGCATTAATGAACGAATTTAGTCAGGCATCAAAAAACCCTGCAATATTAAATGAATTAAAAATAATAGGTAGTGAGTATGGCCATACTATCTTTAACGTTGGTATGAATGATGATAATGATCATCGCCTAACCTATATTCATTTAGGCATCATGGCCAGCCTCCTGCTTAATTCTAAAGCAGTAGACTTTGTTGTTAGTGGTTGTGGTACAGGGCAAGGCGCTATGATGTCTCTCAATACTTACCCAGGAGTCTATTGTGGTTATTGTATAGATCCCGCTGATGCCTTCTTATTTGCACAAATAAATAACGGAAATGCCTTAGCTTTGCCTTTTGCTAAAGGCTTTGGTTGGGGAGCAGAATTAAATATTCGCTATATTTTTGAAAAAATATTCACCGGTTTAAGGGGACAAGGTTACCCTACTGAGCGTAAAGAATCGCAGGTCACAAACGCTGGTATATTAAGTCAAGTACAAACTGCAGTGACCAAAAACTATTTAGAAGGATTACGCGCTATTGATCCTGAGCTTGTTAAAACAGCCATTGGTGGTAAGCGCTTTCAACAATGCTTTTTTGGTAACTGCCAAGATGCTAATATCGAGATATTTGTTCGTTCATTAATCTAAGAGCGATTGAACCTTACGGTTCAAATTTTGTTCAAAGCAAATATTTTGTGCTGAAGCACTAGGAATGTGGCATAAACTTCTATGTCAATTCCTCGCACAGATTATATACACCTGCATAATCTAAATACTTACACCTATATAAAACGACTTAATAACGAGTCAGTTAACATTATATACAAATCTTATATCGGCTAATGTAATTAGCCGATTCATACCATTATAAAAAGTTTAAATATCTAATTCTGTACACCATTGACTAGCGCTAAGAAATTCTTGTTGAACGAGTTTTTTATTGAGTGCGTAATGCGTTATACGTTGGTTGATGTCGTTGGTATTACCTAAAATAAATGATGTTGTTAAATCTAATAGCTCTCCAAGTAAACCGTCGTGATTAACTAATGCCTCTTCAATGGGTTTTGCAAGAGGCATTGTTTTAACTATTTCAGAAATAGGCATTGATAGCATGACTTCAATGGCACTTAACAGCCCTGTGATAAAGGCGAAATCGTTTACTTCTAAAAAGATGTTTTTTTGACTTAAAGCAAACATCATTTTTCCGGTTATTAAGGCTTGTTTGCATGCTTCATCGCTCGTTTCAGACGTTAAGTTAGATAAGGCTAAAATAGAGACAAACTGTCTGAGCTTTTCTTCACCTAAATAAGCCGCTGCTTGCTTTAATGATGTTATTTCTACTTTATTGCCGGTGGCAACGTTATTAACCATTTTTAATAAACCAACAGTTAAATTAACATCATGACTTATAATTTCTGCCACTGAGTCATAATTCAAAGGTGAATTAAATGTTTCATTTAACAAACTAAGCATTTGCGTTTTTATTGGCGATAATGCTTGTCCTTCAATTATTTCAGGTTGATGATAAAAATAACCTTGAAAATAATCAAAGCCAACTTCAGCTAACGTTTGCTTTTGATTTTTTGTTTCTACTTTTTCAGCAACAATTTTAACATCAAATGGTTTCATTCTTTCAACGGCGGGAATAATTCGTTTCGTATTTACTTTTTCTATATCCACTTTAACAATATCTATATAAGGAAAAAGTGCATCCCAATGTGGCAATAAATCATATTCGGTTAAAGCAATTCTATATTCTTTTTCATGATAAAACTTTATGATTTTCAATAATTTTTTTGTCGGCTTATCATGCCCCACAAGTTCAATAACGATTGAGTCTTTATCAAACATTAAGGGGAATTTATGAACCAAACAGTTTTCAGTAAAATTAATAAATGCTAATTTACCTAAACTAATGGTATTAATATCACCGTGTATATGATTTTGAATAATGAGTTTTGAACTCGCAATATCATGCTCTATTTCAGGGAATTTATTATCAGGGCTATCTCTAAAGAGTAATTCATACCCAATTGTTTTTAAATTATTATCAAGAATGGCTTGTCTGGCAATATAAGTATTTTGCATTGTTTTTTAATTAATTTCGTTTTATGGGCTAGTGTCATTATATTCACTATAAACAATAACCATAATTATTTTAAATAGCTAGGTTAAAATAATAATATCATATACTCAGGTGTCTTATTTCAACGTTGGTGACAACACTGAAAATTCACCATCAATGACATAGGTTTTATCTAAGCCTAAAAGCTGACTTATTAATGGGAAAATATGAATATTTTCAAAAGCGGGTATTGTTTTGTTTCGATGAAAACTTGGACCTGAGGCAATAAATAATGCCGTTAAATCTTTGTTATCTTTTGCATCAAAACCATGCGTTCCAACCGTTAGATCTTTTTTATATTTATCATTCTCAAAAATATAAGGTGGGTTTGCATCGGCTATTATATCGGGTACGGTTAAAGATGAATGTTCAAAGTGCCAATGCTTAGGAAAGGTTTCTTTTGAATAAATTTGATATTTATTTTTCTGCAGAGCTTGTTGTTTTTTTAACAATGCCAATATTGATGATCGATCTTCGGTTGTCATTTCCTCAGATAAATAAAAGTATAACTGGGTTTGTCCATTTACCATGATCGCTGCTTGTTCAGAGTCTATTTCTGAAGATATTTTTCTTTCTAATTCAGCCCCTAACACAGAATTTTTTGTAATTGGGCTTTTGCTATCTATTGCGGTCATTCCATGATCAGAGACTAAAATGATATCTACGTCTTGTAAAATCTCTTGTTTTAACCGTTTAATAAATTCTCCGAGTAAATTATCTATTTTCTCTATTGATTTTTTTAACTGTGGAGAATTAATGTTAAAGTGATGCCCTGCCGTATCGACAAGTGAAAAATAAGAAATTAACAGCTGTGGCCGTTGTTTATCTGGTAGTTTTAACCAGTCTATAAGCTGATCAAACCTCGCCCGACTACTGGTGTTTTTATTATAAGGAAAGTTATAACTCGGTGGTGAAGTATTTGTTATTGCTTCTGATTCAGGCCAGAAATATATTGCCGTTTTAACATTTTGCTGTTCGGCAATAGACCAAAGTGGCAGCGCGGTTAACCAAGCACTATTTTTTTTACCGGCTCCTTTTTTATAAAAAGCTTTCAAGCCTCTATGATAAAAATTGTTTTGAACAATGCCATGCTTAGCGGGATAAACGCCGGTAATAATTGATAAATGATTAGGAAATGTTTTACTGGGATACACAGGGAGTAATTTAGCACTAACGCCCTGCTCTGCTAATTTCAGTATGTTTTTCGGCTGAAACTTTGCTAAATAATCATAAGCAAAACCATCAATTGAAATCAAAATCACCGACGGTTTTATATTGTCAGCATAACTAAAAAAACTCAATAAAAATAAAGAGATAAATAAAAATTGTTTAGTCATGCTGTGCATTCCAATTTAAAAGACTATGAAAAGCCAATAAAACGTTAACTTATATTAGTAAATCGTGAATATTCGCTAAATCTTTTTTACCGGCAATAATTTCATCCGGTGTTAACCCCGATAATTCATGCGGAAAAACTAACCATTGATCAGACTCATGAATATAATAATCAGGTGTAATATTCACTTTTGAATTTTTAGGCTTATACCAAGGGCATGCTGTTCTAACATCGGAGGGCATATTTTTACGGGTTAACAATGTTAACTGCTTAATTAGAGCCTCTATACTTCGACCCGAGTCAAAAACATCATCAACAATCAGTAAACCATCATCGGCATTAGCATTTTCAATAATGTAATGTAAACCATGTACTTTTATCTCTTTATTTTGTTGGTTAATACCATAATAAGAAGAAGTACGTACGGCAATATGGTCAGTTTCAACTTTTTTAAAATCAAAGTATTCTTGCACGGCAATACCGATAGGTGCACCACCACGCCATATACCCACAATAAACTGCGGCCTAAAGCCATCTTCATAAACCTTGGCAGCTAATCGAAAAGAGTCTTCTAATAATTGTTGTGCAGTAATAAAAACTTTATCCATTTTTTGGTAACCTTAAAATAGTAGAAATATTTGCTTAACAATATTATAACGTGAATATTTGTCGATTAAAAATTTTTGTCTAAATAGTCAAGATCTGACTTTAGCAAAAAGCATCTGAAAAAGGGTTTAGAAAATTAAAAATAATTAACAACCTCGCGATAAGGATTTTCACTTAGGCTCAAATTCGCTTAGCGAAGAGTGGTATATTATGAACTAAATGTAGGTCGGCATTTATGCCGTCAAATTGATGGGTTTCAGGTTAAAGATGGTTAATATTATATTAATAATTAAGATCTAATTTATTATTTAAAAAATTTAATTTCGCAATATATTGATCTTCCGTTTTAATATAAGCATTAAATCTGATAGCTTTTTTGAGTGCTTTTTTAGCTAACGTTAATTCATTCATTTTATAATAAACTTTGGCTAAACCAAAATAAAATTCATGTTCACGATCATCAAGTTTAATGGCTTTTTTATAATGATTAACAGCAACACGATAGTTTTCTTTATAAAAAGCTTCATCTGCTAAAACAGCATGATAATAAGGGTTACTGCTTCTCTTTCTATGTAACATATCTTCTATAGTGTTGGCTTGTATATCATTGTTTTCAATGTGTAATAAAATTGCTAAATTTGTTAAAGCGGTTAAGTTGTTTTCATTTAAAGAAATCGCATGATAATAAACTCTTTTTGCAGCATCATTATGATCTGTTAAACGATATAAAATACCTAAATTCCCCCATGCTGAGCTAAATTTTTTATCTTGCAAAGTTGCGGCTTTAAAGTATTGGTAAGCTAAAGAATAGTCTCCTGCTATTAGTGCATCACCACCTTTATTATTATAAAACATGGCTATAACAGTATCCTTTTTTATTACTTTTTTTGGAAAAGACTTTTTTAATACCGTTGGATCAAAGTCGATTTGAAGAATTCTATTGGTTGAGGTAACTATATGTGCATAATTGGTTCTTTCAGTAACAACTAAGTTTATATGCCCGGTTAACATATTATAACGGCCATTTCTTACCCAATATTCTGGAATGATTACTTGTTGAAAATTAACATTTAAGTTAGCTTCTTTGGCTAAAGCATAAGCCATTATTGTTAAGGAAATACAATTGGCTGTTTGACTACGAAATGTTTGCGATGCAGTAAGATTAGCAGAGCTAGAATAACTCAAAGCTATATCACTTTCAGAAAATATATACTCAAGTAAAAGCTGAGTTCTTTTTTTGATGTTTTTTTTAGTTTTTAATTTGGTTTCAACCATTGATAACATTTCGCTATCAAGCTGAAATATTTCTTCTTCTGTTTCTATGTGAAATAATTTTTCGGGTAAATAGAACGAGTCTTGATAAAGTTGTTTCACTTTATCAGGATTATATGCCGATGTTTTGGTGTTTTGACACGCAAATAACAACGAAGATAATAATATCAATAATAAAACCAAAATAGGTTTCATAAGACACTCCAAATGAACAAGTGATTATTTAAGTTTACGTCATAAAAAACAGTTATGCCAAAAAAAATTCAATTGTTTTAAAGTAAAAAATTTATTCCATTTTTAGGGTGGAAAATGAATAAATTATAACTTCACTTTAAGTTAATATGTTGTACGAAAAAAAATTGCTAATGATAAATTTCAATTTATTGGCTTCTTGAATTTTTTATAAAATCCTTTTTTAAATTTGATCTAAAATAATTTTTCTTCACATTAATTATCTACGATAAAAAAAATGCCCTCTTATGCCACCGGTAGCATAACAACTGGCTATTTACACTGTAATGGTCTACAACTAGTGTAATAACTAAGGAAATTAATCATCTTATTTAAAATAAAATGTTTGACTTCGTTAATTATTCGGTGTAGTTTTTTTAGTCGTTGCCACCGGTAGCATAAAATAATGCTTCGGTAAGTAGCAGACAAGCAAATTAAAATTGATACTTCAATTGCTATAAATATAAAACTGCGCAGTTGATAGTAATCATATAAAAACATAATAATCGGAAATCGGGGAGATAGCCGTGAAATATAATAAACAAAGTTTTAAATTAAATCGTTTACTAACATGTATGCTAATTGGTGGTTGTGTAACAGGTACAAGTTATGCTGCTGAAGAAACAACAAGCCAAGCTAAAGAACAAGACGTTGAAGTTATTGAAGTAACAGGTTTCCGTAGTAGTATCAACGCAGCATTGATGTCAAAACGTGATGCTGTTGGTTCAAGAGAAACAATCATTGCTGAGGACACAGGTAAATTTCCAGATCTAAACGTTGCCGATTCACTGTCACGTGTACCGGGTATATCTATTGAAGAAGATGCTGGCGAAGGTCGTCAAATAGCTATTCGTGGTTTAGGTTCTCGCTACGTTAAAACAACTATTAATGGTATGGAGTCTGCATCAGCCGGTGCTGCTACAGATGCTGCTGGTGGTTCAAACAAAGGTAGAGCGTTTGACTACAATATTTTTTCATCTGACTTATTTACCCAAATAGATATTGATAAAACCTCTTCGGCTGAATTAGAAGATGGTGGTATTTCAGGTAATGTAAACTTACAAACAGCCCGTCCTTTCCAATTTGACGGTTTTAAAGCTTCTTATAACGTAAACGCACGTTATAACGATGTTTCTGAAGAAACCACGCCACGTGTATCATTTATGGCAAGCAATAACTGGGATGACACCTTTGGTGCCCTCGTTTCTGTTGCTTACTCTGAAGGTATTGTACAAAGTGAAGGGGCAACAACAGTACGTTGGACAGTTAATAATCCTTTATGGGATGCTGATGGCTCACCACAGCCTGGTGGTTCTAACTACTTAACCGCTTCCCCTAAAACATTATTAATGGAAAATGGCGCTTATACTAACGAAAACTTAGACGGTTTATATTTACCACGTATTCCGCGTTATTCTATTTTTTCTAAACAACAAGAGCGTTTAGGTGTTACCGCAGCATTTCAATATGCACCTACCGATAACTTCTCTATGGTGCTAGATATTTTACATGCTAATTTAGACACCACCATGGACGAATACGAATATTCAGTGTTGTTACGTGATCAAAAAGATATTACCCCTGAAAACTTATATACTGACTCTAATAATACAATTGTTGCCGGTTCTTTCTCTAATGCCACTATTCGTACTGAAGCACGTCAAGATAAGTCAGAATCTACTTTTGATCAATACACCTTATCAGGTGACTGGTTAATTAACGACCGATTAACAATGACCTTTTTAGCCGGTCATGGTACTTCAGAATTAGATGTTCCGCATTCTCGTACTTTTGCTTTAGATGCGACCGGTTCAACTGTTGCTTATAGTTACGATAATGATGTTAACCCTGTAGATTTAGTTAACAATGTTGGCGGTACTGCTTTTAATACTGGCTCAATGGACACAGGAATGCCTTCATTCGCATTTGGTGCAAGCCAATTACCGGGTCAACAATTCACAAAAGACAGCTTAGAGCAAAGCATGCTAAATGCTGACAACTATCAATTGGGCTTAGTACGAAATAGAGCTCAAACCATTGAAAGTGAAAATACTAGCTTTAAAGTAGATTTTGCTTATGAACTTAATGACGAAATAGTATTAAAATTTGGTATTAACCATCGTGAGTTTATTACCGAACAACACGACTATCGTAACGATTGGAAAAAAGAAGTTATTGGTGGCGATAAATACGCTAATGGCAAAAAAGCTGAAACAGCAGTCGCTAATTTAGATGATTCAGTTATTGCCGGTGGCTTATATGACAGTAACTTAAATGCTCTTGGCGTTACTTTTGGTAACACAGCAAGTGTTCCTGGTACTTCTACATTGAGCCAAGGTACTTGGTTATCGCCAGACTATAACGCGGTAATATCAGCATTCTCTAATGAGGCCTTCTTTGAAGCGCGTGAAGCACATAAACGCTCTTATGCAATTGAAGAAGAAGTGCTAGCACTTTATGCACAAGTTGATTTTATTTATGATGTTTTTGGCAAAGAATTACGTGGTAATGTCGGTTTACGTTATCTTGATAACGAAAATACTAGCCGTACTATTGACACCTCAGTTAAAGGTGAAGCTGGCGATATTGATAAAGACAGCTATTTAATTATTGGTGGTGGTGATTACCGCTGGCTTGAAACGACAAGTTCTGGCGATGATGTATTACCGTCTTTGAACCTTGCTTATGACTTAACCGATGATCTCGTTGCTCGTTTTAGTTATTCAGAAAGTATTTCTCGTCCTAAGTTATCAGATTTAAGTGGCGCGCTTAAAGTGAACACGCCTGATGACGAAGATCCTTCAGCAACAATTACAAGGGGTGCAGGTCCATCGCTACAACCGTATAAAGCTAAAGGTTATGACATGGGCTTAGAATGGTACTTTACAGAAGAAGCATTACTTGGTGCATCAGTATTCTTTAAAGATATATCAGGGCTAACTAAAGAAAAACAAGAAGAAACCTTTACTGCCGCAGAGCTAGAAGCAATGGGTATTTCAGGTGAATTCTCAGGTGAAACGTGGGAAGTTACTCAATTGGTAAATACCCCCTTTGAAAGTATGTGGGGTGCTGAATTTATTTATCAACAACCTTTTACCTTTTTACCGGGCATGCTAAAAGACTTTGGTATTCAAGCTAACTACACCTATGTTGATTATACTCGCGATGTTGAAGACCCATTCTATGGCACAGCGTTAACATTACAAGAAGAAGAAACATCAGAGAATACTTATAACATCACGCTTTATTATGAAATTGAGAAATTCTCTGCGCGCTTCTCTTATAATTTCCGTGAAGGTTATAACAAAGATTACAAAAATGAATACAAAGATGAATCGACTTATGTTCGTGGCTATGAAGATAAAGCTAAGCTTAACTTCTCAGCAGCTTATGACTTAAGCGAAGATATGGCTGTATCATTTGAAGCGGTTAACCTGACTGATGAAAATCAAGATCAATGGAACGATACCTACACTCCTCGTCCTTATGAACACTTGTCATCAGGTCGTCAATTCTTAATTGGTTTACGTGGTTCTTTCTAAATAACACAAACTAAAAAGAAGTAATAAAGCGGTTAATATGCAAATATTAACCGCTTTTTGATTTTCAACTATAAATAATTTTAAAATATTTTAGCTCTGTTGTACTTAATGGTTGTGAATCAACAGTAGAGGCGAATTTATTCGCCTGATAGCTTGGTTTGCTCTATTTTGGCGATTAAAATCGCCCCTACAAATTTACAGTAACAATCCGCTCAAATTATTATTTTTCAGTTTTGCTAACTATTGGTAAAACAAGCATTGCCACCGGTGGCAATGCTTGTTAGTATAGGTTCTATAAAATTTAAGTTGTCTGTTTAATGGTAAATAAACGGCGCTTAAACTAAATTATTTATCGCTATTTTTGGGATGTAAAATGAAAAGAAGATTTTTTATAAAAGCCTTAGCCTCTAGTTCCATATCAGCGGCATTATTAAGTGGCTGTAAAACTATTCAAATGACACAATCCTTAACCGCTGTCGACAGTTCAACGGATGACTGGCAGTTGGCAGAAAAAATTAAAGCTTCAACAGTTGTGCCAAGTTTTCCAGATAAAGTATTCGATATTACCTCTTTTGGCGCAATTAATGATGGTGTTTTTGATTGTACTCTTGCAATTAATAAAGCCATAAAAGCATGCCATGAATCGGGTGGTGGTCAAGTGTTTGTGCCAAACGGTAAGTATTTTACCGGTGCAATTCATTTATTATCTAACGTAAACCTACACCTTGATGATAATGCTATATTAAGCTTTAGTACCGATCCTAAACACTATTTACCAGAAGTATTTACTCGTTGGGAAGGTTTAGAAATGATGGGTTACTCACCTTTGATTTATGCCTACCAACAAGAAAACATTGCCATTACTGGTAAAGGTGTTCTTGAAGGAAATGCGAACAATCAAACTTGGTGGCCCTGGAAAGGACCGCATAAAAAAGCCCATTGGGATCTTATTGAAGACCAAGATCAAAAACCTGCTCGCGATAAATTAATGGCCGATGCAGAAGCCCATGTGCCAGTATCAGAACGTAAATATGGTGAAGGCTCTTACTTAAGACCTTCATTCATTCAACCTTATCAATGTAAAAATATATTAATTGAAGGGGTGACTATTAAAAACTCCCCTTTTTGGTTATTAAACCCAGTTTTATGTAAAAGCGTAACGGTATCAAAGGTTAACTTTTTAAGTCATGGTCCAAATTCAGATGGTTGCGATCCTGAAAGTTGTGATCATGTGGTGATTAAAGATTGCTTATTTGACACCGGTGATGATTGTATTGCCATAAAATCAGGACGTAATGCTGATGGTCGTCGCGTTGCCACGCCTTGTCAAAACATTGTAATTGAAAATTGTCATATGAAGGCAGGTCATGGTGGAGTCGTAATTGGTAGCGAGATATCAGGTGGTGTAAACAATGTATTTGTGCAAAATTGCACCATGGACAGCCCAGACTTAGACCGAGCCATTCGCATTAAAACCAATTCTGTTCGAGGTGGTGTAATAGAACACCTTAGGTTTCGAAACATAGAAGTGGGTACCGTAAAAAATGCCATTGTTATTAATTTCTTCTATGAAGAAGGTGACGCTGGAAAATTTGATCCGACGGTAAGAGATATAAAAATTGAAAAGTTACATTGTAAAAACGTTTTAAGTAAAGCACTGTTATTACGTGGCTTTGAACGTGCTCCAATGTCAGACATTCATTTAATAGATTGCCAATTTGATTCCGTTAAACAGCAGTCAATTATTGAACACGTATCAAATTTTACGCTTTCAAACGTATTTATAAATAATAAACGCGTTGATAAAGCGGCGCTAGGTATCAAAGTATAGCTTTGATACTTTATTCAAATTGAGTTAAGGGAAAAACTTCACTTGATCAACAAATTTTATTAATTTTACAGGAAAAGTAATGGCTTTATTTTCAACACTATTAGGCAAACAACAATTATTACCCATTATTCAGGCTAATGATGCCGCTGAAGGCGTTAATGTAGCAAGAGCAATGCATGAGTCGGGCATTAATTTAGTTGAAGTTGTACTAAGAACAACCGCTTCTCTAGAAGCACTTACGGCAATTAAATCAGCCTTACCCAATTTAATTGTTGGTGCTGGTACAATAACCAACGAAAAAATATTAAACTCAGCAATAAACGCAGGAGCTGATTTTATTGTTACGCCTGCTGTTTCTCAAAAGCTTCTTGATAAGCTCATACACTGTACTGTTCCCGTAGTTCCCGGTGTTTCAAATACTGCAGATATATTAATGACCAGAGAGTATGGCTACGTTGAACAAAAATTATTCCCTGCTTCTTTATCAGGGGGAGAAAAATTTCTATCAGCAATTTCTTCTGTATTTCAAGATGTTAAGTTTTGCCCTACCGGTGGCATTAATGAACAAAATTACCAAGATTATTTAAATCTAGCCAATGTTTTTGCCGTAGGTGGCACTTGGGTAGCAAAACCTGATTGGGTTAAAAATAAACAATGGGAAAAAATAACTCAAGCGTGTAACGCACTTTCACAATAAACATAAGCTTTAAAATAGGTAGATTCAATTAATTAGCTTACTAACATTTACTGTGTATTTGTCCGTTATAATTGATTTAACCCTATTTATTGGCAACAACTGTTTCGTTTAAATGACAGTACCATGCTCAGTGGTATTGTCATTTAGCGTGACAATTTACAAAAAATTATAAGTAAGGAACTTTAAATGACTAGTCAACCTACCCCTTTGAAACTTCATCCAGACAGGTTATTTTCCAGCGATGCTAACGTCGTTAAAATAGCACGTGAGCTTTATCAATCAATTAAAGACTTACCTATTATCAGCCCTCATGGGCATACAGATCCAAGCTGGTATAATGAAAATGAAAATTTTGGTAATGCTACAGATCTATTCTTAAAGCCAGATCATTATGTTTTTAGAATGTTATACAGCCAAGGCATTAACCTTGAAGACTTAGGTATTCCTCAGCAAGGAGAACAAGGTGATTTAGCCGCCTCTAAAGCTGCCGAACCTACTAAAGCATGGCAAATATTTGCTGACAATTATTATTTGTTTGCAGGTACACCTTCAGGTTACTGGCTTGATTCAGTATTTAGTGAAATTTTTGGTTTTACTGAAAAACTTTGCAGTGAAAATGCTCAACAGTATTATCAAGAAATCACCACAAAACTCGCTACACCAGAATATAAACCACATGCTTTGATGGACCGTTTTAACATTGAATTTATCGCGACCACAGAAGGTGCTTTAGATGATTTAAAACATCATCGTGCGATAAAAGACACGCCAATGGCAAAACGTGTTTCAACCAGTTTCCGTCCTGATGATGTTGTTGATGCTAGTCGTGAAGACTTCACTGAAAACGTAGAAAAATTGGGTGAAATAACTAACGAAAATACCAGTACTTGGCAGGGTTATCTCAATGCAATTAGAGCACGTCGTGCCTTTTTCAAAAAAGAAGGACGCGCTACAGCAACAGATCATGGTCACCCTACGGCATTAACTGCCGATTTACCTTTAGCCGAGTGTGAACAACTATTAGCTAAATGTTTGTCGGGTAATTCAAGTGAAGAAGAGCAAGAACTATTTCGTGCACAAATGCTAACTGAATTAGCAGGCATGAGTATTGAAGATGGTTTAGTGATGCAAATTCATCCGGGTGCACATCGTAACCACAACAAGCCTATTTTTGATGTTTATGGCCGTGATAAAGGTTGCGATATTCCAAGCCCAACAGAATATGTTAATGCTTTAAAACCGCTATTAAGTAAATACGGCAACAATCCTAAACTCAATATCATTTTATTTACTTTAGATGAAACAACTTATAGCCGTGAATTAGCACCACTTGCTGGTCATTATCCTAGTTTAAAATTAGGCCCTGCTTGGTGGTTCCATGATAGTCCTGCCGGTATGTTGCGCTTTAGAGAACAAGCGACAGAAACTGCTGGTTTTTATAATACGGTTGGTTTTAACGATGATACTCGAGCATTTTTATCTATTCCTGCACGTCATGACGTTGCTCGCAGGGTTGATTGTCGTTATCTTGCAGAGTTAGTTGCTAATCATCAAATAACTGAAAAAACCGCGCATGAACTAGCTTATCAATTAACCTATGGCTTAGTGAAGAAAGCTTATAAGTTAGATTAATAACCATTGTAAAATAATACCAATGAAACAAAGGATTTGCTGATTAAGCTATTCAGTTTATTCTTTGTTTACCTTATCTTATATAGTCTAGGGAATTATAATGAAACTATGCAGTAAACTTTTAATCAATAATCGACTTATAAATGCTACTGCGCTACTGAGCTTGGCATTAGTAGGTTGTGGAGAACAAAGCACTACCTCACCACAAATTGTTGATAAATCCCCAATAACTAGCTTATCTTCAGAGAATGCTGAAATTGCGCAATTAGAAGTCGTTAATCCTTCAACGTTTGCTCGAAATGACGAACCTATTTATGTCAGTTATTATGATTTAGGATTGTTAGAAACTACAGCAAAAAACAATATTCAAGTTAGTTACCATGATAATTTTTTACCGATGCAACACATAGACAAAAACTATGATGGTAAAAATGACGGACTATTATTTCTTATCGATTTACCTGATAATAAACCAAAATTTGTTAAGATAAATACTAGTGAAAAAAGCGTCACATCAAGTAACACAGTCTCAACTAAACGTGTGCAAGCAGAAATATCGTATAAAACAGAAGGTCAATGGCTAGCCCATACTAAACCGCCAAAACACCTTACTCATAGAGATTTAAAAGAATATGTTGGCGGAAAATTTGTCAATGTTAATGAGTTAACACCACCATCACATTACACCGATCATTCCAATTGGATACGTTACGAAGGTCCGGGCATTGAATCAGACAAAGTTGGCTACCGTTTTTATTTAGATTGGCGAAATGGTTTTGATATTTTTGGTAAGCTAACTAAAGAGCCTATCCTTAACCAAGTTGGACAAGATGGTTATGAGTCATATCATCATATGCAACCTTGGGGCATGGATATATTAAAAGTGGGTGGTTCATTAGGCGCCGGTGGTTTTGGTTTTATTGCAGACAATAATACACCTGTTTTAGAGCATGTTACCGATGTTCAATCACGACAGGCTATCATTGCTGATAATGGCAATATTCATGCACGTATTACCATTAACTATTTCGATTGGCAAAACAGTATTAACACCCAAAACCTGCAAGCCAATATATCAATGCTTGCAGGATCAAGACTTGCCAAAGTAAAACTTAATTTAGGTAAAGACTTATCTAGTATGACTGCGGGTGTAGTTAAGCACAAAAATACGAAATTGATTAAGGGCTCACTGAATAGCAGCGGTTATCAATATACCTATATTGCTAGTTGGGGAAAACAAAGCCTAGATGACAGTATGTTAGGTATGGCTATATTCTTCAAAAAAGGTCAACTGATTGATGTGATTGAAGATAAAAAAAATTATCTCGCTAATCTTAAATCTCAAGGAAAAAGTGGTGAAAAACGCGTTGAATATTACTTTGCCTCAGTTTGGCAACCTGAAAGTGGTATAGACAACGAAGCTGATTTTATTGCTTATTTAGAACAAGAAGCAGAAAAATTAACAAGAAAGCCTAGAACTTACTTAAAAACCACCTTATCAACTCAAGCTAAAAATACTGAGTTGACAGCCAAACAAGCCCTTAACTGGGGAATAAAGTTGGCTGATGCTGAGCTTAAGCGCAAAGCATTAGGGTACCATTACAATGGTTGGGATGTTAACCGAGAGCGTAAGCCTAAATTCGAATACGATATTATTGGCATGCAGCCGTATACTTTTGATTTATTGGGCGAAGTAACCAACGATAAAAAATATAGTCAAGTCATTAAAAAGGTAACGGCAAGTTTTGTTACTGAACAAGGCGAAATCCTCGCATACAACAAAAAAAATTATAATATTGACAATATTCCACCGGGCAGAAATTTTCTTCGTTTATATCAACAAACCCATAACGAAAAATTTAAAAAGGCGGCAGCGGCACTTAGGTTACAACTTGCTGAACAACCTAAAACATCGAACGGCGCTTTTTGGCATAAGAAAAAATATACCAATCAACTCTGGTTAGACGGTGTTTACATGGGCATGCCATTTCTTGCTGAATACGCAATAATGTTTGAAACAGATCACCAACAAGAAGAAAGTCTACAAGACGTTGTTAATGAATTTAAACTGTCTCGTGAAAATTTAAGAGATGCTAAAACTGGGTTGTATTATCACGGTTGGGACGAACTTAAAAAACAAGATTGGGCAAATAAAGAAACCGGCTTGTCTCCTGAATTTTGGGCTCGTGGTGTTGGTTGGTTAACGATGGCGATTGTTGACGTACTCGATTCAATTCCTGAACAAAATATTGAGCAAAGAACGTTTTTAATTGACATGGTTAATGAATTAGCGGTAAGCATTGCTAAAACCCAAGATAAAGCAACCGGTGCTTGGTGGCAAATTATGGATAAGCCTAATGCTATAGGAAATTACAGAGAGTCTTCTGCTACTGCGATGTTTACTTATTTTTACGCTAAAGCGGTAAATAAGGGTTATTTATCGTCTGAATATAACAAAGTAGCTCTTTTAGGCTATCAAGCCTTGATTAACGAATTTACGCTAGTGCATGCTGACGGAAGTACCAGTATGACTAATCAGTGTTATGTTGCTGGGTTAAGCTTTGGTCGAGATGGTAGCTATGGTTATTATATGAATGAACCATTACAAGTAAACGATCCTAAAGGTACAGGACCTTACATTCTTGCGAGTATGGAAATTTACAAAATGCTTAATACTCAACACTAACGTATTAATTATTAAGGCATCAAGTATTAAATGAAGACCGTATTAACACGGATCTTCATTTTTATTTAAAATAGCATTAGCAATAATGAGTATAAATTCAGGTCAATTAAAATTAACGTAATAGCGAAACCTCTATGTATTTATCACCTTACTTAAAAACAACGTTATTAACCCTAAGTTTTATCTGTACATTTTCTATAAAAGCACAAGACTTACCCGACCCGCTGCCTTACTCACTAAAGTCTTACCCGTTAGTCTCCGAGTTTGCTAATAATGAAGAAACAAAAACACACTATACCAACCCGATAATACATGCCGATTACTCAGATCCTGATGTAGTTGAAGTTGCGGGTGAATATTACATGACAGCGTCAAGTTTTAATGCTGCACCGGGATTACCGATTTTACATTCTACAGACTTAGTAAACTGGTCACTCATTAACTATGCCTTACCTAAACAAATCCCTAGTGAACACTTTTCTACGCCCCAACATGGTAACGGCGTGTGGGCACCTAATATTCGCTATCATAATAAAAAGTTTTGGATTTTTTATCCTGATCCTGATTTTGGTATTTATGTCACTACTGCGACAGATCCCGCAAAAAAATGGAGCTCTCCCAAGTTGATCTTAAAAGGAAAAGGTCTTATTGATCCAACACCTTTATGGGATGAAAATGGCAAAACTTATTTAATTCATGCATGGGCAAAAAGCCGAGCGGGTTTTAATAACGTATTGAGTTTACGAGAAATGTCTGAAGATGCTTCTTGGGTAAGTAATGATTATCAACATATTATTGATGGTAGTGAACATAAGAACTATAGAACAATTGAAGGACCTAAAGTTTATCAACGTAATGGTTACTATTATATTTTTGCCCCTGCTGGCGGTGTTGATTTAGGGTGGCAATCTGTTTTTAGATCTAAAAATATAACTGGTCCCTATCAAGCAAAAATAGTCATGGCACAAGGTAATTCTGTAACCAACGGCCCCCATCAAGGTGCTTGGGTACATACTCAGCAAAATGAAGATTGGTTTATTCACTTTCAATCTAAAAAAGCTTATGGACGTATTGTTCATCTACAGCCCATGCAATGGCAAGATAACTGGCCTATTATTGGGTTAGATAAAGATGGTGATGGCATAGGTCAGCCGGTATCACATTATAAAAAACCTGCAGCTAACAAAACAAGCAATAAACTAGGTAATAAACAGAGCTCAACCTTAAGTGATGATTTTTTAACCAACACATTGGGTTTATCATGGCAGTGGAATGCAAACCCGAAAAAGGATTGGTACACACTTGATAAAAATCCAGGATTTTTACGACTATATGCGCAACTACAAGTTAACAATAACGGCGATAATTTATGGTTAACGCCCTCTTTATTATTACAAAAACTGCCGCGAGAAACCTTTTCAGCGACGACTAAACTGACCATAAATAAGGAAAGTGAAAAAGCAAAAAGTGGTTTGATACTCTTTGGCGAAAACTATGCATGGATAGGCGTAAGACCAAGTATCGACAAAGAAATAACTGAGATTGTTTTTGTTCATTGCCATGGTGCACGTAAAGGCTGTAATGAAAGTATTTTAGAAGCAATACCGCTTAGCACTAAAAATTTGAACTCTGATAATTTAGACACAAACAATGTTGAAACTAATAAAGTAGAATTTAAAGTCATTGTTCAACCGGGAGCAAGTGCAGTATTTAGTTATAGAACTGATTTTAACAAGCCCTTCAAGATCATTGGCGAACACTTTCAAGCAGTCAAAGGTCGTTGGGTTGGTGCAAAAATTGGTTTGTTTATTGTGAGTGAAAACCCAACAAAAGAGCAATACATTGATGTCGATTATTTCCGTTATGATAACTTGGATTAATTTCAGCCCTAAACAGTTAAAAAAACAAGTCGTGTTAATAGGCGTTGTTGGCTTTTTTAGCGCATCAATTCAGTGTTATGCGAACAAAATAGTGAGTTGTGAAGATATATTTAAGAATACTTACACACTAGAGAATACTTTTAAAAAATATCATAAAAAATATCCTAGTATCATTATTCCAGATCAAAGCACGCCAAAAGATATAAAACATAGCAAAAACATAGCCTATAAAATCAAAAAAAACAGGCCACAGCGATGCCATAAATCAGAAAGTTCTGCTTTAACATTAGATGTTTATCAACCCCGCAATCAATTAAAGCCCCTACCCTTAATTGTTTTAGTGCACGGCGGTGGTTGGCGTATGGGACATCCATCTTTACTAAAAGCATTAGCCATTGGTTTAGCAGAGCATGGTTACATTGTTGCAACGCCAAACTACCGATTATCCGGTGAAGCTGCTTTTCCTGCAGGGGTAACCGATATTGCTGACGCGATTGATTGGTTAAAAAACAACAGTGAGCGTTTTTTGATTAATAAAGAGAAAATTGTCTTAGCGGGTTCGTCTGCGGGAGGACAAATTGCGTCACTGCTAGCCTATAGTCAACATAATTTCACACATGACTCGCCAGGCAAAGAGCAATTAAAAGTACAAGCTCTCATTAATATTGACGGTTTAAGTAATTTCACTTCACCTCAAGCACTTCCTTTTGAGAATAATCCCAAAAAAGCAGTTACTGCTGCCAGTGTCTGGTTAGGAGGAAAGTATGAAGTAGTGCCTGAGTTATGGGAAACAGCGTCACCCATTAACTATATTGATGAAAACTCACCGCCGACATTATTTATTATTAGTTCAAGACCACGCTTTAGTGCCGGCAAAGAAGAAGTAGTAGCCGCGTTAACTAAACACAATATAGCATCAGAAATTTATAAAACAGGTGACTCACCCCATTCATTTTGGCTATTTCACCCTTGGTTAGAAAAAACTGTTTCAGCAAGTGTTGCCTTTATGAAAAAAATCAACATTCACTAAAAATAGAGACTGCTAAGTAGTACATTTATCGGTTGATTCTCTAATAATTAAACGTGGCTTTACTTCACTATTCAGCTTTATAGTTTGGCTATGCACACTTTGAATTTTGTTTATCAGTTTTTGCGCCGCTAAAGAAGCCATATTATCAATCGGTCTTTTTATTGTTGTTAATGAGGGAATAATTCTTGACGCATAAACATTATCATCAAAACCGGCAACTGAAAGCTCTTCGGGTATCTTAATACCCAAATCATGAGCAACACGAATAACAGCCACGGCCATTTCATCGTTATTCGCTAAAATAGCGGTAGGTCTTTTTTTCAAAGAAAGAAGTTTATGTGCACACGCCATACCACTTTCATAATTATTACTTCCTTCGCGAATATGAGTGTCAGGAATCTCGATATTAAAAACGCTTAATTCAAATAGAAAGCCTTCCATACGTTCTATAGAAGAACGAAATTTTAAAGGGCCTGAAATAAAAGCAATATCAGTATGGCCTAAATCAACAAAATGATCGGCCATTTCTTTCATCGCTTCACGTTCATCTGAAACAACAATGTTCTCTTTGTCATCAAAGTCTACTGAGGCAATGCGTACATAGGGACAATTTGCCTCTCTTAATGCCGCCGCTAATTTTTTATTTTCAGAGATGGGGGGTAAAATAATAACACCATCTAATTTTGAACGAGCAATGGAATTAACACACTCTTCAATAAAATTATCTTCATTTGATTTACAAGGGTGTACAACTAATTCATAACCTAATTCAGAGCAAACGCTTAATGCGCCTTGCTGTACTAGTACATTTGATAAAGAGCGTGAATTATCATAGATTAAACCCAATAGGTAAGAGCGACTAGAAGCAAGCCCTCTCGCTTGTTTATCTGGCGAAAAATTAAGCTCGGCAATAACTTTTAGTACTTTTTCCCTTGTCGCTTCCCCTACTGCTGGCGAGCGATTAATAACCCTTGACACTGTACGTTTTGAAACACCTGAAAGTCTAGCTACATCGTTAATCGTTACTGACATTAAAAAAATCCTATTCTAAATTACTTGTCAAGTTTATCATCAAGTTATGTCGTATAAAAGCGCCGTAAAGTACAAAATGTAACAAAATATTCACATTTATTGTTGTTAGAAGCTAGGTTACCAACATCATTTATTGTTAGTTTTTATTGGTTGTTATTAATCAATACTATAAAAACATTATTAAAAGCAACAATAATCATACTAAAGTTAATAACAAATATTAATACAATTAGTGTTACTTCTTCGATTAACCCTGAGATTTATTCAGGATCAATCAAAGCGATCTCACTTATTTTTCTATAGGGTTTAAATTTTCATCTAATGGTGTCATCGTTGGCATAATTAAATGCACTAAACCTAGAATAACCATATAACAAGAACCTGCGACTATAAATGCCCAGAAATAACCTGAATTTCCAGCCTGATCTAGTGTTGAGCCTAATAATATATCTGCAATCATACCGGCAACTGCGCCACACATACCGCCAATACCAACAACTGAGGCAGTCGCTTTCTTAGGCATTACATCAGAGACTAGGGTAAAGATATTCGCTGACCAAGCTTGATGCCCTGCAGATGCAAGACCAATCAGTAAAATAGCAACCCATTTGTTGTCGGTAATAGCAACAAAACAAACTGGCATGATGATCAAGGCACAGAAAAACAAAGTCATTTTACGCGCTTTATTAACCGTCCAGCCTTTTTTCATAAAGTAACCAGAAATATAACCGCCACCAATACTGCCAATGTCAGCCAAGAAGTAAATAATAAAAAATGGAATAGCAATATTTTTAATATTTACGCCAAAAGTATCTGCTAAGAATTTTGCACCCCAAAATAAATAGAACCACCAAACTGCATCAGTAATTTTTGCTACGGCAAACGCCCATGTTTGACGTTTTTTAATTACTTTTCTCCAAGGTAATGCTTCCTCAGATTCAACTTCCTCATCATCTTGAATATAGGCTAATTCTTCTTTAGAAACTTTAGGATGTTCTTCAGGTTTTTTATAGGTACGTAACCATAAAACAATCCAGATAGCACTTAATGCACCCGTAATTAAGAACGGTATTTGCCAGTTGTCACCATTAACCGAAACAATTGCACCAACCACAAAAGGTGCAGCAATTGCGCCAATACTAGTAGCGGCATTAAAAATACCGGTAGCAAAGGCTCGGTCTTTTTTCGGAAACCATTCAGCAACGGTTTTTACCGCAGCAGGAAAGTTACCTGATTCGCCAAAACCCAAACCAAAACGTGCCGCAGCAAAACCAATTACACTAAATGCAGGTCTAACGACCGCATGTAACATACCAAAAATACTCCATATTAATATGGAGATGGTATAGCCTTTTTTAGTGCCTAATTTGTCAATCATGCCACCCATAGTTAACATACCAAGGGCATAAGCAACCTTAAACGAGATCATAATATTGGCGTAATCAGTATTACTCCAACCAAACATTTTTTCTAGTGTTGGCGCCATAACACCAATAATACTACGGTCAAAATAATTGATTGTTGTAGCAAACATTAACAGTGCTAAAATACGGTATCTGTACGTACCGATGCCTGATTTTTCATTACTCACTTTGGTATCTATCATAATTATACTTATAAGTTCTGTTGTTATATTACCTTCTCCAATATAAAGAGAAGCGTTGATGAAATATACGATAAATTGAGTATGTCATTAACACACTCAATTTATTGGTATAAACTATTTTAATTCGCTCGGTTGGTATTTATCCATATCGTCGTAATCTAAATTTTCTCCCGCCATTCCCCAAATAAAACTATAATTTTGAGTACCTGAGCCAGAATGAATTGACCAAGGAGGTGAAATAACGGCTTGTTCGTTGTGTACCCAAATATGCCTCGTTTCTTGTGGTTCGCCCATAAAGTGACAAACCGCTTGTTCATCTTGTACCTCAAAATAAAAATACACTTCGTTACGTCTATCGTGTTGATGAGCTGGCATGGTATTCCAAACGCTACCTTTATTCAAACTGGTTAAACCCATTTGTAATTGACAGGTTTGTACCACGGTATTTATCAGCATTTGATTAATGTCACGCTCATTTGAGGTTTCTAACGCCCCCAAATGAAGTACGTTAGCATCTTTCGTTGTCACCAGTTTACTTGGGTATTTATGATGCGCTGGCGCTGAATTAAGGTAGAATTTTGCAGGTTTTTCATTGTTGTGACTAGAAAAAATCACTTCTTGAGTATCTTTACCTATGTATAAAGCGTCTTTATAACCTAATTCATAAACTTCGCCATCAGCAGTTACCGTGCCTGCTTGACCAACATTAATAATGCCTAGTTCTCGACCATGTAAAAAAGTGGCGGCTTTTAAAGCATCAAGCGTTTCTAATTTTAAGGGGGCTACTGTAGGTACCGCACTACCGACCATAAAACGCTCGTAATGCGAATAAACCCAATATACCTTGTTTTCTTGCATTAGCTTTTCAACTAAAAACTCTTCTCTTAATTGGGTGGTGTCAAAGCCTTTGACCTCGTTAGGGCCAACTGCAAAGCGTACTTCAATTTCTGTGGACATACTTACCTCTTAGCTCATTATTTAATTTGTATATTATTCTATTTATGTGATCAAAGACTAACTTGCTAGCCATCCGCCATCAACAGCCAAAATATGACCATTAACATAATTACTTGCCTGCGAAGCTAAGAAAACCGTAGAACCAATTAAGTCTTCAGCCTCTCCCCAACGCGCCGCCGGAATGCGTTTTTCAATTTCATCATTGCGAATCTGATCATCTTGTAATGCCTGTGTATTATCGGTTTTAAAGTACCCCGGCGCGATAGCATTAACTTGAATATTATATGAAGCCCATTCATTCGCTAATGCTTTTGTAATACCAGCAATAGCATGTTTACTTGCCGTGTACGCAGGAACATTCTTACCGCCACTGTAAGATAACATAGAGGCAATATTGATAATTTTGCCACTTTTATTCGCTATCATTGCCGGTGCAAGTGTTTGCGCTAAAACAAAACTAGCGTCTAAATTAACCGTCATTACACGTTGCCACTCATTATAAGGGTATTCAACTGCGGGGCTTCTAGAAATAGTGCCTCCAACATTAACTAATACATCAATAATATAATGTTCTTTCAATAACGCCTGCCCTTTTGCTTTTACTTGATCAATATCACTTAAATTTATAGTCGACTCAAAAGCAACGCCACCGTTGTTATTAATCAAGTCAATGGTATTAGCGCAACCATTAACTTTGCTGCTACTGCATATGACCGTTGCACCAGCCTGCGCTAACCCAATAGCTATTTGTTGCCCTAAGCCTCTACTCGCGCCAGTGACTAATGCTTTTTTACCTTGTAAACTAAATAACTGCTCTAACATTACTTTCCTAATCTATTACTTATCAACGCTCTAATCATTTATAAGTTTTAATTTTATAACCCTATTCTTCGCCACCGGTAGCAATTTGTCAAATACTATTTGCCACCGGTGGCAAATTTAAGTAAGCTATGCCTATCAACTAGTGAAGAAAGGTTTAAAAATGCAAATATTAAATAGAGAAAACTATAACAAAAACAGTTACCCTACTAAGATCATGCAATTTGGAGAAGGAAATTTTTTACGCGCATTTGTTGATTGGCAAATTGATATATTAAATGAAACCAGTGACCTTAATGCTGGCATTGCTATTATAAGACCTATTGACTATGACGCACTGCCGCTGCTAAATGTACAAGATAGCCTATACACCACTATAATTCGTGGCATCAATGAACAAGGGGAAGCTGTTGCTTCACATCGTATAATTTCTTCTGTTAATGAAGAGATCCCTGTCTATAAAGCTTTTGATAAGTATATGGCTTTGGCTGAAAATCCCGATTTAAAAATTATCTTTTCAAATACAACCGAAGCAGGTATAGAATTTATCGATACCGATAAACTGACTGATGCTCCTGCAAAAGCATTTCCTGCCAAATTAACGCAATGGTTACACCATCGTTTTGTTACATTTAACGGTTCAAGTGACAGTGGTATGGTGATTATTCCTTGTGAATTAATCGATTACAACGGCGAAAAACTAAAAGAAATAGTTTTACAATATTGTCAGTTATGGGCGTTATCAAGCGAATTTATTAATTGGTTAAATAATGACAATCATTTTTGCTCGACTTTAGTTGACCGTATTGTTACCGGTTTCCCGCGTGATGAACATGCACAGTTACAAGAAGAGCTAGGTTATCTAGATAACTTTATGGTAACCGCAGAACACTTCCATTTATTTGTTATTCAAGGGCCTAAACATTTAGCTGAATTATTATGTTTAGACGGCAGTGACTTAAATATCAAAATTGTTGATGATATTTCACCCTTTAAACAACGAAAAGTAGCTATTTTAAACGGTGCACATACCGCACTTGTCCCGCTTGCTTATCTATCAAATATCGACACAGTAGGTGATGCCTTAAATTCCCCATTACTTGAAAGCTATCTTAAATCATTAATTTTTAATGAAATAATACCAACGCTAGACTTACCAAAAAATGAGTTAGAATCATTCGCCAATGATGTACTCGACCGTTTTAGAAATCCGTATATCTGTCATCAACTGATGGCTATATCATTAAATAGCATGACTAAATTTACAACGCGTTTATTACCTCAACTACTTAAATATGTTGAGATAAATAAATCAATTCCTAAAATGCTTGCTATTGCTTTTGCGGGTCAAATACTTTTTTATCGAGGCAGCAGAGGCGCAGAAAAAATTGAATTAACTGACAGTCAGCAATGGTTAGCTTTATTTAATGAAATTTGGCAAGCATTTGATGCGGGTAGTATTGATGCAAAAACTTTAGTTAACAAGGTACTTTCAGCTTCATGGCATTGGGATACCGATCTTACTGAAATTGAAGGTTTTGCAGCTAGCGTTAGTCAGCATTTAGAAACTATGCTCAATGATGGTGTAGAAAGCGTTATAATAAGTGCGCTTTAAGTTAACGCATAGCGTTTTAGGTAAATAGGTTGAACAAATGAAAGAACTCATAAAATTACATCATAGTGACAATGTTGCTATAGCCCTTATTAATTTAACTGCGGGTCAAAAAATTCATGTTGATGACATTGAATTAACCATACGAGTAGATATTGATAAAGGGCATAAAATCTCGCTAAATGATTTTAAAAAAGATGATCAAGTTATAAAATACGGTGCGCCAATTGGCTACGCTTTAAATGACGTAGAAAAAGGCGGTTGGATTCATACCCATAACATCAAAACAAACTTGCATGATGAACTCAGTTATCAATATCAGCCTGACTTTTTACCACCGACAACACCAGTAACCTCGCCCGAAGTTAATATCTATCGACGCGAAAATGGTGATGTCGCCATTCGTAATGAAATTTGGTTAATTCCTACCGTTGGCTGTGTCAATGGTATGATTGCCCAAATGAAAAAAGAATTTCTTGCACAAAATCCTGAACTTGAAGTCGATGGTGTTCATGTTTTTCCGCATCAATTTGGTTGTTCGCAATTAGGGGATGATTTAGAAACTACCCGTATTTTATTGCAAAACATGGTATTGCATCCTAACGCTGGCGGCGCATTAGTAGTGGGATTAGGTTGTGAAAACAATCAACTCTCTGTTTTTAAAGAAGGCTTGGGAGATTTTGATGAAAACCGCATTAAATTTATTGTTACCCAACAATCAGATGATGAAGTTGAGGACGGCGTTAATCTTTTAGAAGAAATTTATTCAACGGTTAAGCAAGACAAACGTGAAACTGGTGCTTTATCTGAGGTTAAATTTGGTCTAGAATGTGGCGGAAGTGATGGGCTTTCAGGCATAACCGCTAATCCATTGCTAGGCTATTTTTCTGACTTTTTAATTGCTCAAGGAGGTACAACAGTATTAACTGAAGTACCTGAAATGTTTGGTGCCGAAACTATTTTAATGTCGCGCTGTAAAGATAAAGCCACCTTCTATGATTTAGTTGATATGGTAAATAACTTCAAACGTTATTATACCGATCATGATCAGCCTATTTATGAAAACCCATCACCGGGTAATAAAGATGGTGGCATTACCACGCTTGAAGATAAATCATTGGGTTGTACACAAAAAGCGGGCAGTAGCCAAGTACAAGCAGTTTTAAAGTATGGTCAACGACTTTCTGTTCCAGGGTTAACGCTTTTAGAAGCTCCAGGTAATGACCCCATAGCAACCAGTGCCTTAGCGGCAACGGGGTGTCATATGGTGCTGTTCACCACTGGGCGAGGTACACCTTACGGTGGTTTTGTGCCAACCTTAAAAATTGCCACTAATTCAGAACTTGCCAATAAGAAAAAACGTTGGATAGACTTTAATGCCGGCGTATTAGCTGAAAACAAGACCATGATTGAAGTTCATAATGATTTTATTGATCTTCTTGTTGATATCGTTAATGGTAAACTAACGTGCAATGAAAAAAATGACATTCGCGAAGTTGCCATTTGGAAAAAAGGAGTCACACTTTAAATGACAAATAAAAAAATAGCCATTATTGGCGAATGTATGATTGAACTTTCTGGACAGCCATTTTCTCAAATGCTACAGAATTATGGTGGTGATAGTATGAACACCGCTATTTATTTAAAAACACTCAATGGTAATGCCATTGACGTGCATTACGTCTCTAGCATGGGAACCGACCAACTAAGTAAAGCGGTCATTGAAAAATGGCAACAACATAATATCAATACTGATTTTGTACTACCTAACCCAGATAAGCATGCCGGTTTATATATGATTCAAAATGATATTCATGGCGAGCGAACTTTTCAATATTGGCGAAATGATTCTGCGGCTAAGTACATGGTTCAGCATGAAGAATTTGCTAATGTTATTGCAAAACTCTCTGGGTTTGATGCCATATATTTATCTGGGATTTCTCTTGCTATTTTATCGGAAGATGATTGCCAAACACTTTTATGCCATTTAGAAGATTTAAAAGCACACGGGGTAAAAATAATATACGACAGTAATTACCGTCCAACATTATGGTCTAACCCTGAACATTGTGTTCAAGCAAACAATAAAGCCTATAGTTTAGCTGATTTAGCACTCGTTACTTTTGATGATGAAGCCGAGCTATGGCATGATCGAACAATAGAAGATACTCGCCAACGATTACACAGTGTGGGTGTTAATGCCTTAGTAATTAAAGATGGTGCAAACGGCTGTCAATACAGTGAAGAAATGGCTAATGGCGAAATTAACGTTTCCTTTTACGCGACTTCTCCGGTAGAAAAAGTGATAGACACGACGGCTGCGGGTGACTCTTTTAATGCAGGATTTTTATCACAATGGTTAGTTGACAAGCCTATAGAGCAATGTTCAAACCATGGAAATGGACTCGCCCGTCAAGTTATTCAACAAAAAGGCGCGATCGTTACCATTGATAAAACTCTTTTTGAATAAAAAATAAAGGATTAACGCTCATGATTAAAGTTTCAATAAATAAAGTGCTCTCAACAGCGCTTATAATTATGAGTGTTTTTTTTATCTTTTTCACCTCATTGGTTAATGGCAGTACCACGCCAAAAATTGGCATAGAGCCAAGTAAAACACTGATAGTTGATAAAAAGGATCCTAACGCCTTTCAATCAATTCAATCCGCAATAGATAATAGTAATCAGTATAAGTCGGTAACGATTCTTATTGCTGCGGGTCATTACAATGAAAAGCTGTTTATCACCAGAAACAACCTAAATATTGTTGGTAGTGATTCATCAAATACCACCATCGAGTTTGCAGAATTACGCAATAATTGGCGAGAAAGTAATAACAGTGACTGGGGCGCTGCTGTTATTAATATAGCAGGCAGTGACATCACCATTGCCAACGTTAGCGTGATCAACAATTATGGTCGATTACACAATACATCAGATCACCAATTTGCTATTCGAGGGTTTGAAAATGCTACTCGTATTATTTTACATAATTGCCATGTTGTAGCAGATGGCTCTGATACGGTAAGCTTATGGAATAAAAAAAATGGCATGTATTATCATTCATATTGTAAATTTGAAGGTTATACCGACATGGTTTGTCCTCGTGGTACTGCCTTGATAGAACATTCAGCCTTTGTTAATCATAAACAATCAGCAACGTTATGGCATGATGGCGAACTCGACTCAAAACAAAAACTTGTAGTGACTGATAGCACCTTTACCGGTGTTAAAGATTTTTGGTTAGGTAGACACCATTACGATGCTCAATTTTACTTGATCAACAATCATTTCTCTAAAGCAATGGCGAATAAGCCTATCTTTAAAAAAACATATATAGACAAAACAAGAAATAGAGCTAATAACTTTGGCAACCGTTATTACTTCTTTGATAATAGCTCTGAGAATAAGCATGAATGGCTTAATGACAATTTCACCCCGCATAACACCTACCTAAAAAATCAAACCATTGAACAATGGGTATTTGATAATCAATGGACTCCAAAACAAACATTACAAAATTTACAGCAAATTATTTCAAAAACATCCTTTAGTTATACAAAATTTACATTATAGAGATTAAAAGTGGCATGGTTTTCCTACCCTACCTATTCTCAATTGATATGTTTTCAAATCAAACCTCTTCAAATGCGAATTATAGGAGGGAGCTTGTAAATCTTAATGCTCAATAGCCAGTGAATAAATGAATTGATCACTTAGTGTGAATTAAAAACTATAAAAAATTTGCAATTAACTAGACGGTCGGTCTATTATGTAAGAATGACTTTATCAATAATAACCAAACCCCGCCGCGGAAGACCGCCAAAAATATCACGCGAAAATCAAGATACCAAAGCGGAATTGATTCGAAGCGGCATTGAGCAATTGACAGAAAGTGGCTTTTCGTCCTCTGGCATTGATCAAATATTGAAAAAAGTCGGTGTACCTAAAGGATCTTTTTACCATTACTTTGCTAGCAAAGAAATATTTGGCCAAGCGGTTATTAAAAATTATGCCGACTACTTTGCTAATAAATTAGACCGGTGTTTATTAGATGAGTCATACCCTCCTTTAACACGCATAAATAATTTTGTTGAAAATGCAAAGGTCGGCATGGTTCGTCATCACTTTAAACGAGGATGTTTAGTAGGCAACCTTGGTCAAGAAATTGGCTTACTGCCAGAAAGTTTTAGAGAGCAATTAATTGATATATTTCTTTGCTGGCAACACCGATTAGCAAATTGTCTTACAACGGCTAAAATTCAAGGTGAAATTGCCGATACTGCAAATTGTGAACTATTAGCCGAATATTTTTGGATTGGCTGGGAAGGTGCCGTTAGCCGAGCAAAACTGGTACAAAACACCAAACCATTAGATATTTACTTTAATCATTTTATCGTGGCTTTGCCTAGATAAAAAAATTTTTACTATTTATAGACGATCAGTCTAAATAAGGAGAAAACATGTTTCATGGCATTTTAATCGAAAAAGATGACCAAGGTTATCGAGCAACTCTCAAAGATATTGATGAAAACTTGTTACCTGAAGGTGATGTTACCGTTAACGTTTCGCATAGTACGCTTAATTATAAAGATGCTTTAGCGATCACCGGCAAAGGTCCTGTGGTAAGAAAATTTCCGATGATTCCAGGGATTGATTTAGTGGGAACTATAGCACACAGTGAGTGTGATAAATTTACTGTTGGTGATGTTGTTTTACTTAATGGCTTTGGCGTAGGTGAAAACCACTGTGGCGGTTTGGCGCAAAAAGCACGCTTAAAAAGCGACTGGTTGATTCCATTGCCTAAAGGATTTTCGCCACGACAAGCAATGGCCATTGGTACTGCTGGCTATACAGCCATGCTTTGTGTAATAGCACTTGAAAAAAATGGTATCACCCCCGATAAAGGTGAAATTTTAGTAACCGGTGCTAATGGTGGTGTTGGCAGTTTCTCAATCGCCATATTAGCAAAACTGGGTTATAACGTAGTTGCTTCAACAGGTAGAGTTGATCAAACACAATATCTTAAAAAATTAGGCGCGAGTGAAGTTATTGAACGTAATACGCTGTCAGAGCCAGGTCGTCCATTAGCGAAAGAACGTTGGGCAGGCGCTATAGATTCAGCCGGTAGCCATACGCTAGCAAACGTTTGTGCGGCTATGCAATATGGTGGCGTAGTTGCTGCCTGCGGTTTAGCCCAAGGTATGGATTTACCCGCCACGGTAGCACCCTTTATTTTACGTGGCGTGACGTTAGCCGGAATAGATAGTGTGATGCGCCCAATTGAAGATAGAGTTAACGCATGGCAACGCCTTGCTGACATTCTAGACCCTGCGGTATTTGAAGATATTTCAACTGACATCAGCTTGAGTGACGTTATTGAAGCCGCTGAAAATTTACTAGCCGGTAAAATTCGTGGCCGTGTGGTCGTTGATGTTAATAAATAAACGTACCTATGCACTTCGCTTAGATTCGTCATCTCTGTGGTATTTTAAAGCATATTTTTACTGCCATGGAGATGGTTTCCCAAAAAAATAACCTTGTCCTAAAACCACGCCGGCATTTAAACAATCATTAATTTGTTCTTCATACTCAATGCCTTCGGCAAGCAATTTAGTATTATTTTCATTCCCCCACTCACTTAAAGATTTAACAAATTTTTGGATTGATTTTTCACCAAGACGATCTGTTACAATTTTATCAAGTTTTATAACTTCAGGTTTAAAGTCTATTAATGATAAGAATCGTGATGAGCCTGCACCAAAATCATCTAAAGCTATTCTCATTTTTAATTTCTTAATTTTTTGCGCAATATGTGTTGTATTCATGCTAACTTCACCACGCTCAGCTATTTCTACCACAAGTCGATTAAGCGATGATTCATTTTTAAACCTATACAATATTTTATTTAAAGAATCATCCACTAAGTCTTCAATTTCAAAATTAACAGAGACATAATGTTCAGCAGGTATTTTAGGTAGTATGTTCAGCACATATTCCAACATATGATGAGTTAAACGTTGAGAGCCTCCTTTTTCAGCCAATAATTGTGGAAGCCAATCTATCGGGGCACTAACCTTATTTTTAGTAACTTTTCTGGCAAGCGCTTCATAACCAATAACATTACGCGAATCTAATAAAACAACGGGTTGAAAATAAGCGACCACATTATGTAAAGATGTTTTAATATCAAGCCATTCAAGCGCCTGACTTTTATCAGAAAAAAACTGTATGTTAGTGTAATTATCTTTATGTTTCTTTTGATTAATTGAACTAGAGGACAAAAGTTGCTCAGGAATAAGT
>JAOPTQ010000032.1:0-27922 GCA_051531915.1 Colwellia sp. | reverse complement strand
AATAAAAGGTAAAGGTTTACATGCTGCGTTATTGATTTTGACAAGGGAATGACCATTCTCTTCAATCAATGCCTTGCCTCTAATCCTTTTAATTCTCGCTGAGTGGGAAAGAACTTAATCAATTTGGTATTACTTAATAATTTTTAAACTCGCTTTGCCTTTTTTCTTAGGTTTAATAGACGTTTTTTCTTCACTCGCACTAGATAAGTCTGAAGATACACTGCTTAAGGTAACACTTGATTTTTTCTTAGCTGACTTTTTCTCAGGTAATGTGCTATTAGTGTCACTCTTGGCTTCTGTAACCTCAAGCTCGTCGTCATTAGGGTGCTCAATGGGCAATGAGGTACCCGCACCATTTTCTTTCGCGTAAATAGCGCCTATTGCGCCGTAAGGCACTGAAATATGTTCAAGCTTGCCACCAAAGCGAGCGCTAAACTCAATAGTGTCTGTGCCTAAAGCAATAGTGCCAACCGCCGACGAAGCAATATTTAGCACTATTTGACCGTCAACAACATACGACATAGGCACTAACACACCATACACATTTACATCAACCATGATATAAGGTGTTAGGTCATTGTCTGAAATCCAATCGTAAAAAGCCCTAACTAAATAGGGCTTATTAGAGCTCATTGGCTCTGAAACAGAATTAACCATTAAATGGATGACCAATACGTAATTCACGCTCTGTTTCAGTTAAAGATGCTTGGAACGATTCACGTTCAAATAAACGTAGCATGTAAGTTTTCAACTCTTTAGAGCCCTGTCCGATTAGCTCGATACCAAATACCGGTAAACGCCATAACAATGGGGCTAAATAGCAATCAACTAAGCTAAATTCTTCACTCATAAAGTAAGGAGCTTCATTTAAAATAGGTGCAACACTTAACAAACTTTCTTTTAATTCTTGACGTGCTTTTTGAGCTTCATCTGCAGCGCCCGTTAAAATAATTTTAGCTAAACTATACCAGTCGTTTTCAATACGGTGCATCATTAAACGACTACGTCCACGAGACACAGGGTAAACTGGCATTAATGGTGGATGCGGAAAACGCTCATCCAAATATTCAATAATAATTTTAGCTTCATATAAGGCTAATTCACGATCAATTAACGTGGGTACAGTACCATACGGATTTAAGTCTAATAAATCTTCTGGCAAATTCGCCAAATCGACCAAATGTATATCTACACCAACACCTTTTTCAGCCAACACAATACGTGTTTGATGACTATACATATCATCTGCATGAGAATATAAATTCATTACAGAGCGTTTATTTGCTGCTACGGCCATTGGGCCTCCTAAAATACTTTATTACTAAATTAGAGGGCAAATTGCCCTCTATATAAACATGCACTTAAACTCTAAGTGCTAGCTCGAAACTCAATGTTCAAACTAATAACTCTTTTACTCGTTGCTTTCTATCTGTTACTTATTACTAGAAATTCGCAACTCGCTTCTTTTAACTCGAAACTAATATTAATGTACATCTTTCCAATATTCTTTCTTAAGGAACCAAGAAATAATAAAGAAGATAAACAAAAATATTAACACGCCATAACCCATGTTTTCGCGCTCAAGTTTACTTGGCTCGCCAACATATTCCAAAAAGTTAGTTAAATCACGAACCACAACATCATACTCTTCGGTGGTTAAGCTACCGCCCATTGCGGGAGTTACATGGCCCTGCTCATCAATAGCACTAACGCCTTGTAAATCTTGTAATACATGCGGCATACCAACATCTTTAAAAACAGTATTGTTAACACCAAATGGACGATCATTGTCGATATAAAATGAACGTAAATAAGTGTATATCCAGTCAGGACTACGTAAACGCGCTTCAAGGGTTAAATCTGGTGGTGTGCTACCAAACCACGCTGCCGCTTCTTTGGCGGGTATAGTGTTAGTGATATGATCACCTGGCTTTTCACCGGTATACATATAATTGGCAATACCGTCAGCTTCTTCAATACCTAAATCGTTAAAAGTACGATTATAGCGTTGATATTGTAGTTGGTGACAACCTAAACAATAATTGATATAGGTTTTAAAGCCTTTTTTCAATGACTCTTTATCGGTTAAATCATTGTTAGCTTTGTCTAAATGAACTCCTGCAGATGAAGCTAATGCAGGCATAGAGACTACGGTTGTTATACCAACCGTAAAAATACCGAAAATAATGGCTAAAATAAATTTTTTCATTAGTGTGAGATCCTCATCGGTACTGGTTTGCACTTCTCATTTTTACTGTAGAACCACAAAGCAACAAAGAAACCAAAATAACCAAAACTAGCAATAATACCAATCATGTTATAAACCGGTGTCGCTGGCAACGTACCTAAAATACCCAATACAATAAAAGAAATAGAGAATTGAATTAAATTAAATAAATGCAATTTAGAGCGATATTTAACAGACTTAATCACACCACGATCAAACCATGGTAATAAAAACAGCACGATAATGGCACCAAACATACCAATAGCACCTAATAATTTATCCGGAATAACACGTAAAATAGTGTAAAAAGGACCAAAATACCAAACTGGGGCAATATGCTCAGGGGTTTTCAAACCATTTGCCGGTTCAAAGTTTGGCGCTTCCATAAAGTAGCCGCCACCTTCGGGGGCAAAAAACATCACCCAACAAAATATAATTAAGAAACCAGCCACACCCATTATATCTTTCACCGAGTAATAAGGATGGAACGGTATGGCATCAACAATATCGTATTTTTCAGTATATTGTTTATGAAAAGTAAATTTGCTTTGATCTTCAGGTTTAATGCTGCCTTTAGGTTTTTTAACTTCAATACCTTCAGGGTTATTTGAACCCACTTCATGTAAAGCTAAAATATGTAAAAAGACTAAAATAACAAGCACTAAGGGCAGTGCAACTACATGCAATGCGAAGAAGCGGTTTAACGTAGCGCCAGAAATAACATAATCACCACGAATCCACAGGGTTAAATCATCGCCAATAATAGGAACCGCGCCAAACAAAGAGATAATAACCTGCGCCCCCCAATACGACATATTACCCCAAGGTAATAAGTAACCCATAAAGGCTTCGGCCATTAACACCAAAAAGATCAACATACCGAAGATCCATAATAATTCACGGGGTTTTTGATACGAACCATACATAAGGCCGCGCATCATATGTAAATAAACGACCACGAAAAATGCAGAGGCGCCCGTTGAATGCATATAGCGTAGTAACCAACCGTAGTCGACATCACGCATAATATATTCAACACTGGCAAAGGCTCCATCACCAGACGGCTCATAACTCATGGTTAACCATATACCGGTGAAAATTTGGTTAACTAACACCAACATGGCTAATGAACCAAAAAAATACCAAAAGTTAAAGTTTTTAGGTGCCGGATATTGTGCCAAATGCTTATTCCAAGCATCTGTTAGCGGTAAACGTTTATCCATCCAGCCCATAAAATCAGTCAATAATTTCATAAACATTATGCTTCTCCTTTACTTGCATCAGGAGCAACACCAATTAACAAGGTATTTTCACTGGTGAATGAATGATCAGGAACCACTAAGTTTAATGGTGCTGGAACGCCTTGAAAAACACGACCTGCCATATCAAACTTACTACCATGACATGGGCAGAAAAAACCTTCTGTCACGCCTTCAACGAATTGGTCAAAGTCATCGCTATGATGAGTAGGCGCACAACCTAAGTGAGTACAAACCCCTAATGCCACCATAAATTCAGGCTTAATAGAACGATAAGCATTGGTTGCATAACTTGGTTGTTGTTCTTTTTCAGAATTAGGATCACGTAATTGATCATCATGTTTAGCTAAGTCACTGACCGACTTTTCTGTTCGACGAACAACATAAACAGGTTTACCACGCCATTCTGCGCGGATTAATTGACCAGGCTCTATTTTACCCACATTGACTTCAACTGGAGCACCTGCAGCTTTCGCTCTAGCACTAGGATTCCAGGAACCAATGAAAGGCACAGCCACACCAGCTACACCAACACCACCAACCACTACAGTAGCAGCAGTTAAAAAGCGTCGACGGCCGTTATTCACAGGCGTATTGCTCATTCACACTCTCCAATTCACATTGATTAACAAATAGTTATTATTGACTTAGCCACACCACTAAATAACATCTACATGAGTTAGCATAGTCTTTGTTTTTATTTGATCAAATATATACCAACAATAACAAGTTAATATATCGATAAAAAAATTTTTATGATCATAATAAAACGAGGTGGTTTTTACAAGGAAAAACAGGAGAAACATCAAATAAAAAACCGACACAAGGTCGGCTTTTTTAATCGATATAAATGAATATAACGAATTGTATTTTCGAAATATTTTGAACCTAGACAAAACCGTTGAATTATAACCCCCAACGCTTAGAGAACCTTTAGTAATAAAAAGCCTTAAGTAACTGGGGCGAACAACGCAGACAATGCCGTATAAATTCTGAATATAACGAATAGTTGAATTCTAAATATTCTGGATTTAGACAAAGCCGTCAAGTTGTGAGCCCCTGAGCTTAGATGTTCTAAGTGACTGGGGCGAACAACGCAGACAATGCCGTATAAATTCCAAATATAACGAATAGTTGAATTCTAAATATTCTGGATTTAGACAAAGCCGTCAAGTTGTGAGCCCCTGAGCTTAG
The DNA here is from genome assembly GCA_051531915.1 of Colwellia sp. GTDB lineage: Bacteria > Pseudomonadota > Gammaproteobacteria > Enterobacterales > Alteromonadaceae > Colwellia. The sequence continues at coordinate 23,242 of JAOPTQ010000032.1, read as the reverse complement.
ATGTTCTAAGTGACTGGGGCGAACAACGCAGACAATGCCGTATAAATTCTGAATATAACGAATTTTAACGTTTCGAGAATTGTGGTTTCTTACGTGCTTTATGTAAGCCCACTTTCTTACGCTCAACTTTACGCGCATCACGAGTAACGAAGCCAGCTTTACGTAGTTCACCACGGAAAGTTTCATCGAACTGCATTAATGCACGAGTAATACCGTGACGAATAGCACCGGCTTGACCAGAAATACCACCACCAACTACAGTGATGTTAAAGTCAAACTTTTCTAACATTTCAACTAACTCTAACGGTTGACGAACAACCATACGAGCTGTTTCACGACCGAAGTACTCAGAAATGTCACGTTTGTTAATTTTAATTGCACCGTTACCAGCTTTCANNGAGCTCTTGCGACGACCAGTACCGTAATATTGATTATCAGCCATTGCTTAAAGCTCCAAAAGTTGTGGTTGTTGTGCAGTATGCGCGTGCTCAGCACCAGCATACACTTTTAATTTGCGGAACATTTCACGACCTAAAGGACCTTTAGGTAACATGCCTTTCACTGCAAATTCAAGAACACGCTCTGGCGCTTTTTCAATTAGCTTTTCAAAGCTAATTTGCTTAAGACCACCAGGGAATTCAGTATGCGAATAGTAAATTTTACCTTTCGCTTTATTACCAGTTACACGTACTTTCTCAGCATTGATAACAACGATATAATCGCCAGTATCTACATGAGGTGTATATTCTGGTTTATGCTTACCGCGTAAACGGCTTGCAATTTCAGTAGCGATACGACCTAAAGTTTTATCTTCGGCGTCCACTAAGAACCATTCGCGTTGTACGCTTGCTGGTTTAGCTACAAAAGTTTTCATTAAAAAACCCAATTTTATAAATGTTACTTAAATAATAAATTAAACACATTGCTTAATTTATCCGTTAAATAGACTACGCAATTACCCCTTCGAGTATCGAGCCTAACGCCTTAGTTACCATTCATATGAACAATAAAAAGACAGTTTGTAACGTAGGGAGCGCGGATTATACAGAAGAAGGCAATAAAGATCACCTCTATTTATAATTATTTTTTAAAAAGTTGCACAAAGCGAATACAGCTCATTAAGTTAAGGGGGGGAATGTGCGTATATTAAGGGGGAATGTACATAAATTTCAATCGCCGCTTAATTTATTATCCTGCTGTGTAATATAAATAACACAAAATAAAAGTTAACAATGTGTTATTTATAAGTTATAAATTAACTGTTTAGTGCGATTTTGGTCGCATTTACAATAAAATTCAGAATAAAAGTAAAAAAAACCGCAACATTATTTTACATTTATAGAAAAGTGTCGCATATTAATTACAGCCCCCGTAGAAATTAATGGAAATTATTACTATGAAAAACTTAAACACAATGAATAAAATGACTAATAAAGCCCAACAAGGTTTTACCCTAATTGAATTAATGATCGTTGTTGCCATTATCGGTATTCTAGCGGCTGTAGCTTTGCCTGCTTATAAAACTTATACAGATCGAGCTAAGTTTTCAGAAGTAGTATTAGCAACAACTCCGGCTAAAACAGCTATTGATCTTTGTATACAAACAGGAACCGGTGGTGCAGCGGCAACACCAACTGATTGTAGTTCAGTAGCAAGCAACTCTGGCTGGGCTGCTGGAGATCTGGTTACAAGTGTCACTATTGGGGGCTCTGCTACAGCTCCAGCTGTAACAGCAACAGCTCATTCTGATTTAGGCAGCTATACTGTCATTTATACAGCTACAATAGCAAACGGTTCAGCAAATTGGGCGATGACAGGAACATGCCTAGCTGCTGGTTTATGTTAATAATCAATATATTATGAATAAATGAAGTCTGAACAACTTAACTCCTTTTATTGATCTAAATAAAAGCTCCCTCGGGAGCTTTTTTATTACCTGTTTTATCACTATTACTCACATTACCGATAAGATAAATAAAATAAACTTGTCAAAAAAAACACGTAGAAATATAAGTATAACCCATCTCTGAGATAAGTAATCAAGCAATTAAAGCCGAACTCATTCCTTTAAGCTAAGCTACTTACAATTAGCCCAAGGATCATCAGCGCTAGCCGCTCTTGCTCTAGTTACTTTGGCTTTCTTTTGACGAAGGCGCTCTGCATCTTCAAGGCTCAATTCTGCCGGTGCTTTTGGTTTATCATTTGCTGGAACAATGCGATCACGTGGTGGTAATAAAAATTGAGTATCATCTGCTCTTGGTAAGTTTTTAAATTGATATAAATAAAAAGCTTCCACCTTTTCTTTAGCCCAATCGGTTTTTTTCAAAAACTTCATACTTGAAGCAATACTCGGGTTAGTTTTGAAACAATTAAGATTTAAATAAGCAAACATAATTTCCCAATCGTAATGCTGAACAAGTTCTTTCATTACTTGCTCTAAGCCAACACCATGTAATGGGTTATTTTTATATATTTCTTCTGAGCTCATGTGAATTCCTAGAAAATTGTTTGCGAATACCAATTGAAGTAATCAAAGGTAAATTATAAATTTTACCGCTATCTTTTACAATACTAGCGGTAATTAAAACAATTAACGATGCGGGGTTATACCCGTATCACTTGAAGATGCCAGATTCAGCGAGAATTAAAAGGTTTAGAGGCAGGCATTGATTGAAGAGAATGGTCATTCCCGGAGTGTCTTAAACGGGAATCTAAGTATAAAAACACCTAGATCTTCAATTAACACACTTCGAAGATGACGATTACAATGGATGCCTGAGTTATCTACATAGGCATGTTATTTAACAACCTTTATTTTATAGAAAATACTATAAAGTACAGGTACTGCAATCAAGGTTAGTAGTGTTGCAAAGGCTAAACCTCCCATAATAGTGACCGACATATCGGCAAAAAACGAGTCGGTAATCAATGGCATAACTCCCAATATAGTCGTTATTGCTGCTAAAGAAACAGGTCGTAAACGACTTAAACTTGCCTCTACAATCGCCACTGCGCCAACTTTACCTTCTTCAATTTGTAAATCAATTTCTTCAAGTAGTACAATCGAATTTTTGATCAACATACCAAATAAGCTTAAAAAGCCTAATAATGACATAAAGCCAAAAGGTAAATCTGCCACCAGTAAACCAACAACAACACCTACAATAGCCATCGGTACCACTAGCCAAATAATTAACGGTTGACGTGCACGACCAAATAACAACACGCTGACAATAAACATCACTAAGAAACCAAGCGGTAGCCCTTTACCTAGTGCTTTTTGCGCATCACGAGATGATTCATACTCTCCGCCCCATTCCAGTGAATAGCCGTCAGGTAGTTCAATAGCTTCCATTAAGGGTTTAATGCGATCTAAAGCGGCACCTGCAGTTTCATCAAAGCCCGCTTCAGCCATAACGGTAATGGTTCTGACCCGATCACGGCGGTTAATGAGCATTTCTTCGCTATCAAAACTTAATTGACCACTCACTTGCTTGAATGGAATATAGGTTCGCTGGCTAGCACTCCATACTAAACCGTTTTCTAAGCTAACAAGTTGATCCTCAGATTCACTTTGTTTAGTAATTCGACTTTTTGCGACGATAGGATATAAATAATCACCTTCTTGCAATTCTCCAATCGTTAAGCCGCTAGTATAAAATTGAATTGCTTGATTAAAATCACTACGAGAAACGCCGGCAACACCAGCGGCATTTTCATCAAACGTTGGTGTTATCACAATTCCTTTATTACGCCAATCATCTCTGACATCACGGATAGAGCCATCAGTTAAATAAACCGCTCTCGCTTGTTCTGCCAACTCACGCAATACAACAGGATCTGCACCCGAGAACCTTGCCTGTAATTTTGCTCCCGCTCCTGGCCCAAGTTGCATTACTTCAGCATAATACTCTGCATTTGGATTAACTTTTCTAAGTCGTTGACTAATATCACGCGCAAGGGCTGGTATTTCACTAGCATCTTCAACACGAACAAAATACATACCGTAGCTCTCGCTTGGCATTTCTGGTGCATATACTAAAGCAAAACGATCGGCGCCTTGCCCGATAAAGCTGGTAAGAGCTTCAACCCCCTTTGTTGATAAAATAACATCTTCACCGGCTTTCATATACTTTTCAGTTGCTCGAATATCGTTATCTTGTGGCCCCCAATAGTGAATGAAAAAATTAGGTGTGCTCGAATCAGAAAAGAAGCCTTGTTTAATCAAACCAAAACTAGCATAAGCACTAATGGTTATAGTAATTAATAGCGCAACGGTTATCGTTCGATGATGCAAAGCATTTCTTAACAGTATTATATAACCGCGATGAAAAAATGATTGAGTAGATTCTTCATTTCCCGGTTTACCGACCTTATAAAAATAGCGACCTAGTAAGGGTGTTAATGAAACCGCTAATATCCAACTCAGCATTAAAGATATTAAAACAATAGCAAACAATGAAAATAGAAACTCCCCTGTTGCATCATCAGATAAACCAATACCAGAAAAGGCAGCAATACCTATAATGGTTGCACCAAGCAAAGGCCATTGTGTTCGTTTTACAATAAAACTGGCTGATTCAAGCGCTGACTTGCCTTTTTCCATTCTGAGCATCATGCCTTCAGCAATAACAATGGCATTATCAACCAACATACCCATGGCAATTACCATAGCGCCAAGCGAGATCCGCTCTAGCTGTAAACCATAAAGCCACATAATAAGTACCGTACCTAATACGGTCACAATTAAAGTACCACCGACAACAATACCTGAGCGCCAGCCCATAAAAACACAAAGCGCGAGCGTAACAACGATTACCGACATTTCAAGATTTAAAATAAAGCCATCAACCGCCTCATCAACTATTTTGGCTTGATTATAGATAGGAGAAACATAGATCCCCGATGGAAAATTAGCTAAGACTTGTTCTAATTTAGCTTCAATAAGGTGACCCACTTCAACTATATTGACATCATTTTGTGCGGCAATACTTAAGGTAATTGCACTTTCGCCATTAAAGCGTCTTGAGTTAGTAGGAATATCTATTGGTCGCACACTAAGCTTAGCAATGTCTTTTATTTTTATCGAAGCGTTTTTACCCGGCAAAACAAATGAAATATTTTCAATTTCTTCAATTTTATCAGAAGAGGCCTCTACCGGAATACGTATGTGTTTATCACCAACATAAATTCTTCCACCTTCAAAAGGGATTAAGTTGATAGCTAAAATATCCTTAATATCAGGAAAAGATAAACCTAAACCGGCAATTTTATGGGTATCAATTTCAGCAACAATCTGCTCTTCTAAAATACCATCAACAGCAACTTTAGCGACACCATCCACAGTCAATAATTCTCGACGGATAATACGTGAGAATTCTCGCATTTGATAAGAAGAAAAATCAGGCGCGGTTAACGCATAATACAAGCCAAATACATCACCGAAATCATCAATAACAATGGGGTTGCTTGATCCTAAAGGTAACTCACCTTGAATATCTCTTAGTCTTTTTCTTAACTCGTCCCATATCTGCGGTAACAATGGCCCATCAATATTGGATTTTACTTCCATGATCACCCGAGAAAATCCCGGTTTGCTTTCAGATTCTATTTTATCAAGTTGCCACATTTGCTGAAGTGCAATTTCAACTTGTTCGGTAACTTCTTTTTCAACCTTTTCAGCACTAGCTCCGGGGTAATATGTCATTATTATCGCTTGCTTAATGGTAAAAGCAGGGTCTTCTAGCCGACCTATATTCTGCATAGCGACAACACCACCAATAAGAAAACATAGGCTAATTAGCCAGACATTTATCGGTTTAGTCAGTGAATAACGGGCAATATCCATATTAAAATTCCGCCTTGTATTCTTTTACTTTAAGGTTCTGATGCATTTGACTAACGGCGGCTGACACAACTTTATCGCCTAAAATTACGCCATTGGCTATAGCAACGTGCTCTTTCATAAGCGCTAATACTGCAACAGTGACTTTTTCTACAACACCTTTAACTGAATTAAATCTCCACACATAAAAACCTTCCGCTTTGTCACCCACTAAAGCATTAATTGGGATAATAAGTACTTGCTCTGCATGTTGAAGACTTTCTATTTTTACCGTTGCTCGTGAACCCGGATAAAATAAGTGAGTGACCTCACCATCAATAGCAAAAGTAAATCCATAAGTTTGAGAAACAGGATCTGGCATAGTTTCATGTTCAACATAATGAATATCAAACACTTTTTCTTCTTGATCAATAATATAAGCTGTTGCTTTAATATTTCGGTTACCTGCATTGGCCGTCATGATACGTTCAGGTACTTCAAAAGAAAAATAGAGCTTCGATCTATCCTGTAAATTGGCAATAGTATCGCCCGTTTTGATGTAACTATTATTTTCAATGTATCGCGACCCCACTACGGCATCAAACGGCGCTTTAATAGTACAGTAACTTAAATCTTGCTTAGCGTTTTCAAGGGATATTTTAGTGAGAGTAAATGACGACTCTGCATTATCTAGTTCTAACTGAGAAACTAAATTTTTGACAAATAACTCTTTAATGCGCTTTAAGTTACGAATGGCATCTTGATGGTGGGTTCGATTGGTATCAACTTGGCGTTGAAATGGTTCAGGATCAATCTTTGCTAGCACTTGTCCCTTTATCACTTGGCTACCTTCAACTAAGTTAACCAAAGTCAAACGACCTGATACTTCAAATTTAAGATCAACATTTTTAACTGCTGATACTATAGCGGGGAACTCATAACTATTATTTAAACTAGACTGAGTAACCGATGTTAATTGCACTAGCAGCGATTTTTTTTCTGTAATTTCTGCCACATTTTCAGTGCATGCTTGCAAAAACACTATAAAACTAATAATTATCAATCGACCCACGTTTGCTTCACCTTTATTTAGTTATCTTCACTGTATTTTAGTACAAGATATGGAAGTTTGTTTGAACAGTTTTTGATTTTAACACAGGTTTACACTTTTACACAATATGTAAACTTGTGTTGTGGTAAATGGCTTCATATTAGAATAGAATAAGGCACGTTTATATCAGGAGAAATGTATTGTTAAAATCTAGTGAAAAAATTATTATTGCCGCTCAAGAGTGTTTTTTTCAACACGGCTATAGCGCGGCTAACGTTTCTTTAATTGCTCGATATGCAGGTATTTCTCGCGCCACCATTTATAAAAGTTTTTGCTCAAAAGAAGCGTTATTTAGGGCGGTAGTGAAAAAGCATATTGACGAAACTGAAGCAGCCTTAATCATTTATGGTAATTCTGAGCAGGATTTTTGGCAAGATACTGAATACTTGATATACGCACGCTGTAAAGGAATTTTCGATGACATCGTCAGTTCATTAGTTAGAGCTGAATTAATGCATGCAGGCCAGTTATATTGCCTCGACTTAATACGTGCTAATCAACAATTAGAACAGCAAGCTATTGTTAAAAGATTAAAATTAGAAATTCAAAAAAAACGGCTTTTCATCACAAACATTCATATGTCTGTAGCCGATTTTGCCAAAGTCATTGAATCAGTACCTATGGGAATGGCGTTTTCTAGTTTGGATCAAAACAGTAATGAGTTAATACACAACATATTTCAAATTTTCAAGGCAAGTACTCAATAAAAGCATGGGGTTTATTTGACATCATTTATAAATATAAACATTAATCTTTATGACTTGTTGAAATATGGCGTGTATTGATTAAAGTAATAATCATGCCAAGTAATGCAATAGCCGCAAGGTATATAAAAATACCACGTGCTGTACCATAATAATTGATAAATAAAATAACAGATATTACATTACAAACAACGGAAATAGCCTTGCTTTTAAATTTATTGGTTAGTGATCCTTGTTGCTTTAGGTTAAATGTTCCTATAATGACAAAACAAAAGGCGAGTAATAAAATCATACCATTATACTCCTTCATTTAAGGTTATATTATTTTCAGCCGTAGCTATTTTGGCTGTCATTTTTGATGTACTTTTCTGATACACAACGAATAACAGTGCTCCTATGATAAACAACACAATATCAACACTGACTGAAACATAATGATGACTAGAAAAAACAGTAAACAAATGACTACCCGTCATAACAATATCCATTGGCATCGTTAACAAAAGACACCAAACTGTACTTAACAATATTACTTTAGTGGCTTGCTTGGTTTTCATCACAAAAGGAAGCACACTAGAGACAAGCCAACTTATAAAGAAAATATAAAATATTATAGAAGTGTGATCAGTACTCGCCATAAACTTATTCAATAATAACTGTGCAGGGAAAAGCACGGCTGTTGCCAATACTATACCGCCACAGCTGCCAATTAGCAGTTTATTGAAAGTATGATAAGTACGTTTACTGTGGGCAGAATTTTTAGCGGTTAAGCCACGTTCAATCCACAGCATCATGCCTGTAATAGGTAGAAGCGCCGTTGCTAAACCTAAAATGGCCCACATAGCTTTAATTAATACGCCGCCAAAATTACCAAAATGTAACGGGAACATAGCGTCTAAGATTTTTCCGGTAACACCTTCTAAGCGTCCAAATTTTGCTTGGCTATTCATAAACTCTGCCGTTGCGCCTTTATATATAAGCGTTTCGCCACCAAGTTGCTCACCACCAGAGCCAAATACATACACTAATGCATTTTGGTCGTTATAGCCCATAATAGACATATTAGTGAATGTTAAATCAGGTCGTTCTTTAATGCTTTTCTCTAAAATGATTGAGAGTTGCGTAGGCTGCTGTACATTAGCAATAATAGGTGCTTTTACCGCCGTAAAAGTTTCAATGAGTTTTTCTTGATCGCCATTAAAACTAACGTAGGCGGCAGCAGGAACCAATATCACTGTTGCTAACCCTAAAAAAGCGCCGGTAAAGGCGATGGTTGAATGAAACAATACTGCCCAAACACTCATTACTTTGTGACCGTCATTCAGCGCTAACGAAAAACTCTTGTTAACTCTAAACGTAAACAGTTGCGCTAATATTTTACGATGAACAAAAAGTCCCGTGGCAATAGACACCATCAATGTTAATCCCAACAAACCAGTAAGAATTAAACCAATAGGGCGACCCAAATGTAAATCTGCATGAAAATGCGCTAGAAATGTAGCGATGTCTAATTTCGGATTGTTGAAAAATTCAGTCATGCTTGACTGGTTTATCAATGAAAGTGTATTGGGTTCAAGCTCAAACACTTGTCCTTTGTGTTCTTTTCTGCCTTTTTCATTTTCAAAGTGACCTTCATAAATAACTCTTGCTATGGCAGATGTTCTAGCACTGGGTAGTTTTATGTGAACTTCTTCTAAGTAGTTTGCTCCTACCTTGTCAGCATATTTTTGAATAGTTTTTTCGAGTTGCTGGCTAGTTGTTGATACCGGCCCTCTAATTTCATCATTCGCCCATATAATTAATTCAGGTCGGGCAAATACAGCAACCGCCCCCGTAAAAGCGATAATAAATAATAAAATACCGGTGATAATACCCACCCAAGAGTGGAGTTTATATAATTTTTTAATGGTTAAACTTTTCATATTGCTCTCAGTTCCTTTATCCCATTAGTGCCAAATAAATACAGGAAACATGTACCATAATTAGTGCGGACATCACTAAAAATACTTGCTTGATAGATTTAGCCATATAGCTATAAATGAACAATGCTGTCCAAATAAACGGGAAGAGTAAAATAGGAATACCAATAGCGTCATTTTGATGAAAGGGTAAATAAGTAGACATACCCGGTATTATCACTACAGCGGTAATTAGCGTTAAAACTATTGCCGAAAATGTTCTCGACTTAAAGTAACTAAAGGTACTTTTGCTAGGTGCGTCATTTTTTTTTGACATATTCATTGTAGACATAGTTAGTTATATTTTTATCGGTAAATTACATTCGAAGACTTTATACGGCTTATAGTATTCATTTTTTAACACAAATACTAATGATTAATGTTTTCAGGGCACTCCTTTACCCTACCTCCTTATCAATAAACAAAACAACAACAACAACGATTCTCATTTACAGTAAAGCTTTTACTCTATATGATACAAATAATTTTTCGCTCCCATTTTCATCATAATTTATAAAAAACATTAATCTAAAGGTAAAATAACAACATGAACCAGTTAAAAGTTAGTTCCATTGCTCTGTCACCCATTTTCGCTGCAATGCTTGTCACTGGCTATACAGCAAATAGTGTCGCTGAAGAAATATCTAAGGAAGATATTGAGCTTATAGAAATAAAAGGAACTTATACCGAAGGCTATGGTGCTCATGACGTTAGTGGAGCTTCACGATTAAATTTATCAATTCTTGAAATTCCACAGTCTGTTTCTGTTATCACTAGTGCACAAATGCAAGATTTTCAATTAAATGATATTAATGATGCATTAGATAGCGCTACAGGTATTAATGTTGAAAGAATTGAAACCGACAGAACCTATTATACTGCTCGTGGCTTTGACATAACTAACTTTCAAATTGACGGGGTTGGCTTACCGTTAACTAATGGTAATAATCATGCCGATGAAGATACGGCAATATATGACCGTGTTGAAGTAATTCGAGGTGCCAATGGCTTAATGACCGGCGTAGGTAATCCATCTGCGACTATCAATTTTATTAGGAAAAGACCAACTGCAGAGACACAAGTATCAGTCAACGGCAGTTTAGGCTCATGGGATAGTAAGCGCATTGAGCTTGATGCTTCAACCCCTATCACCGATGACATTAGTGCTCGTTTTGTTGCCGTTAAACAAGATAAAGGCTCATACCTCGACCGTTACGAAACTGACAAGGGCATTGTTTACGCATTTATTGAAGCTAACCTAAGCGAGAACACCTCACTTTCAATAAGTCACAGTTACATGAATAACGATGCTACGGGTAATCTTTGGGGTGCATTACCACTTTATTACACCGATGGTAGCGCGACTAATTACGACGAGTCTACCAGCACCTCTGCCGAGTGGTCTAATTGGAAAATTATAAAAAATAATACTGTTGTTGAATTAACTCACCATTTTAATAATGACTGGAGCCTTCGTGGTACCTATTCATATAAAACAACAGATGAAGATACCGAGCTGTTTTACGTTTATTCAACACCAGATAAAGAAACTGAATTAGGCTTGATAGGTTATGCTAGTGAATATGATTTTGATGACAAGCATAACTTGTTTGATTTATATGTTAATGGCGATTTCAATTTGTTTGGTAAAAACCACCAGTTAGTAGTTGGTGTCAACTATGCGAAAATGAGCTATACCGATATATCATTGTACGATTACACCAATGGTTTTCCTGCATTACCTAGCCTTAATGAATGGGATGGCAAAACAGTCGAAATGAATTTTAAAGATGGCGAAACAGGTAGCGATATAACCGAAAAGCAAAGTGCTGCTTATTTTACCGCGCGTTTTAATATTGTTGAGGACTTGCATTTAATTACTGGTGGCCGTTACAATAAATGGGAAGTATCAGGTGAATCATACGGTGTAGATGAAGCAACGGATGAAGCTGAATTTATTCCTTATCTTGGTGTTGTCTATCAAATTGTGCCTGATGTCGTTGCTTATGCTAGCTATACTGAAACATTCGTTTCTCAAGTTGAACTGGATATTAATGACAAAATACTCGCACCAATCACTGGTGAGAGTAAAGAAATTGGGGTGAAAAGTGAATTTTTTGATGGTAAATTAATTACCAGTTTCGCTTATTTTGATGTTATTCAAAAGAACTTAGCTACATTAGACCCCGCCACTATAGATTTACCAATAGATCAACAACGTTATATTGGTGTTGATGGCATTAGCAGTGATGGTTTTGAAGTTGATATTGCCGGTGAATTGTATGACGGTTTACAGGTTAGTATGGGCTATACCGATTTTACGATTAAAGGCGATGAAACAGTTAAAGGTTATACTCCGAGTAAGTTATTTAAACTTGGCGCCACTTATAATTTCCAACAAATAGATGGGTTAACTGTTGGCATGAATATGCGATGGCAAGATGATATTACTCGTAACCAAGGCGTAGTTGGTGACGGTTTTGCTAATGCTGGACAAGCAATTATCACCACACAAAAAGCTTATGGTGTTGTTAATTTAATGGCTCGTTATGAGTTTAGTGATAACATTGCGCTAACAGTAAATGCAAATAATGTAACCGATGAGAAATACATCAACGGTTTATACTGGGCGCAAGGTTACTATGGCGCACCGGCTAATTATAGCGCGACATTAAGTTGGAACTTATAAAACATTTGTATAAAATAATATAAAAATATATCCGCTACCATTCAAAGGTGATATGAATAATTTTCATATCACCTTTTTGGTTATATTTACTTTTATACTCCCAATAAAGTGATTAAACAGGAAAAACATGGCAAAAATTAGTAATCGTTTTTGGTTCCAACTTCATGGTTGGTTTTCATTACCCATTTGGATAATATTTTGCTTTGTCTGTTTAACAGGAACTATTTCAGTGATCAGTCACGAGCTAACTTGGCTAACTAACGCTGAAGCGCGTGCTAGTAATCCTGATAATCTTGCTGAAAAAACAATGCCAGAACTCATCGCTATTGTTGAAAAGGCCCATCCTACCGCTAAAGTTAGTACGGCGATGAACTTTGAACCTTATTTGGTTAATGCAGTGATTTTTTCTGATAGCAACAAGCCTTATGCTATTGCTTATGTCAATCAATATACTGGCGAAATACAAGCGATTAACCAAGGCATGACTTTTATTAATTTTATGCGCTCATTGCATGGTTGGTTATTATTTCCTTGGCAAAACAGTTACAGTATTGGTTATTACCTTGTTTGCGCTATGGCGATAGTGATGTTAGGTGCACTCGTTACCGGCTTAGTTGTTTATAAAAAATTCTGGCGAGCCTTTACTCAACCTAAGCTTAGGCTTAATCAAGGTAAAAAAACGGTGTTAGCTGATTTACATAAATTGGCCGGTGTTTGGTCGCTTTGGTTTATACTACTGATGAGCGTCACGGGTTTTTGGTATTTATTTCAAGCCATTTTGTGGCACAACAATGTTGATATTGAAGCACATCCGCCATTAGTTGAAGTCGTTCAATTACCTGTCGGCATTACTGAATCTCCCGTTAAACCTCTCACATTAACGAATGCTTTAGAAATTACTCAACAAAAATTTCCTGACTTTAAAAGTACCTACATTATGCCGTTAGAGCATAATCGTGATACTTATAAATTATATGGTGAAGGTGATTTTATTTTTTTTGATAAATATTCTTACGGGCTCACAATTAACCCATGGACTGGCGCAATTAACAGTGAAAGATCGCCTGAAAAAATGACCTCTTTGCAAACGTTATCACATATTGCCGATCCGCTTCACTACGGTACTATTGGTGGTATTTGGACTAAAATAATCTGGTTTGTTTTTGGCGTATTTTTAACGGGAATGTCTATTACCGGCTTTTTAATGTGGGGAACTCGCACCGTAAAAGCCGCGAGTCGCAATAATGCTAGTTTATCAACAGATAAAGCGTCACAACAAGTACTCATTCAAGAGGAAGTAAAGTAATGGCTCGTATTAACAATAGTTTATGGAATCGTTACAAATATAAAATAAATGGTTTGGTGATAATTTTATCCTGTTATTTTTTATATCAATCTTTATATCCAAAGTTTCCTGAGACATGGGATGCACAAAAAATTGGTTCGTTTGAAATAACACCAATGCCCTATAATCTTGATCCACCTTATCTTCATGACGGTCATTATACTAAAGATTTTTTTCTTATTTTTAGTCAGGGTAACGTTAGCGATATTCGCCAAGCTTATTTAAATATTGGCGAAAAAGCATTATCACTGGCAACATTACAAGTCGGTGATGAAGGCATATTACATGGTAGTCAACATGGTCAAGAAGTGCACGCTATTGCCCCTGTCATTATAAAACCTAACCATAAAGTTTGGTTAACTATTGAAAATTGGCAAGGAGAACAGCTTGTTACTCATTGGGATATACCAACGGTCTTATTATCACAATAATACCAGTCTACAATAGTATCGGTCTACCATGAATAATTTGATTCATACCGTTACTGAATTTCCCCTTCTTTGTCGGTGAAATCTTGCGCAACTTGTTTAAAGTCATCAGCGATAGAGAGAAAACAATCAACCAACAAGGGCTCAAAGTGACTTCCTCTACCTTCAGTAATGATGCTTACGGCCTTTTCATGTGAAAAAGCCGGCTTATAAACACGTTTACTAATCAAGGCATCATAAACATCGGCAACGGCCATTAACCTTGCTGATAAAGGAATATTTTCTCCTGACAAACCTTCAGGATAACCAGAGCCATCCCATTTTTCTTGATGTGAATAAGCTATTTCTTTAGCAAAAACCAAGAAGTTATCAGCGGTGTCTATAGAGCCTTCAGCCGCAACAAGCGCGTCTCGACCATAAGTGGTATGACGTTTCATCTCTTCAAATTCTTCGTCCGTCAGTTTACCCGGTTTTAATAAAATACTATCTTCCACGCCCACTTTACCAATGTCGTGTAACGGAGCTGATTTATACAGCGACGTGATGACTTCGGGAGTTAAATAGTCTTTATATTTTTCATGCTTAGCAACTTCTATTGCCAACACTTTCACATAACGTTGAGTGCGTCTTATATGGTTTCCTGTTTCGGGATCTCGCGATTCTGCTAATGCACCCATCGCCACCATTGCAACATCTTGCAGCTCAGATAATTGTGAAGTTCGTTCAATAACTCGTTCTTCTAAAATTTCATTTTGTCGTGTTAATAAATCTTTGGAAGATTGTAATATGAGATGATTTTTAACACGCTCTTTTAAAATAGGTGGACTTATTGGCTTGGTAATATAGTCAACCGCGCCAAGCGATAAGCCTTTGGTTTCATCATCAACTTGCGCTTTTGCCGTTAAAAAAATAATAGGAATGTCTTTGGTGTGCTCTTGTGATTTTAATAATTGACAAACTTCAAAACCATCCATTTCTGGCATCATGATATCAAGCAGGATTAAATCAGGCTTTTGTTTTTCAATTATTTTTAAGGCCACTTTGCCACTAAGCGCTGCTTGCACTAAATAATCTTGTGCTAACACTCCTTTAACAACATCAATATTGGCCAAAGTGTCATCTACCGCCAAAACAGTTTGCTTTTTTCCTGCTGACTTTTCCCTTGCTGACATTTTTCCTGCTGACATAATGAATCACTCCTAAATCCTGTGTTTGATAATCTTTTAATTTATTGAAAAATAATCGGTTTTTAACTTATTCAGCTGTTCTTCTCCTGAATCAAAATCATATTGACTCAACGAATCTCTTACTTTTTCTAACCCATCAACTAACGACTCAGCCAGTTCAAAATCAAGCAAGTCATCGACCGCATCAACAACGGTTGAATCAAAATTCTCAATTTGCTCGCCAATAAACGCAAATTTTTCTCGTAAGGCTTCATCACTGATGGTTTGCGCCGTATCAAAGGCATTTTGTTTGGTGTTGCTCAAGGTATTACTTGAGGCATTACTTAAGGTTTTGCTTAAAGCTATTTTTTGGTCTTGTTCAATAGTCGCTACCATTTGCGTTAACTTAACTTCACACTCAATGAGCAGTGATTCAATGTTATTTCTTTCATCTTCGCTTATACTTTCAGGTTCTTTTTCACTTGCATTGACACTAGCAAGCGCTTCGCCTTTTTCAAGGTTAGCAGAAAATAATAACTCTAGCTGCTCGGCAACAGGTACAACAAAATTAGCGCCTATATTTCCTGCCACCCCTTTTAAGGTATGAGCAACTAATTCTGCAGTTTTATAATCTTTTTCTGCAAGTGCAGCTCGAATACGCTGTACTGCGTCGCCTTCTGATTTAATCACTTTTTTCAGGGTGTTGCGATAGGCTTTTACATTACCCGCCATTCTAGCCAAGGCATTTTTAACATCAAATTCGGCCAGTACCGGTAAGTCAATTTCTTCAACAGTGTCTTTCTGTATTTTCTCTATACTAAGTACTTTCCCTGTTGGTATAACCCATTGCTCAAGCATTTTGTACAGTGCCTGTGGGTCAATAGGTTTGGCTAAATGTTCATTCATACCCGCAGCAAGACATTTTTCTCTATCGCCGCTCATCGCATTTGCCGTCATGGCAATAATAGGTAACAATAAATTGTTTTCATCTTGTCGAATAGTTTTGCTTGCCGTATAGCCATCCATTACTGGCATTTGAATATCCATTAACACCGCATCAAATGATTTCTGCTCAACAAGATCTACCGCTATTTTTCCATTCTCTGCCACGGTAACATTCAACCCCGCCATTTCCAGTAACTCTACCGCTATTTGTTGATTTATTTCGTTATCTTCAACGAGTAATATTTCAGCGCCAACAATACCTTGCGCCGAAGAAAGATCTAATTGACCGGGTTGATTAATCCCTGTTGAAATCACTTCTTGCCCCATTACTTGCAAGGTAGTGTCTAATAAAGTTGAGGCAGAAACAGGTTTAGTCAGCGAACTTGCCAGTTTAATATGAGTTGCCTTTCTCATCATGTCATCCCGATCATAAGCCGTTACCATAACAAACTTAGGGGGTGAGGTTAAAAGACTATCACTGGTGATTTTTTCACCTAATTCAATACCGTCCATATTGGGCATTTTCCAATCAGAAAGCACCAGTTTGAAAGGGGTATTATTTTTATCGGCAAGCATCAATTTTTCGAGGGCTTCTTTACCGCAAGAAGCCGTTTCAGCTTTAAAGCCTAAGCCTTCTGACAAGTTAAATAAAATTTCGCGCGCGGCAACACTGTCATCGACAATCAGTATCGGTAAATCTGCAAGAATATCCGTAGAATGATTAAAGGAAATTTTTTCATCAGCCAATCCAAATGTAGCGGTAAAAAAGAACTGGCTACCTTCGCCATAAGTGCTTTCAACCCAAATTTCACCTTGCATCAGCTCTGTCAGCGTTTTACTAATGGTTAATCCAAGCCCTGTACCACCATATTTTCTAGTGGTTGAGGCGTCCGCTTGGCTAAATGATTGAAATAGCTTGCCTAGTTGATCTTCTGTCATACCAATACCAGTATCGCTGACACAAAACTCTATTGTTATATCAATATCGTTTTGCTTAAGTTTTCTGGCTTTAACAATGATTTCACCCTGCTCGGTAAATTTAATCGAGTTATTGGTCAGGTTAATCAGTATTTGTCCTAAGCGTAACGAATCGCCAATCAAATTAAGCGGTAATTGGGGATCTAAGTCAACGAGTAATTCGAGGGATTTTTCTTGGCTTTTATGGGAGATAATTTGCACTAAATGATCAATAGTATCGTTCAAATTAAACGGCACATCTTCAAGCTCAAGCTTACCGGCTTCTATTTTTGAGAAATCGAGTATGTCATTAATAATACCGAGTAATGCATCGGCAGAACTGTGGATTTTATTAATATAATCAAGTTGTTTTCGACTTAGTTTAGTTTGCAACGCCAAATAACTCATGCCAATAATAGCATTCATTGGTGTGCGAATTTCATGACTCATATTCGCTAAAAAATCTGCTTTGGCTTGATTGGCTTCATCCGCAGATTTAACCGCTATTTCAAGCTGTCTGGCATTTTCTTTTTCATTGCTGATATCAATAAAGTTACCCACTAAACCGGCGGGTTTATTGTTACTGTCTTTAAAGCCACTAACCCAATATAGAGTATCGTGCAATTTGCCATCAGCAAAAGGAATTATAATTTCTTTTTTAAGGGTTTTTTGTTGGGAAATTACCGCCTCATCTTCTGTTTGGTAGCTAAGGCGGTCTTCTTCTGGTAAGTATGTTAAATCAGTAACTTTTAAACCAATTAAGTCTTTAGAATCAACACCAAAGGTTTCTTCATAGGCTTTATTAAAACCTTGGAATTTTGTTTGGGCATCTTTATAAAATAATGGAATAGGCACACTATCTATTAATAATTGCTGTAGTTGCATCTGATCAGCAATGGTTCGTGACGCCTCTTCGGCCTTTTCTTTAGCACTTTTTAGTTCTCGTTCAGCTTGCTTTCGTAATGTTGAATCCCGAACAATACCAGTAAATATTTGCTCACTGTCAATCTCAGCTGCACCAACGGCTACTTCGATGTCGATTAATGATTTGTCACTTCTACAACCAATAAGTTCATCAAAAACGTGTCTGTTTTCACCACCATTTTTACTCTCAATATATTTTTGATGAAAGCTTTGGTTCATCAACAAGGCAATATTTTTAGCTAAGATCTCATCCGCACTGTAACCAAAAATAGTTTCCGCAGCAGGGCTAAACTCTAGAATAATGCCAACGTCATTAACGACAATAATCCCATCGGAAGCATTATCAATAATGGTTCGCGTTCGTTTCATGTTAATTTCTAAGGCGTTCGTTCGTTTTTGAACTAATTTTTCCAAATCAAAACGTGAACGAGCTAAGGATTTTGTTGCGCGAGTACCAATTTTCAGGGTAAAAAAAGTACCGCCAAAAACAAGTATTAATGAGATGAATAAAATTGAAAATAGGATATATTTGAAAATAGTTAATAGCTCTAATGACTCTTCAACATCAACCTCTGCTGCTATACCTAAATCTAACTCTTCATCCCACATCCAACGTCCAATAACATCAACACCTCGGTAGTCACGATAGCCTTCTAAATTCCCACCCGATCTTCCTGAAGCGATATGGCTTGCCATTAACGTTAAGGGCCAGTCTTTGTTCTGCGAAATTTTTTCAGTTTCTTCAAGTAAGTTTTTCCCTGGATCGGTAATGTGAATATTTAATGAAGCTCTAGCATTTTCGGACAAGAGCCCTATTTCTCTTAAATCATCTTCAAAACGAACATTTGATAACAACAAACCCGATTTATCTATGGCATAAGTTTCGCCACTTTTTCCAATAAAACCGGCAGATAAAATTGTCGAAAAAATACCGTCAAAATGAATTCGATTAGTAATGATGGCAATAACCTCACCATTAGCATTAATAACAGGTGCGGCAAAAAACATCGTTGGGGGCTTACTGGTCATGACCTCTGCACTTTCATCAATTAAATAAACATCTGAACGTATTGGAGGAATATAAACACTGTTCCCTTGCATCACATGCTCAAGTAGATCTGAACGCGACTTATTAATAATATTTTCAGTGCCAATGTTATCATCGCGCCTTGAGGATATACTTATCTTATTAGGGGAGATAATAAAGAAACCAATATTGCCTTGTTCACCTTCTTGCTTTTTAAAAAATGCACGAATCTGTGCTTGTAAAGGTGTTTGTAATAAAGATTTTTTATCTTCTGGAATAAGAAGTAATTTTTCTACTAACGCAAGTAACTCTATATTTTTACCCACCTGCTAAGACTATTGCGTTTATATTTTATCCACGTTGTCATTCGCTGATGAGTGGATGTCAGTAGATTCTGCAAGCTATAATCAAGTGACTCAAATTGACGATTTTCTGCATAACTTAATACATAAGAGGCAAGAACAATAAGTAAAACAGATAAACCAATTAAGCTAGTAAAAATCATTGTTTTAAAGCTAGAAGAACTAAACTTAACAACTAACTTTTCTTCACTGACTTTGAGCACCAAAGAGCTAATGCCAACGCCAAGAATAGCCAATAAGGCGACAACGCCTAAAATAAACCAGATCAATGAACCAAACTCATAACTGTCTTTGGGCTTATCTCTTTGTGTTTTATTTCTAGAAGTTAGCCAGTCATTATTAGAATTCATCAGATCACTAGCCTTAATGGAGTCTAGGCCTTTTTGTAAAATATCATGAAGAGTTTCTTTATTTTTATGGGTAAATAAATGCAATGATGAAGGGAAAACAACATCCTCATCAATAACGCGTAAGTCTTCAATATGCTTTTGATTGATTAGGTCATCAACAACAATTTGAGCATCTAACAAAGCGTCAGCTTTACCGGAAAGTACTCTTTCAATAGAGTCTTCAATGCCCGTTGTTTCCAAAATTTTAATGTTTGGGTAAAGGGCTTTAATTTTGTCTATTGTGGTATAGCCCGATGAAATAGCAATAGTCGCGTTGGTTAAATCTATATTCGATTGAAAGCGTGTATTTCTGTCTTTTACATAAAAAACTTCTTTTACCATGAAGTAAGGCGTAGAAAAGTAACCAAACGCTTTACGCTCTTCAAAAAAGTAGGCATCAGGTAGTAAGTCAATTTCCCCTTCTTTAAACTGTGATAATAACCCCTCCCAACTACCCGTTACATATTCTACTTGCAGATTTGATTTATCTATTATTTGCTTAAGAATTTCACCGCTTAATCCCGCTGGATTATTTTTATCTTGCATAAAAACTATAGGCGGCCAATGCTCAATACCTATAATCACTTTATTTTCAGCGATCCATTTTTCTTCTTTTTGAGTAAAATTAATAAAGCTCTTATCTGTTGAATTAATACCAGTATCCGCCTGTTTACTTAATTTGGCTAATTGGTCACGATTTTCAATTTGAGTAATATAACTCATCAGTACAGACAGATATTTCGCTTTATTATGACGATATTCAGTGCTGTTAATAATATTAACCGCGACTTTTTCTTTGTTGTTTTTAACAGCTGTTATCGCGTTAACTTCAAGAGAAACAAGTAATTTATTAATATTATTGAGATGGGTAAGAAGTTCTCCATCTGCATTGACTTTTTTTTCTAACAGCGCATTGATTAATAGCGTAAGTTTTTTTTCATATTCATTATATTTATTAATCCATTGCTCATCACCAGAATAGGCATAATTAAGCACTGAAGACGTTAAAACTTCATCATAATATCTAAGTTCAATCGCTTTCTTTTGTAATTTTTTTAAAGACAAACTGCTAATAGGTTCATTTTTCCCATGTAACGAGAACTGTTGTGCAAAGCAGTACTGTGCAGAAGAGGCTACTACCATTATAGAAAAAAATATAATTACATTGAAATAACGCTTCATGATTAAAACCATAACATTGTTAATATTGTCCTTTTATTAATATTGACACAATACAAATAATTTGTTTTTTGCTGAATTAATATTCAACAAAAGACCCTTGAGTAATATGTCTATACAGATTTATCAGGGTTTACAGATAACTAACTGCTTTAACTTATTCAACTGCTCTTCACCTGAATCAAAATCATATTGACTCAGCGCATCTCTTATCTTTTCTAACCTATCAACTAACGACTCAACCAGTTCAAATTCAAGCAAGTCATCGACTGCATCAACCACGGTTGAATCAAAATTCTCAATTTGCTCGCCAATAGCCGTTAATTTTCCTTTTAACTCTTCATTACTGATAGTTTGCGCCGTATTACTCGTTTGATGACTGATAAGCTCTTCCTCAAAGGCTAGCACTAATCTCTCTGCGCTATCAAAATCATAAGACTCAAGCGCACTAGCAAGGTCGTTTGCTGCAACAGATAAGTCATCCGCGTGTAGATAAGTGAATATTTGTTGTAAGGTATCGCTTGCTAGAGAATCAAAATTGCTTATATTAGTTTTTAATATTGCTAGTAATACCTTGATAGCATTGACATCAAACACTGTTTGTTTATCATTGTTTACGGCTTGGCTTAAAGCATTTTTTTGGTCGTGCTCAATAGTCGCAACCATTTGCGTTAAATTAACCTCACACTCAATAAGCAGTGCTTCAATGCTATTTCTTTCATCTTCGCTTGTACTTTCAGGTTCTTTTTCACTTGCATTGACACTAACAAGCGCTTCGCCTTTTTCAAGATTAGCAGAAAATAATAACTCTAGCTGCTCGGCAGCAGGTACAACAAAATTAGCGCCTATATTTCCTGCCACCCCTTTTAAGGTATGAGCAACTAATTCTGCCGTTTTATAGTTTTTTTCTGCAAGTGCAGCTCGAATACGCTGTACTGCGTCGCCTTCGGATTGAACTACTTTTTTCAGCGTGCTGCGATAAAATTTCACATTGCCTGCCATTCTAGCCAAGGCATTTTTAACATCAAATTCGGCCAGTACCGGTAAATCTACTTCTTCAACAACGTCTTTTCGGATTTTCTCTGCACTGAGTACTTTCCCTATCGGTGCAACCCATTGCACTAGCATTTTGTACAGTGCTTGTGGGTCAATAGGTTTGGCTAAATGTTCATTCATACCCGCTGCAAGACATTTTTCTCTATCGCCACTCATCGCATTCGCCGTCATGGCAATTATAGGTAACGAAGCATTTTTTTCATCTTTTCGAATGACTTTGCTTGCCGTATAACCATCCATTACTGGCATTTGAATATCCATTAACACCGCAGCAAATGATTTCTGCTCAACAAGATCTACCGCTATTTTTCCGTTCTTCGCTACGGTAACATTCAACCCTACCATTTCCAGTAACTCTACTGCAATCTGTTGATTTATCTCGTTATCTTCAACCAATAATATTTCAGCACCAGCAAGACCTTGCGCCACAGAAAAATCTAACCGACCCGATTTCCTAGTATCAACTTCTATCGTTTCTTTGCCCATGACTTTTAAAACAGTATCGAGTAAAGTCGAGGCAGAGACGGGTTTAGTCAACGAACTTGCCAGTTTAATATGAGCTGCTTTGTTCATCATGTCATCACGATCATAGGCCGTTACCATGATAAATTGGGGCGGGTAGGTTAAGAAACCATCGATTGCAATTTTTTCAGCTAATTCAATACCATCCATCTTGGGCATTTTCCAATCGGAAAGCACTAGCTTGAAAGGCGCATCATGCTCTTCTGCAAGTATTAACTTATCTAACGCTTCTTTACCGCAGGAAGCTAACTCAGCTTTAAACCCTAAGCTTTCTGACAAGTTAAATAAAATTTCACGTGCGGCAACACTGTCATCAACAATTAACACAGGTAACTCAACAAGCTTTTCTGCTGAAGCTTTAGCACAAGAAATATTTTCATCAGCCAATCCAAATGTGGCTGTAAAAAAGAACTGACTACCTTCGCCATAAGTGCTTTCAACCCAAATATTACCCTGCATCAGCTCAGTCAAGGTTTTACTAATCGTTAAGCCAAGTCCTGTACCGCCATACTTTCTGGTGGTTGAGGCATCCGCTTGGCTAAACGATTGAAATAGCTTACCTTGTTGCGCTTGCGTCATACCAATACCGGTATCAGTCACACAAAATTCTATTTCTACATGGTCATCATTTTGTTTAAGTTTTCTGGCTTTAACAA
>JAOPTQ010000031.1:1671-2750 GCA_051531915.1 Colwellia sp. | reverse complement strand
TTTAAACCGCCGATAAATTTCACCAATTGCGATCTTCAGATACGGCGCACAGATCGTAAATGAAAGATACATAACAAGTTGTCGCTAACGATCCTGTATGAATCGTGCGTTTTGGTGAAGATAATGTTTCGTATAATAAATAGCCAACTCTGCGAAATGGGCTATTACATTTTTTATTTCTCAATAGGCCAATTCGCAGAATTGGCGGGGCTTCCAAAATGCAGAGAACCTTGCTCTAGCACTGTCCACGCATGATTTCATCACAGCATGTTATCATCTTTTACTTTACTTAGGCAAATATCGTATTACAGTTTTTGCAAATTTTACTCGGTCGTTCTAACCCAGAATTAGTTCCTTCCGCTCCACATATCAGGCATGCATGATTTTCATCTGGTTCTACAACAAAATGGTTAATGTAAACTGGAGATTTGAAGAGTTCTGACAATTCTATTCTAATGCGCTCAGCTTCTATATTAAGTTTTCCTGCTGCATATTTGGTCAGTTCCGCTAATGCCTCTTGTTCAAATATCCCACTTTCTAACCAGTTCAAATAGAATCTCTCGTGATAGTTCTGCCACTCTTCGATTTTAATTTCTACAGGTATTCGAGAGTAGGGTATCTGTTTTAAGCAGCTCCCGCAGGTCAGTTCATTTGTAAATTGAAAGGAGCGACCTTGGAGAATATAAAATTTAGATTTCTCACATTGACAATTTTCAACTTTGTCGACTTCTACAATCACGTCAATTTCTTCTGAAGTTAAAGGGAAGTTTGTTAACAATGATTCAAATTTATCTTTCCAATACTCCTGTACTTTATTGTCATTTAGCCAATTATTGAAAGAGTCTCGGCTTCTGAAAACAACTGAAAGTTCTAGTGAATTACCAGTTCGCCTCAACTCTCTTGGTTCAGCGCATATGAGATTTTGTTTATACAATGTTCCAGATAGTGCTATGAATACCTCACCTGATTCTACCTCATTGACCAAGGTCATGGTGATTTTTGCTGCTATAGGTTTATCTGAGTTCATGACCATTGATGATAACGCCCAGCTATCCTACGTGGTGCTTGACGTAAATTAT
>JAOPTQ010000031.1:0-1618 GCA_051531915.1 Colwellia sp. | reverse complement strand
ATTTTCCGGTGCTGATAGAAACTGCCGCTCTCAACTCTAGTAGTAATCACCATGGAGAGATAGGTAATGTTGTGATACGTTTCAATTTGTCCATTGAGCACTAATTTCTGATTTCCAGCCATCCTTGGTTTTATTTAGTTCAAGCCCCAATCCACTTCCACACATAAATCCAAATTTGCAATCGTCTGAAAATTGACTTCTACAAGTTGTTTCAATTTTCACCTTCGCGGTTGATGCTTGCTCGTATTCAGTTATTTCAATTTCTAGAATGTATGGGATTAGATAACTTTTAGGAAGGTCACAGATTTCTTCAAAACTTGTGATCTTAAATTTAAACTCTTCAGTTGGTAAATGCTCTAGTGTGAGTCCGTAGGGGATGATCCAAATTGAATCTATTTCACTTGCTACTTCCGTTGAGTCGTTACGTTCAATGACATGAGTTAGAGTAGTTGGACTAATTAATTGTTCATCGGAGAAAGCAATTTGAAAAGCGGATTTTAATATTTCTCTCTTCTCTTCGGTTTCCATTCTGTTCTGGTCGTTACCACAGCTCATCAATTGGGTAAGTAGAATAAAAATAATGGTTAAGTTCAAATATTTCATGGGAGTATGCGATTAACCGATGGATCACAACGCCCCGATATGGTGTGTGGCGTTTTTATATTTTGTTGGTTTCGGATACTAATATAGACGAATCTGTGATTCGGCTCATACATTTTTGATTCTCATGAGGCGCAGCACAGAATCGGCGGAGCTTGCGATAACCACCACACTCTCTATAACCACTAAACCGCCATGCATCTCATATCATTTGTTAGAGTTATTTTAGTATGGGTTCCATTTAACATATTTGCCTTTCCGAGAGCCTTCTACAGCCATTAAAAGATGTTGATCCCCTAATTGATCACATTCAATTAAGAAGTCGTCTTTGAGTTCATTTTTCCATCCTGCACTGGCAGAAGCAACCCATTTTCTTAAACCTACTTGGTCATTAGGATGTGTCTTGACTAATTCCGTTCCTTTCGGGTCTTGAGCGATTGAAATAATTTGTTTTATGGATTTATCATCAGGAATTAACTTGAGCATTGCCAATGCTTGATAAGCCCCATCAAAGATTCTATAGTCGTTAAGTCTATGAATTTCTTCAAGGGAAGTTTCAACTGAATTTGACAGGATGGAAAGTCTAAAAATTGAATCACCCAATGCCATATAGATAATTGTGGCTTCAAAATCTTGTTGAACTAACTCTTTAAGGAATGTTAATGCTGGTTCGTATTTAGAATGACCGATTGCAAGAATTAAATGATACTGAGTTGACCAAGTTCTTTTGTCATCTAGTTCATTCTTAAGAGTGTTCAGAAGTGCCTCTCCTGCTTCAATAGATTCCAGTTTTCTTAATTTTTTAGCACCAGATTCCCTTTTTTTTGATTTTGGATTTTTGAGGAGTTCAAGTCCTTCCTGAATTTTTTCGCTCATAAAAAGTTCATTAACTCTAACGTCCGCATATGGCGATGTGCCCGTTCGGATTGATTAAGGCAGCAATGTAGCAGATCTACTCACCACAGCAAAAGATCGTTTATGATATTGAGAAAATCGAGAAAGTAATATCACCGAATGC
>JAOPTQ010000030.1:0-75071 GCA_051531915.1 Colwellia sp. | reverse complement strand
ACTGCTTAAGCCGATCTCAGGTAATTTAGGTTAATTATCAGACTGAATCCAACTTACAGAAAATATTTTGCTTTTAAGTGTTTGTATTTTGATAGGACTGCTGCATAGTATCGCAGTATTGAATCACACCATTTTTACCATTATTTTTAACATGGTAAAGCGCTTTGTCGGCTTGTACATACAAGCTGGTGCTATCAATTACTTTTTCTGATGTACTCGCAATACCAATGCTCACGGTAATAGTCATTTTTTCTGATTGCTTCGTTAAAAACTCATAGCACTTTATTTTTTCAACAAAACGTTGCGCAATTAACAAGCATTGCTCCTTGTTAATACGAGGCAATACGCATAAAAACTCGTCTCCTCCAACCCTGCCCATAACATCTTCTACTCGCAATATTTCTTGACCAATAGTTGCTATTTTACGAATGACTTCATCACCAAAATGATGCCCATATTGATCATTAATTTGTTTAAATTCATCTATATCGATTAGCATTACGGAAACTTTTCCTTTATAAGCATCAGTTGTTGCGAGTAGCTTATTTAAGAAATCAAAAACATAACGACGATTATATAAGTTTGATAAGGGATCTTTTATTGCAACCGCTAATAATTTTTTATTATTACGACGTTGTATAAAAACAATCGTTAAAATAAAAACAACCAGTAAAGCAATCGAAAATAGCATATAGCGTTGATTTTTATTACGCTCTTTTTGCTCTATAACTTGTAATGCCTGAAGTTTAGAACGTTGCTGTAATAAAGATATTTCAACACTTTGCCGGTTTACTTCTAAATCGGCTCGAACCCTAATTAAACGCTCAGAGGAGTTTTTTAATAATAACGCCGTATAACGTTGATAATAGTCAGTTATTAATAAATAACTCTTATTGATATCACCGAGAGCAAAAGCGAGCTCAGCTTTAATTTTAATCACGTCTAGCTGCCAGCGAGTACCTTCTAATTCTTCAATATCAGCAAAAATACTTTCTGCGGCTTTTACTGCAATTTGTGCCTCTTCGAGCTTTAAGGCTTTAATAAAACACTTTGCTTTGCGCTTGTATAGTTCAGCTTTATAATCAATTAACCCTGGCATATCTAATGCTTTTTCAATAACAATAAAGGCTTGTTTGCATTCTCCTTTTCCCGAGTAACTCATTCCTAAGCCGTAAAGAGCCAAAAATTTAGCTTCATTAATATCTGGAATAAAACTCACTGATTGTTGATAAAGCTTATAATACTCAATGGCTAAATCATACTTTTTCCAATACCGATAAGTAGCCGCTAAGCCATGAATAGCCTCTGCAGCATGTAACGGGTAATCAAGCGCTTGATAACTGGCTAGCGCTTTTTGATAATACTCAATAGATTTACTGTATTCATCCATATAACCATAAATAGCGCCGTACACTTCATTAATAAGTGCAATGAGAAAACTATCATTTAAGGCGTAGGCTTCAACATAAGCTTCTTGCAAACCAAGCAAAGAAGTTTCAAATGATTCGGTTAAACTGCGGGTAAATGCCAGTTCTTTTTTTGCTTCAACAGCAAGATAGGTAAAATTCTCAACATGAGCATAAGATAAAGCAAGCTTTAACAGCTTTTTCGATTGATTATAATTTCCCCGGCGTTGTGAAATAATGCCGCTATACAGATCAAAATTAATAACAATTTCTGCAAGCGTATTGGTATTGATAAGTGTTTGGCTTTCTGCAACGGTCTGTTCAAATTCAGGATATAAATACAGCAGATTTTCTGCCTGCGCTTTTCTTAATAACCACCACAATTTATTTTCTTTATCAAAAGATGAGAATTGAGGCTTTAATGCTTGTAATTTTTGATAGCTTTGCCAAGGTTTATGATTAATTTCAACGGCCATGTTTTTAATATAAGCGGCATCAATTTTTTCTTCAGCAGTAACAAAAAAGCTACAACCAAATAAAAGGCTCAGGACAGAAAATCGAATAACTAACAACATAACAATTTAGTACGGCATCCATGACAAAATAAGTCATAACTCAACGTAACAAAAGAATTATTACTTAAATAAATTTATTTAATGCTAATTTCAACCTTATCACAAAACAATCCAATACCGACATAACAAATGACTAAATATTGTACAAAAAAAACATTTACTAGCCTTGGAATATTTTATTAAAACTCTGAATAGAAAACCCGTTAAGCAACTGGTCACCTATTTTTAAAACAGGTACTCCTCTCATGCCCGTTGCTGAAAATTCTTTTTGTCCTTTGCCCGTTTTTACATTGCACAGTCGATAAGGTATTTTTTTCTCGTCTAAATAACACTTTGCTGTTTTGCAATGAGGACATTTTTCCATGCTATATAAAACAATTCGCTTCATTGGTAATCCTGTTCTAACTATCTTTTATATTTTGTTACAATTAGTGCATGAAAACATACCGTAGAAAATAATATTACGACATTTTAAACGCACCGGTTGAATCATCAAGTTTTGCCGCTAAGTCAGCCACTTGGTTGCTATACGTCAGGGTAGAAGTAGACTTATCACTACTTTGCTGGGTTAAATCAACAACTTCTTGAATATTCTGTTTAATATTATTACTTAGCGAATTTTGCTGAATTGCAGACATTGAAATATCAGTACTCATTTGATGCATTTGCTCAATTGCTTGGGTAATTAGTAACAATGTTTCTAAAAGATGATTGGTATGATCTTGGCAATTATTAGCTTCATTTTTGCCTTGTTTAATGTCTAGCACTGCTTTTTCAGTTTGATTTTGTAACGACTCGATCATGGTTTGAATTTCAGTGGCTGACGCTTGTGTTCTACTCGCTAGCGAGCGTACTTCATCGGCAACAACCGCAAAACCTCGACCAGCCTCTCCTGCTCTGGCCGCCTCAATTGCGGCATTTAATGCCAATAAATTTGTTTGATCTGAAATACTTCGAATGGTGTCTAAAATGCCACTAATATTTTCTGATTCTTGCTGTAATACCGTCATAACACCCGTGGTATCATCTAACATAGAAACCAAATTATGCATACGTTCATTGGTTACATTCGCCGTATTTTCAAGCTCTGAACTTTGTGTTAACGCATCTGTCATTTTTTGTTCTGCGCTATCTGCTTTTGCTAAGATATGATCGGCACTTTGACCCAACTCCTCTGTTTGTATTGTTACATGCTCAATAGTTTGTTTTTGCGACGATAACGAACCTGTCACTTGTGCTATTTTTTTGCTTGACTGTTCCGCCGCTTGATTTAACAGCTGTGTATTTTCTGTGATGTTACCGATCAATTTTCTTAAATCGGCAACAACCAAATTTACATTAGTAGACAATTCGCCAAACTCATCGCCAGTTGTCACTTTCAACTGACGAGACAAATCTCCTTTAGCCATTTGAGACAACACTTTATTGATCCCTTTTAACGGTCCAATCATTGCCTTTATAGTAGTTCCTGCAATACCTATACCGGCAACAAAAATCACTATAAATATAATAAGGGTTTCTAGACTTCCTTGTTCAACATTATCAAAAATACTTGCTTGTAACTGAGCAACATTACTATCAACCTCTTGTAAAAAGGAGTCTATGGCATTAATTGAAGCATTAAGATGTCGCTCTGATGTTTTAAATGCTTCATTTAATGCATACTGCTCTTCTAGTTGTAAAATTTTAAGATCAAACAAATTATTATCGCCACGGAACATGTCAATAGAGCGTTCAAATTCCTCAACAAACTGTTCAATTAAACCATCGGTATTATAATCTTCGCCTAATTTTATTAAAAACCCGACATATTGCTGAACATTATCAATACCTAAATCAAAGGATTGCTTCGACTCTGCAACTTCTTCAATGGTACTTAGTGAAATCACTTCTTCAATGGCTTCGGTTAAGTTAATTAAAGAGCCTTCCATTCGGCTAGCAGTCCCAATAATACTGTCAATTTGACGTTGTTTATTGACGTCTTCTAAAAAAGATAAATCACCTAAAATTGCACTTGCTTCATCTAACACATCATAAGTTTCTTGCTGTTTACCGATAAGAATTTCATTTTTATCTAATTCATTTATTCGATAAGCGAGCATTTCATTTACCGATTCAGTATATTTTTTATAGGTTGATGAAAAATGAGTTAAATTATTAATCTCAGGAAAAATATCAAGCATGCCATTTATGAGTTTAATACGCTCGGCTGATACCGAACCTTGCTTGTTAAATTCTTGCTCTAATGCTTTTACGGCAGTCGTGGTTGGTAGCTTAACAATTGACGATGACATTCTCGCCTGCTTGAATAATTGTTTTTGCACCGTATTGACATGCTTTTGAATGGGTAAGGCAAAATCATTCACTTGAGTTGTTGCTAACTTAATATCACTTAAAACATTTATTGAATTAACACTTGAAAAAAATAGCAGTAATAAAATAATAGCAAAACCAAAAATAACTTTATGGGCAACTTTTAAAACCATGGAAACACCTAAAAATAACGAACATCAAGAGGAATAATTATTTTCAGTATAGACTTAAAAAGAATTTTTTGAACAAAAAAACCGCAACATTAAAAAATATTGCGGTTTGTTTTGACTAACTAATATAACGAGTTATTCTGCTTATATTAGCAATTATGCTGCTTTTTTATCAACAATAAAGAAGCTCCATAAATATGCGATTAAACCGAGTAAGAATACAACACCGGCTATTTCTCGTAACCAATAGAAAATAGCCAATTTATCTTGAGTGGCCATAAAGCTTAACGCTTCACCAGACTCAGGAATACGTTGTAACCATACTTGTAAAATACCAGCGCCAGTTAAGAATAAGGTGATAAATACCATCGCAACGGTCATTAACCAGAATCCCCACATTTCAACAACTTGTGATTTATTACAATTGGCTTCACCTATACCGCGTAATTTAGGCATTGCGTAAGAAATAAGCGTCATAACAATCATGGCATAAGCACCATAAAAAGCCATGTGACCATGAGCCGCTGTAATTTGTG
Organism: Colwellia sp.; assembly: GCA_051531915.1. Lineage (GTDB taxonomy): Bacteria > Pseudomonadota > Gammaproteobacteria > Enterobacterales > Alteromonadaceae > Colwellia. The sequence continues at coordinate 70,071 of JAOPTQ010000030.1, read as the reverse complement.
TACCGTGAGTAAAGTAGTTTACAAAAGATAACGTATGTAAAAATCCCCAAACACCTGCACCTAAAAATGCCATTACCGCAGTACCTAATGCCCACAAAGTAGCCGCTTTATTAGGGTGCTCACGACGACGACGGTTAACCATGTTAAAAGCGTAAAGTACCATCGCAAAGAAAGGTAATGGTTCAAGTGCAGAAAAGACACTACCAATCCACTGCCAATATTCAGGCGTTGTTAACCAGTAGAAGTGATGGCCAGTACCTAAAATACCTGAGATTAACGCCATAGCGATAATTACATATAGCCATTTTTCAATAACTTCACGGTCAACACCGGTAACTTTGATTAATACATAAGCTAAAATTGCGCCCATGATTAATTCCCAAACACCTTCTACCCATAAATGAACGACAAACCACCAGTACAATTTATCTAGCGCTAAGTTAGCGGGGTTATAGAAAGAGAATAAGAAGAATACTGCCAAACCAACTAAGCCGGTCATTAAGACCATATTGATGGCTGTTTTACGCCCTTTCAAAATGGTCATACCCAGGTTAAACAAGAAACCTAACGCAACAACAACAACGCCAATTTTAGTGATTGTTGGCATTTCAAGGAACTCACGTCCCATCGTTGGCCATAATTCATTAAAGGTTAATTCAGTTAATCTTGCATAGGGAACAAATAAGTAACCTAAAATAGTTGCAACACCCGCCGCTGCAAATATCCAAAATAAGGCTATTGCAAGTTTCGGGCTATATAGCTCAGTTTCTGATTCTTCCGGTACTAAATAATAGGCAGAACCCATAAAGCCAAAGAGTAACCAAACAATAAGTAAGTTGGTATGTATCATACGTGCTACGTTAAATGGAATTAATCCACCTAAAAAGTCACCTACAACATATTGCATACCCATTAATAAACCAAACAGTATTTGGCCAACAAACAAGATCATGGCAAAAACAAAATAAGGCTTTGCTACCGCTTGTGATTGATATTTTAAAGTATTCATCTACCTTACCCTTCTATGTTCGGTGGCCAGTTATTAGTATCAAGCTCTGATGTCCATTTCAAGAACTCAGCTAAATCGTCAAGCTCTTCATCTGTCAGATTAAACTGCGGCATTTGACGACGACCTGGGATATTCAATGGTTGCGCTTTCATCCAACCATTGAAAAATGGTTTAAAGCCAGCTTCACCACCACGGCGTTTAAATACATTACCTAACTCAGGAGCAAAATAAGCGCCTTCACCAATGAGTGTATGGCAACCAATACAGTTATTATTTTCCCATAGCGCTTTTCCTCGCTCTACGGCCTCGGTTAAATTTTCTCGATGATCCCGTTTGGGCATCTCTTTTGTTGTATGAAAAGTCAAGCCAAGAAATATCAAGAAGAAGAAAACACTTCCGCCGTAATAAATATTTCTTGCCATGCCTTTAGTGAAGCTCTCGGACATTGTGTTTCCCTTAATGAATTTTTATAAATTCATGCGTTAGTTACTTGCATTAGTGACTTGCGTTAAGTTAATAAGCAATAAGATAATAACTTATAAACCCAATAAATTAGCTTGATAGAAATCAAGTTTTTACAGAGTTGTAATAAATTGTTTCATAAATCAGGTCATTTTCACACTAAATTTAATAAAAATAGCCCGTCGACTCACAAAATATAACCCTATATTTTTTAAGGATAATTTTTTTATTCTGCTTTTTTAATCACAATTATTTTACCTTTCATACGGGGATGGGGTCCACATTCGTATGAAAAACCACCCGCTCTTTGAAAGTTTTTCTGGTATGTTTCATCAGGAAAAAAGTAATCAGGCTCTTCCTTATCAAATTGTTTGAACCAAACACTATGATATTGTCGCTTTTCAATATTTTTCCATATTACGCTATCCCCTTCTTCAATGGTAATTTCTGCTGGAATAAATTTCATTTTATAAATTTCAACAACCACCTCTTTAGCTAACAAGTTCATACTAAATAACAGTAAGGTAACCATTAAGTATTTCATTTTAATTCTCCATGCCCTTCTATTTAAACGTAACAAGCCTTAAAGGCTCAAGTATATATGTAAACATTTGCTGTGATATACTTCCAGCATAATTTAGTTTTAAGAGAATTCTTTTGAACAAAGCACACTATTTTTATCGCACCGTTATTTTTACTCGTAAAGCAGGTATTGTTGCACTTGCTGACATTAACAATCCACAAGAGAGCACTAAACTAGAAGAATGGTTTGGTGTTGTTCTATCACTTGCTGATGGCAAACATACTTTGCAAGAACTAACTGCGTTTATGGCGAAACAGTATCAACAAAAGCCAGAACGTCTAGATGACACTTTAGAGTCAGTGATTGAGCGTTTAATCGAAAGTAAAATGCTTAAACTAGCTGAAAAAGCAATAGAGTTACCTTACTATTTAGCGGCACCTATTGAGCAATTAGACATTGAAAAAGCACAAAAATTAATTGCACAAGATGGTTATACCGTGCATTAATATACTGGTAATCACACCGGAAATAACACACTATTTTTTAATTTATAGAACCGCTAATATTTACCCTTGGGTAAACAAGGCAACCACTAGCATTAACATAATGATCCAAAAACCTGACAATAACTGCCAAAACAACACTTGGGATTTATTTTTGGTTACTTTTGGATCATCAAGTAAATAGGTTGGATTAGGCTTTTTCAAATCTGAAATAAATTCAGGAATGTTATCGTAACGTTTTTCTAAGTCAAAACTCACGCCACGCTCTAAGGTTCGATCAAACCATATAGGAATAATAGGATTGGCTTCATTGGCAGAAATATAACGCAATCGATCATACTCAAAAGCGGTTTGACACTCTTCAATTTTATTACCATACGGTAATTTACCGGTAAATATTTCATAGGTAATGGTTGCTAGTGCGTATAAATCCCCCTGAATGCCGGTATTTTTCCCTAATAAGTATTTAGGATCAGAATACGTTGCTGTGCCTAAAACACCTTCGTGCTCTAACGGTATAAATACTTCTGCAAGGCCGGCAACAAAAACAGAGCCAAAATCAACAATTTTTATCTGAATATTTCCCGGCAAATCGGCATTATTAATTAGAATATTACCCGGTTTGAGATCTTGATGGATAGTTTCCATTTGATGAAATGCAGCCAAACCTTCTGCTACTTGCTCAACCAGTTTTATTGCCACTTTAGGTTTAGGAAAGTGATTTTTCACCATCCATTCGTCTAACGAAACACCTTGTACATGTTCCATTAAATAATACAAACAAGTTCTAGGACGCTGTTGCTTTATAATTTTAACAACGTGTTTACTGTTAATACGTTTTCCAATCCACTCCTCTTGAATAAATCGGTCAATATAGCCGGTGTCATCTTCAAAATTTATTGACGGTGTTTTCATCACCATTTGTTCACTAGTTTCAGTATCTTCAACAAGATATAGTTGGCTACGACTACTCGCGAACAATTCTTTAAGTACTTTGTAACCGTCAAGCATTACGCCATTTTCAAGCGGCGGCGGAAAAGGTAAACGGGTTAATTTAGAATTGTAATCATTTAAACTTTCATTGGGCAACGCGCTTATTTGACAAAGAACGCCACTAATATTGTCATCGCTACCATGATCAAAGGCTGCATTAATTAAGCTTTCGATACGCTCTTTACACGTTTTAGGCGACTTTTCATCTGAAGAAATGAGCTCAATAAGTTTATCTTGCTCAAGAAAATCATGCACACCATCAGAGGTTGCCAATAAAATATCACCAACCTCTAAAGTAAATTGGCTGTAATCTATTTGAATTGAATTATCCATGCCCATAGCACGCGCTAAAAAACTTCTACCTGAGCCTATACTGGCAACATGATCTCGTGTTAATTGCTTCAACTTCCCTTGTCGCAATAAATAAGCCCGACTATCTCCGGCATGAAAGAAGTGGCAAAGGCGCGATTTTAAAACTAACGCAGTAAAGGTTGTTAAATAACCTTTTTCTTCACTGGCAAATTCATGACTTCGTTTAAATAAGGTTAGGTTGATAGACGAGAGAATTTTTTGCCCTGCATGTTTAACAGACCAAGTATCTGGTGTTTGGAAGTAATCACTTAAAAAACGAGATATTGCGGTATGGCTTGCTTCTTTTCCTGCCTCGGCACTACTAACACCATCAGCCACTGCTAGAGCAATACCTTTAGATTCAAGTTGAGAGCCTTCTTTGGAATCAGCATAGTCAGGCACAAAAAAACCAACCGCATCTTCGTTATTATCTTTTAAGCCTTGAATGGAATGGCTAGCGACATCAACAGTTAGGTGGTTGGTTTTTGGCATATTTGCTTCTTTTTAGGTTCGAATTCATATCGAACTAGTATTAATTTCAACAATGTGACGGGCTAAAGTCCAGCCTACATTTAAAGAGCATTGCCCTAAGTAGTTGAAATTGCAACAAGGCTATCGAACTTTTTGTCTCCTGAGCTTAGTCCACTATGTGATGGAGACAAAAAGTAATGATGAACGCCGTTGCGTTTTTAAATATGACGAGCAATTTAGTCAACGTCAATTAGCTCAACAGTTCCATCAGCATTCACTTCTGCCATATGACCTTTGGGTTCATTTAAGAACATAGTGGCAAAGAAAATGATCGCGGCCGAAGCAGCAATAACCATAAAGAAGGTACTGTAATCAACAAACGATAAAACGGTTAAGTAAGTTACGGCACCCACGTTACCATAAGCACCTGCCATCCCTGCAATTTGCCCAGTCATACGACGTTTAACTAAAGGAACAATAGCAAATACCGCACCTTCACCTGCTTGTACGAAGAAAGAACAACACATAGTAGCAATTACTGCTAAAGGAATTGCCCAATTACCATCGACTTGACTCAGTACCATGTAGCCAACCGTTAAACCGCCAACTAAAATCATTAAGGATTTACGACGACCAAACTTATCACTAAACCAACCGCCAGTAGGACGAGCGACCAAGTTCATAAATGCAAAGCCAGATGCTAACATACCGGCTTGCACAGCACTTAAGCCTTCAAATGTTTCAAGGAAAAATAATGGTAGCATTGACACTACGGCTAATTCTGAACCGAAGGTTACAAAGTAAGATACATCTAAAATGGCCACCTGTTTGAAATCATACTTTTCAATCTCAGCAACACCCTTGGTGAGGTTTTCTTTATTTACATGCCAGATAGCTTTAACTTGCACGATAAACAATAACAGTAAACCAGCCCACATAATGTACATAGTTTGCGTTGATAACAGTTTCACCCCTGATGGTGATAATTTCCATGCTAATACGGCAAGCGCAATATACATAGGAACATTCATAAAGATATAAAAATAAAAATCTTTCCAACTAGTTACTTCTAAGCCACCTGATTTTTTAGGTTTAAAATAAGTTGAACCTTTAGGCGTATTGCGTGCGGCAAAATAAAAGAATATACCGTAAAAACCTGCTAAAACACCGGTTAAACCAAGCGCATAACGCCAACCGTCATCACCGCCAAACATTAAGGCTAACGTAGGTAAGGTCATTGCACCGGCAGCACTACCAAAGTTACCCCAACCGCCGTATATACCTTCAGCAATACCCACTTGTTTTGCCGGGAACCATTCACCCACTAGTCGAATACCAATAACAAAACCGGCACCAACAAAGCCAAGTAAAAATCTAAATAAAGCAAGCTGCTCAAAGCTGTCTGCCATGGCAAAGCCAACACAGATAAATGATGATATAACTAATAGACAGCTATAAATAATTCGAGGCCCAAATTTATCGACCAAAATACCAATAACTATCCTTGCAGGAATTGTCAGGGCAACGTTTAAAATTAATAGCGCTTTAACTTGAGCGCTTGATAAATCAAAAGCTTCTTTAATAAAAACCATTAAAGGGGCGTGACTGAACCAAACAACAAATGTTAAGAAAAACGCGAACCACGTAACATGTAGCGTTTTTATTTTTGGATCTGAAAAATTTAACAGATTCATTTTACCTTCGTGTGACATTTCTGGAACTCCTGAAAAGTGTAAATGCAATAATTTTTAAAGTGAATTATTTATTTTGTAATTTTTACCCGCTCCACTTGAAGATGCTCGCTTCTTCAACTAGTACAGGTATATATTGCGTTATTGCTAATAAGTCTTTATTGACTTATGTCAACAAACGTCATTTTTCTATAAAAAGACAATGTTCTTTTATATTGTATTGGTTTTCATAGTAAAATCAATTATCGTTAAGGTATATCAAGAATAAAAATGGAATATGGCCTTATGGACATTAAACAACGTCATTCATATCGTGCTTTATTATTAGCTACGCTAGCATTTGCTGCCTGTTTTTCAGTGTGGACTTTATATTCAATAACAGGCATTGAGCTTAAAAGCAGTTTACATTTAACTGCCACAGAGTTTGGTCTATTGTTAGCTGCGCCAATTTTTACTGGTGCCATTTTTCGCGTACCCATTGGTTTTTTAGCCGAAAAGATTTCCTGCCGAAGTTTATTTTTTTGGCAAATGATGTTAACTGTTCCTCCTCTATTCTATTTACCTTATGTAGAAACCTTCTCTGGTTACATCTTATTAGGCTTCGCTTTAGGGTTAAGTGGTGTTTCTTTCACCATAGGTATTAGATACGTAACCGATTGGTTTGACACTAAAAGACAAGGTTTTGCGTTAGGCGTATTTGGTGCAGGCAATGCGGGCGCAGCTATCACCTTAGTATTAGTTCCTTTTATTGTCGATGATTATGGCTGGCAAAGCATTGGGCCTATTTATGGGGTAGGCATGTTAATCATGGCCATAATATTCCGTATATTTGCGCCTGAAATTAGTAAATATTATCAAAAACAACGAAACCATGACTTAGCCTTTCATATTGCGCCTTTAAAAGACGTACGAGTATGGCGTTTTGGTTTGTATTATTACTTTGTTTTCGGATCATTTTTGGCATTACTTTTATGGCTTCCTCAATACTACATGGAAGCCTATAAACTGTCGTTAACACAATCGTTAGCCCTTACTTTACTCTTTGTCACTAGCTCAAGTATGGTTAGAGCCGTTGGCGGCTGGTTTGCTGATACTTTTGGTGCTAAAACCGTTAATTGGGGAGCATTTTGGATTTGCATGGTCTGTTTGTTTTTCCTCAGTTATCCTCCCACTACAATGATTATTCACGGTGTAAATAAAAATGTAGAAATATCCTTTGAAGTCAATGTTTGGGTATTCACCTTTTTAATTTTTGTTATTGGCATAGCGCAAGGCATTGGTCGAGCAAGTGTTTATAAAATTGTCTATGATTACTACCCCAACCATATGGGTAGTGTCGGTGGTGTTATTGCCGCTGTTGGCGCATTAGGCGGCTGTACACTACCAATTATGTTCGGTTTTGCCGTTGATGTTATTGGCGTTTATAGTGCCTGTTTTATGTTGTTATACGGTGTATTAGCTGTTTGTATGATGGTAATGTACTTAGCTTTAAAAGCAGAGCGTCAACAAAAATCATTAAAAGATGCCATGGCTAATAACTTTTTAGAGCAAGATTAATAGCCACTTCATTTCGTTTCATATCAGTTCAACATATAAAATGGTAAATTTATATGTTTGTAGGTTGACACGAGCCTAGCGAGGCTCGACGCTTGCCATTCTTAAGTTAGCTTCATAACCTTTTGTCGAGGCAAGCATCGACCTACAAATAGTTCCTGAACTAAGTATATAACCCTTATATTAATTAATATAAGGTAGCAAGCTATACTTTTGTCCATATTCTAGCATTTGTTTACTAAAATCATCAGGATAACTAATGGTTACATCAATAATTTTTCCGTCGTCATAGACAGCTTCTAATTTTGGATTAACAAAGCCAGAGTATGGTGCTAGATCTAATTTTTCATAACGTGTAAGTACTTCTTGGTGAAGTTCTTCATCAACCTTAACAGCATAGTTTTCAATGAGTGCTTGACCGGCAGCAAAATCACCTTCTGATTTGATCCGTTGTAACTCACGTAATAATTGGCCAAATAACGTCCGTAATTTTTGATAATCGGTGACCACAAAATAAGTTTTACCATCACGTGTGCGTTTTTCTATGACATTATCTTTAGCGCCTTTTTCATAAACCCAACCAGCAATTAACTGACGATTACGCATATGCGCTTCTTCAATTTGATCACCTAATTTCAAACGACGCAATTGCTGCATCATACCGTTACGAATATAACTATCGTAACTTGCTTTACCTACTTCTAAGCTTGGCATAACCCCCATATTAACTAATTTTTCATCCATTAAGTAATAAAGAGCAACCAAATCTGCTCGACCTTCTTCAAGGGCAGAAGAGTATTGCTTAAGGGTTTCTTTTGGTGTGCCTACTCCGTCATTAATTTGCCCTGAAGCATGACCAATAACCTCATGTAAATCGGTATGTAAATGTGAAGCAAGTGGGCCAAATTCTTTTGCCCGTTTCATTTCTGCTTCATCCCAAGCAAACTCACTTAATGAGCCACCTTTAACATGATCATACGCATCAACAATGTTGGTCAAACTGACCGACTTTGAACCATGCTCTGCACGAATCCAGTTCGCATTAGGTAAATTGATACCAATAGGCGTTGATGGCGATGCATCTCCAGATTCAACAACAACCGTTATTGCTTTACCGGTAATACCTTTTACTTCTTTTTTCTTATGTGATTCAATTAAAGGAGAATTATCTTCAAACCATTGCGCTTGAGCGGCAATAGCGGCAATGACTTTAGTCGCCTCATGATCTTTAACCGAAACAACAGATTCAAATGAACCACGATACGCAAGTGGATCGTCATACACTTCGATAAAACCATTCACCACATCAACATCTGAATTAACATCTTTTACCCACGCAATGTTATAAGCATCAAAATCGGCTAAATCACCACTTCGGTAATATTTAGCCAATAAAGTGAGTGCTTTTTTCTGTTGGGCATTTTCAGCCACTGACGACGCTTTATCTAACCAATGCGCAATTTCAGTAATGGCCTTGCCATACATGCCATTCGCTTTCCAAATCTGTTCAACAACTTTACCATCAACCTTGGTTAATTTTGAATTTAACCCCCAAGAAACAGGGTGTTTATCGTCAACATTGGTTTTAGCTTTATAAAAGGCATCAACTTCTGCTTCTGTCACTCCTTCATAGTAATTGACAGCGGAAGCAACAACGTTATCTATATCCGCTGATTGGTCCACCATTTTGGGGGCAATATTCGCGTCAAATAAAATAGGCGTTAATTGAGCAATTAGTTGTGCTGCTGTTTGTCCTTCATTCAAGGGTAGCTTGCCTTGAGTTGCCACTGAGTTAATATATTCAGAAAAACTTTCTTGGCTAAATTCAGGCATTATTTTACCTGACATATAGTGATGGTGAATACCGTTTGAGAACCATACTCGCTTGGTATATTCAACAAACTTAGCATAATCATCTGTTGATTTATCTCCTTGATAACCTGAAATAATGGCTTCTAAAGTATGACGAATAGTTAAGTTATATTTATAGTTTTGATCCCAAGTCATATCACGACCAGAAAGTGCGGCTTGGTATAAGTAAAACAGTAATTCTTTTTGTGCTAGCGGAAGTTCATTAAAACCGGGTACTTGATAACGTAACACGCGAATATCGGCAAAACGCTCTGCTATCCAGTTAAACTCGGCGGTTTGAGGCGCCAGTGTTGAAACTTCATCAACAACTTGTGTTTGCTCTGTTGGTGTTGCTTGTTTAGTATTTTGCTCTGAACATGCGGTAACGGTTAACGCAAAACTAATCGCAAGCGCTAATTTTGTTGGTTTATTATTGAATGTCATTATGGGTTATTTCCAAATTGAGTTGATTAAAAGTTTCAATTTTTAAGACTTATTTAGTTAAATAAGTATTTCACTCAGAAGAAATCTTTGCTTTGTCAGGATAATTATTACCCTTTTATTGCTCTTTTACTAAAAAAGAGAACACCTACAAGCGTTGCAGTATATTTAACAATGAATTCTGAGTTATCAACATACTCATGTCTTTTTATAAGTTATGTTGATAAATTGCTTTTATAAATTATATTAATAATTTGACCCGAAAAGATTAACACTTTGCTCGCTTAAGTTAAAATAACAACTGAGGTATTTATGACTTAAAACAAAAAATAATGAGATTGCTACTATGGACTTATTTGAACAACGATTAGATCAACCCATTAATATACTGCCTAATGATGGTTTTGTTGAATATTACGGAACAATAATTCCTGATTTAGAAGCAGAACAGCATTTCACCACTCTATTAAATGAAATTGAATGGCGATGCGATCAAGCTGTTATTTTTGGTAAACATATTGAAACCAAAAGAAAGGTGGCTTGGTATGCTGAGCAAGACTTTTCATACACTTATTCAAATGTCACTAAGCGTGCTTTACCTTGGACAAAAAATTTACTTCGTTTAAAAAAATTAGTAGAACAACAGACAAATGAGACCTATAACGCTTGCTTACTTAATTTATATCACAATGGCGAAGAAGGTATGGCGTGGCATAGTGATGGCGAAAGAGATTTAAAAGAAAATGGCGCTATTGCTTCCTTAAGTTTTGGTGCAAGACGAAAATTTTCTTTTAAGCATAAACAAAGCAAAGAGGTTATCTCGCTTTTTTTAAATTCAGGCAGTTTATTAGTAATGAAAGGAGAAACCCAACGTTACTGGCTACACCGATTACCTCCAACAAAAAAAGTGCAAGATGCCAGAATTAACTTAACCTTTAGAACCATTAATTCTGGCTGATGATTTAGTACTATTTTTGGTTATGCAATTTTACTGGCTAGTTCAGACTCATAAACTAGGTTTATTTTTTCGCCATAGATAGGACGTAAAGCATTTAGTATTTCTGAACGTGTAATCAAACCGACAAACTTCTCATTTTCCAGTACTGGTACAACTTGAGGTTTTTTTATCACGGATGATTTTGCTCGTTCTTCCAGTGAAAGACTAGTGTATTGAGTAGCAATTCCCATACTTGATACCGGATACAGTTGTTCTTTATCAATACAAAAAAACTCGACAATATTTACCAAACTTTCATTGGCATTGAGAGCTATGGTGTTACGGCTCATAATGTCGACTACCTTTTTTTCCTTTGTGGGTTGGTAGTCTTCACACCAAAGTTCCACCATAATATCATGTGCAGATAAAAATCCGACTAAGCGTCCATCGCTATCGCATACAGGGGCAGAAGTTATTGATTTATCTAATAATGCATCCATTGCTAAAGGAATTGGCATGTCTACATTTAATATTGCTGGTTCTGTATTCATAATATCTTTTGCGGTGATTGTAGTATTCATAAGGGTGTCCTTAATTGAGGTTAATGTTGTTGTTTCAATGGTTTTTTGTTTAGTGAGTTTGAGCTTAGGTTTGCTATATATATTCCAATTGGATAAACCGACCAGTAGTGCTCCACCTACGATGTTTCCTACTGTTACAGGAAGTAAATTTGCGCTGATAAAATTAAAGAAATTTAGATCGGCATATTGTGTTGGAAGTGCTTGTATAGATACCCAAAAAGACTCTGGAGCAAATGATTGGATTAATATGCCTAAAGGCACCATAAACATGTTGGCTACGCAATGTTCAAAGCCGCTACTAACAAACATAGAGACGGGCAGTACCACCATCATTGCCTTAGTGATAGCACTTTTGCTACTGAAAGTTAACCAAATGGCTAAGCAGACTAATAGGTTACAAAGTACCCCTAAAGAAAATGCTTGTAGCGGTGAATGATGTAGCTTATGTTGCGCAATATTTAAAGCATTTAATCCCCATTGCGCATCATTCAGTTGATATAACTGTGCTCCCATTACTAAGAAAAGTAGTAGGATCGCGCCTATAAAGTTGCCTAGGTATACCTTTGCCCAAATCCCCAACATTTGCTTCAAGCTAATTTGCTTATTGGCCCATGAAATAGCAGAGAGTACCGAGCTAGTAAATAACTCTCCGCCACAGATCACGATAAGAATAAGCCCTAAACTGAAGGCTATACCGCCAATAAAGCGATTTATTCCCCAACCAGCTTGATTACCGGTTGTCACGGTAATGTAAAAGACAAAAGATAAACCTATAAATATACCAGCCATGATGGCTAGGCTTATAATGGTGCTTGTGTTTTTTTCTGATTTACTAAGTGCAAATTTTTCTGCTTCTACCATCATTTCTGCTGGGGTGAATATCGGCTTTGATGCATCGTTATTGGTTGTCATCTTGCCTCCCTATTAAAGTTGTTTCGATTATGTTTCTAAGTTTAATGTGATAACGATAGAGTGAAATTCTACTCTCAAGCGTTATCAACATTTTTAGGATAAGTTAAACTTTTAGTTAGGTAAAATTGATTTTAGTTGGGTTTCATATCAGTAAATTTGATACTAATGATTGGAGTGTGTAAAATAGTGGCTATATGTAATTCACAGTAGTCCTAATTATGCGTTATTCATTAAAGCAACTTGCGGTATTTGATGCGGTATCTGAACTTGGCAGTGTCAGTTTAGCTGCCGACAAGCTTGCGTTGACTCAGTCTGCAACCAGTATGTCATTGTCTCAGTTAGAAAAAATGTTAGGTAGACCCTTATTAGAGCGTCAAGGTAAAAAGATGAAACTGACCCACTGGGGGATCTGGTTACGCCCTAGAGCTAAGCGACTTTTACAAGATGCCAGTAATATTGATAAGGGTTTTGTTGATCAACATTTACTGAGTGGCGAATTGAGCTTGTGCGCAAGTCAAACACCTGCAGAGCACCTTATTCCTGAGCTTATCAGTATTATTGATACTGATTTTCCAGAAATACGAATCTCTTTAGATGTTAAAAGTACGCAAAAAGTGATTAATGGTGTGCTTGATTATCGTTACGATATTGGCATCATCGAAGGTCGGTGTGATGATATTCGTCTAAAACAAAAAACTTGGTGTAGTGATCATTTAACTGTGGTGGCAGCAGGTCACCATCCTTTTGCTAAGCTTGCTCAAGTTTCCTTTTCACAACTTGAGCAAGTGCGTTGGGTATTGAGAGAACAGGGCTCGGGTACGCGTAATGTATTTGATAGTTCTATTCGCCAATTTGTTTCAAATCTTGATGTATGGAGAGAGTATGAGCATGTCCCTTTGCTACGTACCCTTGTTGAAAATGGACCTTACCTGACATGCTTGCCTTATTTAGATGTTGAAAAATCGATTAATGCAGGAAACTTGGTTGAGCTCAACGTTCCTGAATTGAAGATGGAACGTCAGCTTTCATTTATTTGGCGGAGTAATATGTCTGAAAACCCATTAATAGAGTGTTTTAATCGAGAAGGTTTACGTATGATTAAAGGGAAAAATCGCGTTTTTTGATATCAATAATAATGAATAATTATATCTGTTTTATTAGGTTTTTGATCTTGTTAAGTGAGCACTCATTTAGTGAAATAGGTATTATAAATTTGATTAAACAACCTCACGCCAAGGCTTTTCGCTTAGGCTCAAATTTGCTTCGCGAAGAGAGGACTATTATGAACTAAATGTAGGTCGGCATTTATGCCGTCAAATTGATGGGCTTTAGCCCAACCTACAATACGCCGCAAGCGACTGGGAATTAACCCGCTCAGATTAAACAAAGATCTAAACACACACAGCACGATCTGACCCACGCTATGTATGTTTAGCAATAGCATTATATATGAATATTTTCATCGCTGAATTTAATTTCTACACCGTCAATCTCAGCTCGTTCAACAAGGGTTTGAATATAGGCTTGAATAGCAAGATGTGATGCACTGTTAATTAAATAACCGCGAACTTTTTCACTCACCATGTCATATTCAAGCTGCTTACCTTCAATTTTACGGTTTATATTAACCACATGAAAACCATAGCGAGACTCAATTGCTTTATCACTAATTCCTTCAGGCAATGGCATTAATTGACGTTCAAATTCAGGCACTGTTTGCCCTTTACTTAGTTGCCCCAAATTACCGCCACTTTCTTTTGAAGGACAAGCAGAATATTCTTTAGCGAATACTGCAAAAGTAGAAGGCTCTTTATTTTTTTGCTCTTGTAATAACTGTGAAATTATCACTTTGGCATTATTTTTCGCCGCATCACGACCTTCTATATCATCCTTAGCCGCCGCCAATAATATATGGTCAACTTCCATTAGCGGCATCGTCATAAATTTTTCTTTGTTGTTATCATAATAACGCTGACAAATTTCTGCACTCGGATCATCATAACTGACGTTATCAGTGAGCAATGCTTGGATCCCTTCTTCTTCATTTTCAGCGTCAGATACCAGATTTTGTTTTTTTGCTTCGTCTATTAATAATTGGCGAATAACCAAAGCTTGCCCTGCTTGTTGAACAACCACGCCAAAATTTTTATTCGGATGATATTGTAATTCATTAGCTAAATCAGCTTCGGCAATAGCAGTGCCATCAACAGTGATTACCGGTAAAACTTCATTTGATGGTGTGGTTGTTTCTTGGGTACCGCATGAACTCATAATAATACTTCTCTATTGGGTGTTATTGTCGAGGCAAGCATCGACCTACATAGCTAAAATTTTATATAGGTTGTCACGAGCAAAGCGAGGCACAACAATGTAAATGGGGTTGTTAAATAAATATGGTTAAACAACCTATAAGTAAGTGTTTTAGCTATATTTATTTCTGATTTATTTTAGCTGATTTAAAAAGTGGTGACTTTTAATAAATAAAAACCACCCTTTCATAAAACTAGATATAGCTTAGGGAGAAGGTAGATAGTTCAAAGGCAAGTAATAGCATGCAGTTGAACTAAATGACTTTCCCTAAATAACTATCTCCTGAGTTTTATCTCTGGCGAACTATTTGGTAGTTACGTGCAAAATATTTCACAGGAACACTAATAATATGAACTAAACGTGTGAATGGGAAAACCAATAACATGGTTAAACCAACAAATACGTGCAGTTTATAGATAATACCTACCGGTGCAATTGCCGCAGCAGCTTCAAAACCTTGTAAAATTACAATGTTTTGCGCCCAGTTGCCTAACATGATCATTACACTACCGTCTAAATGACTCATTGAAGCAAAAATAGTCATTAAGCCCAATAGTAATTGCACTAACAATAACAACAGAATAAAAATATCTGAGGTTTTTGATACAGCACGAACACGCGTGTTATTTAAACGACGGTTAATCAGCATCACTAAACCAATTAAACATAATACGCCGAAGAAACCACCACTAACCATAGCAAGCAATTGTTTATCGGCACTTGAAATAAAGTGATGATAAATTGACTCTGGCATTAATAAACCAACAAAGTGACCACACAACACAAAAATAATACCAATGTGAAATAGGTTACTTGCAAGGCGGAAACCTTTTTGGTCGAGAAGTTGGCTAGAGTCTGCTTTCCAAGAATAAGGTTCACGGTCATATCTGATCCAAGAGCCAATAAAAAGCACAGCAATAGCAATGTAGGGATAAATCCCAAAAAGTAAATTATTTAAATTTGACATAATATTTTCCTTACAACCCGTTAACTTGTGCTGCATCAGCATCATGCCATTTAATAGGCACTTGATGAACAGTATTAGGATCTAATGAATTTTGAGACTGTTGTAAACCATTGGCTGAATTGGAATCAGAAGAACAATTAGCTTTCATAGGATCATCAAAGCGAATTTCTTTGTCTTCCCATTCTTTGTCAATAACTTCAACCGTGTCATCACGTTCTTCTTGTTTCACTGTTTCGGCAATTTTAGCTCTTGCTTCAAGATCAACTTCTTGACCTGAAAGCTCTAACAATGAATCAAAAAGTACAGAGTAATAACATTCTCTATCAATTAAACGTTCTGACAACATGGTCATTAAGTGACAAATATCACCTAACCACTCTTCTGCAAAGGCAAACTCTTGCTCACTCAAAAATTCCAAATAGAGTGGAATGTAATCAGGTAACTGCGATGAATTAACTTCAAAACCGTTGGTTTTATAAACATTCATTAAATCAACCATTGCTTGACCACGATCACGAGATTCGCCGTGTACGTGTTCAAACAATAATAGAGATAACGCACGGCCACGATCAAACAATAAATCGTAGCTTTCTTGTGCATCAAAAATGTCTCTCGCGGTAAGTTGGCGAATAAAATCCACCAACTGCGCACGATTTTCAACGGTCAATTCATCGGTTTTTTCAACAACATCAACTAGCTCATCTGCTGCAGCAAACATATCTGCCGTTGGATAATCAAGTAGTCGTGAAATAACTTTAAGAATTAACATGTTATCCCCTACCCTACGTTAACTGTTTTGATGATATCACGTCGGGCAACTTTTTTGCCACCAAACATATTGACACCACTTTGACCGTCACTACAACCGTTACCGAAGGTAAAACCACAGCCAGATTTTTCGCCATAAGCTTCTGGTACGTTCATTTCACGCTTACCTGAAGGAATAACAAATCTGTCTTCGTAGTTAGCAATCGCTAAGTAACGGTACATTTCATCTGCTTGCTTTTTAGATAAACCAGCATCTTCCAATACTTGAAGATCTTCAACCCCTTCAACATGCTCAGCGCGTTTATAAGCGCGCATAGCAAGTAGGCGCTCTAACGCACGCGCTACTGGCTCTTCATCACCAGCAGTAAGTAAGTTCGCTAAATACTTCAACGGAATACGTAACGCACGAATATCTGGAATAACACCTGCTTTACCAATGGTTGCTAAGTTACCTGACTCAACAGCACTATTAATAGGGCTAAGTGAAGGTACATACCAAACCATAGGCAGCGTGCGATATTCAGGATGTAATGGCAGGGCTAGTTTCCAATCAATCGCTAATTTATACACAGGCGATTTTTGTGCAGATTCAATAACAGAATCTGCAATACCATCTTTACGTGCTTGGGCAATTATCGCTGGATCATTTGGATCGAGGAATACTTCAAGCTGCTTCTCATAAAGGTCAGTTTCAGATGGCGTTGAAGCCACTTCTTTGATCTTATCAGCATCATAAAGAATAACACCCAAGTAGCGGATTCTTCCGACACAAGTTTCAGAACAAACAGTCGGTTGACCTGCTTCAATACGTGGATAACAGAAAATACATTTTTCTGATTTTCCCGATTTCCAGTTGTAGTAGATTTTTTTGTACGGACAACCTGAAATACACATGCGCCAGCCGCGACATTTTTCTTGGTCAATTAAAACAATACCATCTTCTTCGCGTTTATAAATAGCGCCTGAAGGACAAGAAGCGACACAAGCAGGATTTAAACAATGTTCGCATAAACGTGGTAAATACATCATAAATGTATTTTCAAACTCACCGTACATTTGTTTTTGTATGTTATCGAAGTTTTTGTCTTTAGAGCGTTTTTCAAACTCAGTACCAAGAATTTCTTCCCAGTTTGGACCCCATTCGATTTTTTCCATACGTTTACCGGTAATCACAGAGCGCGGACGAGCCGTTGGCTGGTGCTTAACTTCTGGTGACGTATGTAAATGCTGATAATCAAAATCAAACGGTTCATAATAATCGTCAATTTCTGGCATATTAGGGTTGGCAAAAATATTCGCTAATACACGATATTTTCCACCAATTTTGGGTTCAATATTACCATTGGCTTTACGAACCCAACCGCCATTCCATTTGTCTTGATCTTCCCAATCTTTGGGATAACCAATACCCGGTTTAGTTTCAACGTTATTAAACCATGCGTATTCAACGCCTTCACGAGACGTCCATACATTTTTACAAGTAATTGAACAAGTATGACACCCAATGCACTTATCAAGGTTAAGTACCATACCTATTTGAGAACGAATTTTCATCAGTTACTCCTTAAGCTTCATCAGGGTTAGTGGGTAAAACGCGTGGTAACTTGTCTTTGTTGTCGGCTTCGAAACCGTCATCATCTAACCAGTCAACTTTATCCATCTTACGAACAACCACCATTTCATCACGGTTACAACCAACAGTACCATAGTAGTTAAAGCCCCAAGATTGTTGCGCATAGCCACCAATCATGTGAGTAGGTTTCATTACTACACGCGTTACCGAGTTATGGTGACCACCACGAGTACCTGTCATTTCACTGCCCGGTACGTTAACAATACGCTCTTGAGCGTGGTACATCATAACCATGCCTTGATTTACACGTTGTGAAACCACCGCACGACAAGCAATAGCACCGTTAGCATTGAATACTTCAACCCAATCGTTATCTTCTATACCTGCTTCACTTGCATCTATTTCGCTTAACCAAATAATGGGTCCACCACGAGACAATGTCAGCATTAATAAATTGTCAGAATATGTTGAGTGAATACCCCATTTTTGATGTGGCGTGATCCAGTTCAACACAATTTCTTTATTACCGTTATCTTTACTACCTTTAACAACATCAATTGTTTTGGTATCAATAGGTGGGCGATATGAAACAAATTGTTCACCGAAAGCTTGCATCCACTGATGATCTTGATAAAACTGTTGACGACCGGTAATGGTTCTCCACGGTACCAGTTCATGAACGTTAGTGTAACCTGCGGTATAACTAACATGTTCATCTTCAAGACCTGACCACGTTGGCGAAGAAATAATCTTACGTGGCTGTGCTTGAATATCACGGAAGCGAATTTTCTCTTCCTGTTTAGGCTTCGCTAAATGCGTGTGGTCAATACCGGTAAACTCACTTAAGGCTGCCCATGCTTTAACAGCAACGCCGCCGTTAGTTTCTGGAGCAAAAGTCAAAATAGTTTCCGCAGCATCAATCGCTGATTCAATAATTGGACGACCTTCACTGATACCTTCATCGGTATGCTTATGATTTAATTCACCTAATAATTTAATTTCATCATCAGTATTCCAATTAATACCTTTACCACCATTGCCTAATTTATCAAGTAGTGGCCCTAAAGAAGTAAACTTCTTGTAGGTATTAGGATAGTCGCGTTCAACAACAACCATATTAGGTGCTGTCATGCCCGGTATTAAATCACACTCGCCTTTTTTCCAGTCTTTAACATCAAAAGGTTGTGCTAATTCACCCGGAGTGTCATGTAACATAGGTACAGTAACAAAGTCAGTTTCTTCACCTAAGTGACCAACACAAACTTCTGAGAATTTTTTGGCAATGCCTTTATAAATTTCCCAATCTGATTTAGCTTCCCACGCAGGATCAACTGCCGTTGATAATGGATGAATAAAAGGATGCATATCCGAGGTGTTTAAATCATCTTTTTCATACCAACAAGCTGTCGGTAGTATAATATCTGAATACATACACGTAGATGACATTCTGAAATCTAAGGTGGTGACTAGATCTAATTTACCGGTAGCACCGTTATCTTCCCATTCAACTTCTTCAGGTTTAAAGCCTTCTGAATCATGACCTAAATCTTTATTCATCACACCGTTTTTAGCACCTAAAAGGTACTTAAGCATGTATTCATGACCTTTACCTGATGAACCCAGTAAGTTTGAACGCCAAATAAACATGTTACGCGGAAAGTTTTCCGGCGCATCAGGCGCATCACAAGCAAACTTCAATCCGCCAGATTTAAGCTCTTGAACCGCAAAATCTTTTGGTTCCATACCCGCCGCTTTTGCATCTTTAACTAATTGTAACGGGTTACGGTTTAACTGTGGTGCTGAGGGCAACCAACCCATGCGTTCTGCTTTGATATTATAATCAAGCATATGCTCAGGGAAATCGTCTTTATTTGCCAATGGCGATAACACTTCATGGATACTTACTTTTTCATGACGCCATTGCGAAGAATGGTTGTAAAAGAAAGAAGTACCGTTCATTTGACGTGGTGGACGTGACCAATCTAAACCAAATGCTAATGGCAACCAACCTGTTTGTGGACGTAATTTTTCTTGACCAACATAATGTGACCAACCGCCACCAGATTGACCAACACAACCACACATCATTACCATATTGATCAGGCCACGATAGTTCATGTCCATGTGATACCAATGGTTCATCGCGGCACCAACGATAATCATCGATTTACCTTTGGTTTTATTCGCCGTATCGGCAAATTCACGAGCAACTTTAATGACTTTTTCACGCGCTAAACCGGTGATTTTTTCTTGCCATGCTGGTGTTCCAGGAATGTCATCGTCATAGCTAGTAGCAACATTGCCCCCACCTAAACCACGATCGAGACCATAGTTTGCCATCATTAAATCGTAAACCGTCGCCACTAAAAATTCTTTTCCGTCTGCACCGGTAATTATTTTACTGGGTACGTTTCGTACTTGAATTTCATCTTGATCACAAGCAGTCCAAGCTTTATTTGAATTATCGGCAGCAAAATGCGGGAAAGCGACGGGAGAAATATCTCCACCAATAAGTGACAACTGAAGTTTAGTTTCAGCGCCAGTTTTACCTTCACGTTCTTTAATATTCCACTTGCCTTTTTCACCCCAACGATAACCGATAGAACCCGTAGGTGACACTAATTCGTTAGAGTTTTCATCTAAACCAATTGTTTTCCATTCAGGGTTATTTTCTTGACCTAAATCACCGGCTAAATCACTGGCACGTAAGAAACGTGTTGACTTAAAGCTTTGCTCTCCTGTTGAAGACGCGCCATCATCATGTTTTTCTAATACGACCAACATTGGAAAATCGGTATATTGACGAACATAATTAGTGAAGTATTCACTGGGATTATCTAAATGGAATTCACGTAAAATAACATGACCAAATGCCATACCTAATGCAGCATCAGTACCCTGTTTAGGGTTTAACCACTCATCAGTCAGTTTAGAAACTTCGGCATAATCAGGGGTAATTGAAACGGTTTTAGCACCTTTATAACGAACTTCGGTAAAGAAATGCGCATCTGGCGTACGTGTTTGAGGAACATTGGAGCCCCAAGCAATAATATAGTTAGAGTTATACCAATCGGCAGATTCAGGAACATCCGTTTGCTCACCCCAAACCATTGGCGATGACGGCGGTAAATCACAATACCAATCGTAGAAACTTAAACAAACACCACCAATAAGCGACAAGTATCGAGAGCCCGCCGCATAAGAAACCATTGACATAGCAGGGATCGGTGAGAAGCCAATAACGCGATCAGGACCATAAGTTTTAGTAGTATATACGTTAGCCGCAGCAATAATTTCGTTAACTTCTTCCCATGAAGAACGAACAAAACCACCTAAACCACGTTTTGACTTGTAAGAATCAGCTTTTGCTTTGTCTTCAACAATACTGCCCCATGCATCAACGGGATCCATTGAAGCACGAGCGTCACGCCATAATTTTAATAATGGCTTACGCACTTTAGGATATTTTAGACGGTTAGCACTATATAAGTACCAAGAATAACTTGCGCCACGAGGACAGCCGCGCGGTTCATGGTTTGGTAAGTCAGGACGAGTACGAGGGTAATCAGTTTGCTGAGTTTCCCAAGTCACTAAACCATTTTTAACATAAATTTTCCAAGAACAAGAACCGGTACAGTTTACTCCATGAGTAGAACGTACGATTTTGTCATGTTGCCAGCGTTGACGATAGCTGTTTTCCCATTCGCGATTTTCATTGGTGGTATCACCATGACCATCACTGAACTCGCCAGTTTTCTTTTTCAAAAACTGCAGGCGATCAAGAAAGTTACTCATCTTTTTTCTCCGTTGAAATGGTACCAGTAGAAATATAATTTTGAATTCTTTCTACTAATCAATACTAATCATTACACCGTTAAACAATAGTGCTGTTAACAAATGGTACAGTTAACAAAAAATACGGTTAACAATTAGTGCGGTTTACTTAAGTTTACGATTAAAAAATATAGCTAAATAATTAAAACACAAAAGAGAGCTGACCCTAGCCAACTCTCCTTTTACAACCCAAATTAATTAAGGGTTATGATGTTCAGCACCTTTGCGAAGGTAGAACCACCAGTTAATTACAATACACACTGCGTAGAACACGGCAAAACCGTATAGTGCATTTTCAGGCGTAGTTAACTTAATTTGCTCTCCTAATACTTTAGGAATAATAAATGCGCCGTAGGCTGCAACTGCCGATGTCCAACCTAATACAGGACCTGCTTGCTCTTTATCAAATACCATTGAAATAGTACGGAAAGTTGAACCATTACCAATACCCGTAGCAGCAAACAATACTAAGAATAACACCAAAAATGGTACAAAGTAATCTTGTGGTGTTTCAGAGGCATAAGCAAGTTTCATGTAATGCGCTACACCAATAGCACAAGCAACCATAACAACGGCACAAATTTGTGTCACTTTAGCGCCACCCATTTTATCAGCGACCCAACCACCGACAGGACGAATCAATGCTCCAATAAAAGGTCCCATCCAAGCATACATTAACGCACTAGGACCTGCAGCATTCGCTATATCATGATTCATCACGCCATCAATCATGACATGCTGATAACCGAAAATAACTTTAATTGATAAACCAAAACCTGCTGCAAAACCGATAAAAGAACCAAAGGTCATGGTGTAAATAATACTCATGGCCCAAGTATGCTTATTATCAAAAATTTTGTATTGACGCGCTAAGTTCTCTTTAATTTTACCCGGGAAAAGTTTTAATAAGAAAACGGTTAAGCCAATAACTATCGGTAAAACAATCCACTTACTTATACCAAAGCCACTACCACCCACTTTTTCAGGAAGCATTAACCATAAGCCAAAAATAGCGGTAGCAAAACCAACTGCTAACATTGCAGTGATCATTGAAAATGAACCCGCAGAACTTGGTAATTCAGGCGTAACGTGTGACGCTTTAATGTTATTCATCCCTACCCAACCAACAACCGTCAGAGGAATTAAGAATAATAACCAAATGTAGCCTGCGTTGTGGATCCAAGCTTCTGAGCCAGCCGGAATTTTGCCAATCAAGGTGCCTGATGTATTAACAAGCTCCATTGATTCACCACCGAATAAACCAAAAGTCATCGCTAATGGCACAAGAATTTGCATGGTAGTAACACCAAAGTTACCTAAACCTGCATTTAAGCCTAAAGCTAAACCTTGTTGTTTTTTCGGGAAGAAGAAAGAAATATTTGACATTGAAGAAGCGAAGTTACCGCCACCAAGACCAGATAAAAGCGCAAGCACTTGAAAAACCCATAATGGCGTATTCTTGTCTTGCAACGCAATACCTGCCCCAATAGCAGGTATCATTAATAATGCCGTAGTAAATACAATTGTATTTCGTCCACCCGCTAAGCGAATAAAGAAACTACTGGGAATTCGTAAAGTAGCACCGGTTAAACCAGCAACCGCCATTAAAGTGAATAATTCAGATTTGGCAAATGGAAAACCTAAGTTCAACATTTGAATGGTTATGATACCCCAGTATAACCACACCGCGAAACCACATAATAAACTGGGAATTGAAATCCAAAGGTTACGATTGGCAACCTTTTTACCTTCACTTTCCCAAAACTTGGGATCTTCTACGTCCCATTTTTGAATATCTGACATTGTTTGCTCCAACTCATCCGTACTTTTAAAGTTAATTTCTGCTAAACCTAGCTGAAATCATGTCTTTATAAAGAATAGCTTTTATAAAGAATAATTGTTTTTCTGAGCTTAAAATAACAACCTGCAAACGCATAATACTTGATCTGGATCAACTCTTCACTAGCAACCACTCTACAAAACAAGCGAAACTACCACTAAAGTAGTACACAAAAACACACCTTATCTACCTGTATTTAAAGTATTTTATAAAAATTAACCATACCAACACACCGTAACTATATTAGCCTAACTATTAAGTAGTAGTTTGCCATCAATGAGAGATTAACACTAAAAATTCAGCATGCTTTTATCTTCGTTTTTACATAGAATACAGCATGCTAAAAAATAACACGTCAAACGACTTTTCTGAGTCAAGTTCTTCGCTTATTGCCCGAGCTGGGCAAATTATGGCGGTGATCATAACATTAGGCTTAGTGAGCATGATTTCTTCTATGCTAGTCACGGATAGTTTAAATGGCGATGCCGCTCAAATAAATAATGCCGGTGCACTGAGAATGCAAGCAATGAGAATATCTCGTGCTTATTTTTCAGATCAAAGCGTTAATAAAACAGCCGTGAAAATAGAAATAGATAATTTTAATACGCGCTTGAGCCGCTTACTCATTGGAAATAAAACTAAAAATACAGACAAAAGCGCTATTGAAAAACAATATGAAAAAATATTATCGCAATGGGAGAAAATAAATACCCCAACCTCACGAATTTATCAAAACAAGACAAAAATACAATTAAGTCAGCAAACAAAAGATTTCGATTCGTTTGTTAGTGAACTCGATCAACTCGTCACTTTATTTCAATTAGAGTCAGAAAAAAAGCTCAGTTTATTACGGTTAATTCAAGGCTTATCCTTATTTTTAGTTTTGCTTGTCGCAAGCTTTGTGTTGTTCAAACTCAATCGCACGCTTATTGTGCCACTAAAACAATTAGTTAATGTTGCGGCAGAAGCAGGGAAAGGTAATTTTGACATTAAAGCCAGTTATGATAGAAATGATGAGTTAGGGGTATTAGCGCACACCATTAATCAAATGTCTGATGAACTAAAATCAACCTACCAAGAATTTGAACAACGTGTTGATGAAAAAACAATTGAGCTGACACGCAGCAATAAATCACTAAATATTCTTTACCGTGCCGCGCGTAATTTAGCGGGATATACGTTGTCAGAGCAAAACAGCCCAACGTATCAAATAGATCACCATATTATTAGCGATTTAGAGCAACTTATTGGCTTTGGTAAAGTTAATATTGAGGTTAATGACAGTAAACAAAATAATTTAGTGATTGATATAACCGTGAAAAATAAAAGCATTGATAATATTTGTTTTAACTACCATCAATTTCCATTAGAAAAACAAAGCCGCCTCTTTGGTTATTTACGATGGGAACTCCCTAAAAACAAACAAGCCCATGCTTGGCAAAAACAAATTTTACAAGGTATGGCTGATATCATCGCCACCGCAATTGAATTAGATCAAAAGAGAACCAGTGAAAACAGGCTAGTAATTGTTGAAGAACGCGCCGTTATTGCCAGAGAACTACATGATTCTTTAGCACAATCGCTATCTTATTTAAAAGTTCAAATGAGCTTATTAACTCGAAAAATGCAAAAAGAGTTACCTAAAGAACAAGTAGAAGAAACGATTATGGATATTAAAACCGGCCTAAACAATGCTTATTTACAACTCAGAGAATTACTAACAACCTTTAGACTTAAATTAGATGATCCTTCTATTAAAAATGCTTTATACGGCACGGTTACTGAATTTAGCGCTAAGTGTCAGCACAGTATTGAATTTAACTATCGTTTACCGGAAAACTACTTAACCGCTAATCAAGAAATACATTTACTGCAAATTGTTCGTGAAGCGCTGTCTAATGTTCATCGCCATGCACAAGCAACACTTGCCGGTGTTTCTGTTCAGCTCGTTAAGGGAAAAGTTAAAGTACAAGTTTGGGATAACGGTATCGGCTTACCTGAGTTTGTTAAAGAACAAGGACATTTTGGTTTAGGGATCATGGAAGAACGTGCTAAGTCATTAAATGCTCACATACATTCACATGCCAGAGTTCCTAAAGGAACTGTCATTAATTTTGAATTTAGTCATTAACCTAAAATCACAATAGTTAACTTATGAGTGATCACTAAAGAAGCGAAGAAAACAACATGAAAAATGCCAAAATATTACTCGTTGATGATCACCCTATGTTACGAAAAGGTGTTGCCCAACTTATCTCTTTAGAAGACAACTTAAGTATTATTGGTGAAGTTGGTTGTGGTGAGCAAGCAATCACTTTTGCCATAAAAAACACCCCCGATTTAATCTTGCTTGATCTTAACATGAAAGGCTTAAGTGGCATTGAAACCTTAAGTGCACTTAAACGCGCTAATATTCGCAGTAAAGTGGTTATATTTAGCGTGTCTGATAGCGAAACTGATGTACTTCAAGCGTTAAAATGCAATGCTGATGGCTACTTATTAAAAGACAGTGAACCTGAAGATTTAATTGAAAAAATCAACCTCGCCATACAAGGGGAGTTTGTTATTAGCAACCCCTTAACTCAAATTTTAGCTCGCTCACTAAGGCCACAAACCAAAAATAACCCACTACAAAGCCTTACCCAACGTGAGCTAGAAAATTTAAAACTTATTGCCAACGGAAAAACCAATAAAGACATCGCTCGAAAACTCGGTATAACCGAGGCAACGGTTAAGGTTCATAATAAAAACCTATTTAAAAAACTGGGCTTGAAAACACGAGTAGAAGCGGCAATGTGGGCAGTTGAGCACAAAATCAGTCTTTGATTTTTTATCGCTATTTAAACATAACGATGATATTTTTATTCAGTGCTATTTTAGGTAGGGCGTACTTTAGTACGACAAAAGACAATAATTACTTGATTAAATTACGCTTCATCAAGTAACGAATAGTTAAGTAAATGGATTCTTTTCTCTAAAAGTACCAATAGCCATGGCTATCGATAGCAATATAATGGAATTAAAAAATACCGGCACAACCACAAAATAATAACCCAACTCATGAATAGTTGTACCACCGATAACCGCTGTTACTGCGGTAGCCCCGCCAGGTGGGTGCATACTGCCCGTATGGTGCATGGCAAGCATAGCCAAGCCAATAGCAACGGATGACGCTAAAATGGGGTTTGGAATTAAATAATAAGCACTAATACCAATAAAGGCAGAAATAATATGCCCACCAACCAGCGGCCAAGGCTGTGATACGGGGCTATGTGGAATCGCAAAAATTAACATTGCAGAAGCCCCCGTTGAGGCTAAAATCATCGGATGATTTTCTGCTTCAAGAATATTAAAACTAAAAAAAGAAGCACACAACGTTGCGATAAATGCGCCAACAATAGACACATACACTTCTTTATTGGCCATTGTTCTCATTGGCATAGGCAGATAAAAACGAGTTAGATTTACTAATTAATTGATATAATTAGCATAACAAAGTACAAAGAAAAGGTAAATTTGCTTTTAAGCCAAGCTCTTTATAGTTGATAATTATATCTGCATATTTATACAACAGATCATCCACGGTATTATCTGGATCATATTACGGAGAAATTTCAGTAATATTTAAGAAATAAATTAAAAATTTTAGTTTCTACTGTTTTGAAATTATGGGATATTAACCTAAATTGAATAACGTTTATGGGGCGAACATTACTGTGAAGCCTCCATAATAAGCTGTTAGGCAATAGGAGATCCCGTGAAACTGTATCATTACATGGATGAGAAATTTGGTTTGCAAAATATTGCGAACAGGAAAATAAAGGCTTCAACATTTATGAAACTCAACGATCCTTTTGAGCTTCTTTGTATAAAGTCTAGTAGCAGAAAAATGCTTACAGGTCTCAAAGAAACAAAACGAAAAGTTTCAGAAAAATTTGGGATTTTATGTTTTAGTGAAATTTGGTCAAATCCAGTTCAATGGGCTCATTATGCAAATAATCATCAAGGCTTATGTATTGAACTTGAGCTCGGAGATGGCGACGCACAAAAAGTAGAATATAAGGCAGAAATGTTAGACTGTGCGTTAATGAGTGAGAATGAAATATTTATCAGAATATTACT
The DNA here is from genome assembly GCA_051531915.1 of Colwellia sp. Lineage (GTDB taxonomy): Bacteria > Pseudomonadota > Gammaproteobacteria > Enterobacterales > Alteromonadaceae > Colwellia. Next base: position 42,378 of record JAOPTQ010000030.1, on the reverse strand, counting down.
GACAAAGTTCAAACATTGGGAATATGAAAAAGAGTTCAGAGTAATAAGGGTATTGGAAAAATTTGAAGAAGAAAACGGTCTCTACTTTCAACCATTTAATAATGATATAAGGCTGACTAAAATTATAATTGGTTGCCAATCGAATATAACTAGAAAAAGCATAATAGAAAAACTCCATGATGCTGACAAAGATGTTGAGATTATCTACTCTAAAGCTTCATCCGAATCATTCGAAATTATTGAGTGTCAAAATAAGTAAAATTACACAAGCACTTTAAACGGAACAAAAAACAGTTGGTTAGGTTCCGCTTCGTTTCACATTTTAACCAACAATTTTTGTCCGCTTAAGTGGGCGTTATATGTAAAGGATTATCAAATGTCTCAAGATGAAAGTAAAAAGGGTATTCATTGGCCAAGCTTATTTTGGGTTTGTATTGGAATACTCAATTTTACTTTAGGCATTAGCGAATCAAGGCCATCATATTTTTTTTTAGGTCTTGGCTTTTTCTGTATGGCGTACTCAAGTAAAAGTTTGGTTCCAGCTGATTTATTTACGAAAGACATATCTTTTAAAATAGAGGTTAAGAAATCATATGGTAAAGCAGCAGGTATAATCCAGTTCATTGGGTTTGTATTTATGGTACTGGGATTGGCGGTATCACTAATTTACACATAACAAGTCATTAAAGCAGGAAAATTTACAGTTGGCTGTTTTCACTGCGTTCAACATTTTAGCCAACAATTAAAAGCCTCTTAATGGGGCATTGGTTTCTATAGTTAAGGTTCACTTGAAATTTGGGTAGATAATGCCAAACAAGAAATTTAGAGAAAGCCGATATTTGAATGAATCAGGTTCCAAGACTGGAAACTGGTATATGAATAGACTCGATTACTTTCAATTCAATGAATACCCTGAGTATAAAAAGCATAAATTTATAGCTTTTCTAGCAGGTGTCTTTTTAATCTATTTAGGCTTAAAGATATTGAAAACTACTTTCTTAGGTTCTCTCCCATTTTTCTACTTAGGTTATATCGCATTACTATCTTTTAACTTATTACGCACGAAAGTATGCCGTTATAACGGCTATTTTATTTACCCTAAAAAAATTATTAACTTCTTCAGAGAACGAGAGATTGAAGTGGACTTAAACGATTTTGATTCCGTGGCAACAATGAGTAAAAAATAGTAATGTGTACAAACACATAACAAGAAAATTAAGAGGGAGTTTTAACGTGAAAGGTAGTGTTTTAAAATTAATTATAATTTGTACTATTGCTTTAGCAGGTTGTAACAGTTCAAATGATGATTCTAGTGATGTAGCTTGTACAGAAGAGTACGTTCCAGCGATCACAATAGAAGTGAAGGATAAAGATACTGGTGATTTTATTGGTTGTGGCGCAACAGTGATCATAGAAGATACAGGTTTCTCTGAAGAAATCGTAAGTGAGATGTCAGGAAGTTGTGATAATTCATCATTATTTCAAGGTGCTTATGAAAGAGATGGGATATATGATGTTCATATATCTAAAGAAGGATACCTTGATTGGTCTAAGTATAGTATTTCAGTAACTTCAAATGTTTGTCATGTTAACACTGTACATATAGTTGCAGAATTAGAAAAGTAAACATACAAGCTGTTAAAGTAGGACTTTTTACAGTTGGCTAAGTTCCGCTTCGCTTATATGGACTCCCTCCTGTCAACAACAAAAAATTAATACAAAAGAATAAATGCATACTTATGTACGAGCTCTCTAGTGAGAAGCGAGCGCTAAGCTCTTAGTTGGCTACTGACTAAACCGGCTGATTTTTATCTTCGTTAGTGCATTTTGTTGTGTGAACTCTTTTTAGGCTGCAAGTAACTATATTTTGCCTGTTAATGGGCCGTTAGCCGTATTATCTAAAACTTGCATCTTACATCAAAAAGGTATACTTTTTACTCTATGTATATTTTTGAATATGATCCAAATAGAAGCCAAACTAATTTCGATAAACACGATATCGACTTTGAGGAAGCTAAATTACTATGGAATGATCCTGACTTAGTTGAGATCCTAGCAAATACAAGCGATAAACCTCGTTTTGTTATAATTGCATTCCATAATAGTAAGCACTGGTCTGCTGTTATAACTTATCGAAATAGTAATGTTCGCATAACTTCAGTTAGACGCTCAAGAACTAATGAGGTGAAATTTTATGAAAGCTTCTGATTTTGATAAAGAGTTTGATGATGGCAATGACGTATTTGCTAATCTTGATTTATCTCAAGCTAAACGAACTACACAAACAACCAAAAGAGTTAATGTAGACTTCCCTAAGTGGATGATAGATTCACTTGATCGCGAAGCAAGTCGCGTTGGTGTAACTAGACAGTCAATAATAAAGGTTTGGTTAGCTGAACGTATAGAAAACCTTAACCATCATCAGCTTAAAAACGGTTAACAAGCAATTAAACAGGGAGTCGGAGTTGACAACTAGTTATATAGAAAAATTACATTTAGAAAATATAAGGCAATTCAAAGAACTTAATATAACCTTTAATAAAGGCTTTAATTTTATTGCGGGACCAAATGGTTGTGGTAAAACATCAATTCTAGCAGGGATATCTCATTGCTTTTCCAATAACAGTTTTCAATTTTCTAGATTTCAAGATGACTCTCAATTTTGGTCTGATATCAAAGTTAAAGATGATAAAGAGTGCTAACAAGGCAATTAAACGGAAAAAGAAAAGTTGAGGTTTCAAAACTCGAATTCAGTCACTTATAAAAAAAGAAATCAATGAACCGAATCAATAGAATTTCAGCTACTCTTATACAACTTCAATCCAAAAGGGTTGTAAAAGCAAAAGATATTGCTGATAGGTTTTCTATCAGTTTGCGGACTGTTTATCGGGATATCAAGACACTTGAAGAAGCGGGTATTCCAATATTAAGTGAAGCAGGTATTGGCTATTCAATTATGAATGGTTACAAATTGCCACCAATAATGTTTACCAAAGAAGAAGCAACTGCTCTCCTGACTGCTGAAAAGTTTATTGAAAAAATGTCCGATGATTCTACCGAAAGATTCTACAAATCGGCAATGTTTAAAATTAAAGCGGTTTTAAGACATTCAGAAAAGGATTTATTAGAAGACCTTGATAAACATATTGAGGTCATACCCTCAAAAAATGCATATAAAAAACCTGAAGCTAAAATTCTGCAAACCATTTTACAATGCATCACTGATAAACAAGTTTTATCTATTGATTATTTTGCCGGATATAGTGAGCAAAGCACAAAAAGAGAAGTTGAATCAATAGGTATTTGTTACTATTCAAACCATTGGCACTTGATTGCTTTTTGCAAACTTCGAAATGAATATCGCGATTTTCGTGTTGACCGTATCATAAAAACAATTCCTGAGGACACTTTTTTCAAAAAAAATCACCCTACCTTAAAAGAATACTTACAACAAATTTCTCAAGAAAAAAAGTTAGAAAAAGTAATCATATCTTTTGATAAAGCTGTAGCCAAATATACCAACAATCAAAAGTACTTTTTTGGTTTTGTCCAAGAAATAGAGAAAGGTGATAAAATTGAAATGACTTTCTTTACTCCCTATCTTGATGGTATAGCCCGTTGGTTATTAATGTTTACAAATAGTTTTCGAATTCACTCCCCAAAAAGTTTAATCTCTGAAATCAACAAATTAGTTGATGAACTTAAAATAAATTATAAATAGTTTAAACACTGCTGACATACTGTTGTCACTCCTCATACCTATATTAGTTTCATCAAACCAATAAAAGGAGGAAAGTGTATGCAGAAAAAAGCCTTAGTAATAATCGATATTCAAAATGACATAACAAAGAATTACAAGGATATTATTGACAATATCAATAAAGCTATTGATTGGGCAGTCAATAATAATATTCATGTTATTTATATAAGACATGAAAATTTATCAGCAGGCACAAGGATACTTAAACCCAATACATTTGGGTCTGAATTAGTTTCAGATTTAAAAATAGTATCAAAAAATGTTTTTACTAAGTACAAAGGAAGCGCATTAACCAGTATAGAATTTACAGACTTTATTAGTAAAAATGAAATATGTGATTTCTATATAACAGGAGCAGATGCCACTCTTTGTGTTAAATCTACCTGTTACAACTTACGCAAAGCAAATTATGGCGTTAATGTCCTTATAGATTGCATTACGAGTTATGATGAAAGAAAAATTGATGATATGCTACGCTATTATGAAAGTAAAGGTAGTAAAAATATTTGTTTGAATAACCTACTTATTTAGGCTCTTTCCATACTAACCGCATAGCAAGGAGTACTCAATGGATTCAACAGAGTCATCAAAAATTGAAAGATTTGTCTCTAAAGGTAAATGGCATTATGTACTTTTTCATGGACTTATTGGCGGTATTTTTTTAACTCCAATTGTATATTTTTTTGTTGGGTATTTTTTGGGTGGGGATAACTCTTGGGATACCATTAAGTTATACCTTTTCATCTTAATATTCCCTTTTGAGGTAATGGGTTGGGGATTATTTATGTGGATTTTTATTAAAAATGATTATAATAACATTTTCTAATTGCGTTATAACAAGCAAATTAACAGGACTAAAAATAATTGGCTAGGTTCTGCTTCGCTACACATTTTAGCAAACAATTATCAGCGCCTTAACTAGGGCGTTAGGTTTTCAAAGAGTTTATCAACAACAAGGAGAGTCCAAAATGGATTACTTTATAGGCGCACTAAAACAATATGCAGACTTCAATGGTAGAGCACGAAGAACAGAATATTGGATGTTCATACTTATTTATATCATTATCAGTGTCATTTTAGCTGTACTTGGTCTAGATATCCTTTCAATGATCGTAGGTCTTGCTCTATTGGTTCCAAGTATCAGTATTGCTACAAGAAGGCTACATGATACTGGACGTTGTGGATGGTGGCAGTTAATTGCTTTAATTCCAATTATTGGCTTTATTGTTCTTCTCGTATTCTTAGTCCAAGATAGCCATGATGCTAATGATTATGGTAGTAACCCAAAAGCGGGTGTGGTTGTATAAAAACCTAATAAGCTGTTCAAGTGGGACTTTTTACAGAGCGTTAGCAGGCTTAAAACGCTCAAGTTTTATTAGCCTCAAATCGAAGTATTTATAAAAAGGTGTATTTATGTTCGCTCAATTTTTTTTAGCTATTATCGCTGTATTTCTTCTTTATTTAGGTATAGTTGAAAAGTCTATTCTCAACGTTGTTATAGGTTGTATTTTAATAGTGGTATCAACTGGTAGGTTTTATGCGGCAAAATCAGGTTCATCTTTTCAAGAGGAATTTGATAAATGGCGCACTAAACGTAACAAAAGAATAAACGGTGAGTAGCATACAGCGCTGCTAACAGGGCATTATATTTCAGGGAGCATTTCGTGCGTAAAGTTATCATTTCAGTATTTTTCCTCTTATCTTTTTCAAGTTTTGCAAATGACACGGAGGTATTAACTGTTGATCGTGTTATTCCAAACAATCTGGAACTTGCATTCCCTAACGATAGGGGCATTAAACCTAAATCTAGTGATTTTGAACTAGTTAATTATGTTGTCATGAGCAACGAGGAAGGTGAGCGTTGGGCAGTTATAACTGTAAGAAACTCATCAACAGGAGGAAGATCTTTTGAAAATGGGCATCTAATGGCCTTGTTTGCAAATGGAATTCGTAAACCCCCCTTAGAATTTAAAATAAATTTTGAAGGTAATGAAACACAATCAATTACTGTTTCATTTGGTGAAAACAAATTTCCCATATTATCAATAATTACAGAAACTGAAATATAACAGCTGTTTAAGTAGGGCTTTTCACAGAGCTTTATGTGTACTTCAGGTTTTATGGTGTATTTAATATGAATAACTTATTTACATACGTATCGACTATCAACAGCCCCTATGCGGGTAAGTTTGTTGTTGAGCGAAAAACTGTAAAAGAGTCAGTAGAGAATGATGGCATAATTACTAATTATTCAGAGCAAATAGTTAAGTTTAGAAATGGTGTAATCATAAAACAGTGTGTTGAAAAAGATGGTATATTTTCTAATTCAGAAGTAGTTTGCGAAGAGTGTTTTATTAACTATGAAGTTTTATTTGAACCTGATAATTATGATGTTAAACCTAAACGGAAAAGTTTTATTAATCATTGCCAAGAGACATTTTGGCTAAAAATAAGTGCAGTACAAAACATATACAACTGATTAAACAGAAAAATATCTGGATCATATCTCAGTAATAATTTATTAGGTATATTACGATCTATTTGGAGAATTATGAAAATTCAAATTGATAATCTCAAAAGTATCGATGTTAAACAATTATTACAAGAGCACCACGAAGATATGCTAAAACACTCCCCGCCAGAAAGTGTTCACGCTCTTGATTTATCTTCGCTCAAAGCACCAGATATTACTTTTTGGACTGCTTGGATTAATGGTGATTTAGCTGGATGTGGAGCTTTAAAAAAACTAGATAAAAAACATGTAGAACTAAAGTCTATGCGCACTTCTCAGCAGTTTTTGAGAAAAGGTGTTGCAGCTAGATTATTAACTCACATGTTGGAAGCTGCCAAAAAAGAATCTTTCGAAAAAGTAAGTCTAGAGACTGGGACAATGAACGTTTTTATTCCTGCTCAAAGGCTGTATAAAGGTTTTGGCTTTGAAGTATGTCAGCCATTTTCAAATTACAAAGAAGATCCTTATAGTATGTTTTTAACAAAGCTTATTAGGTAATACATGCCTAACAAGCGGTTAAACAAGAACAAAAAACAGTTGGTTTTTAATGAGGTGTTATATTTCTAATGGAAATAATCTTAATTCGGCACGGAAAGCCTACATCGGCAAATAATCCAGTTTTAAATGCGTGTGAATATACAAACTGGATCCGTCGGTATAACTTTTCCAGTGTTGCTAAAAATAGCCGGCCTGACGTTATAAACACTGAGCTAAAGTCATTTTACCTTATTTCTAGCCATCTTAATCGTGCTATACATTCAACTGAAATTTATACAGGAAGAAAACCAGATTTAATTTCACCTTTGTACAAGGAAATGGATATACCTAGGTATAAATTACCATTTAAGTTTAAAGCGATGACTTGGGTTTATCTCTGTAGGCTACTCTGGATGCTCGGTTTAAATGGTTCCTTTGAATCTTACCGATCAGCAAGAAAACGAGCAGAAGTTGCTGCGGAGCAATTAGTAGAATTATCTAAAGAAAAGGGTAATATTGTTTTATTCGGCCATGGTTATATGAATCTACACATTCGTAAAGTATTAATCCGCAAAGGTTGGTCTCTAACGCGTAAAAACAATTCGTTTTGGGGGCTTTCAAGCCTAGAAAACATACAAGAAATTGAACAAGAATAGAATTGTTAGATCACAGATGAGCTACTACACTTCACGCCCGTTTAGACAAGATTATTTCGCGCCATACTTCGATGCACTTTTTTAGCAATTCTCGCTAAATCACTAATTTCTCCCAAGCTTGGTATTTCACTATTATCAAGTTGGCATTGATGATGATCTAACTCACACCCCATGTATTCCAACATTTTTTTAGGGCAGCCAACACATTTACCTGCACAAACTTCATGTTCAGGCAAATCAAAGGGCAAAGCCGTTTTAATTTGCTTAATTAAGAGTGTCATTGCCGTTGATGTGTTGGGTTTCATAAAGTTCAGTTTCGAGTTATAAGCTGCGAGGTACGAAAATATATGTCAATGGTTACTGTTTTTGAATCACAAAAAAAGCAATAAATAAGGCGCTCTTCGACATAATTTACTCACCGCTCACGACTTTATTTATTAATTATTGTTTTCTAATTCAATGGGATTTTCTTCTCGATCATAAATAACGTAACGAGCAACATTGTTACCCGTTTGTACATCATTAACCATTTTGTTTAAAAAAGGTTCTGCGTCATCTTGCGTTGGTGTCATGCCGTTTTCACCACTTAAACTAGCAATAAAAACAAAATTCCAATTTTTCTCTATTGAATCGGCTTCTTTTTTCAACGCGGCAAAGGTAGTTAATTCTTCCGGTAATTTATCAACACACATTACCGGTGAAATTGTACCTTGCTGATGTTTTTTACTCTTTTTAGGATTTTTCGATTCTGCATTAGCGAATAAAAACATTAACCGTTGCGGTTGCTCTTGTTCGTTAGTTAGTTTAAGTAATTCTTTAAAGCTTTTCATAATCGGCATTCAAATAGCGTAAAATAAGGCTGCGGATCATAACATATAGCCAAGGTACGAGCTATTAGTTAGGCGTTACGATCAACAAACTTTTCTCGCAACACCTAATTCATAACGCCTAACTCGCTACTAAAAACTATTTACTGAGCGATTGCATTCACTTCAGCTTCATCATTATCAAGCGCTAATTTGTAGCCAAATGAAACATGATGGTAACGAGCACTTGAGTAATCGTCATGAATAGCAAAGCCAAAATTATACACTTTACCTGATTCAATACTCACATCACCTGCTTGATCTGATTTTAATTTACGTTGAACGATCACAGACCAAGTACCATTTTTCAGTGACGCTTCAACAACCGCGCCCATACCTGCGTGCATATCACGCTGCGCTAAAATTTGACCATCTTCTACTTCACCAGAGCCTGATTTATAGCGAACAATATCCATAAATTGGCTAGCATCTTGTGCCGCTTTAATATCAGCTTCATCTTTGAGTTTATCCCAACCACCTAACGCTTTACCGCCTCGACCTTTTATTTCTAACTTAGTACGAGACTCTTTCAGGTACTTAGTTACCCCTAAATCTGAACCACTACCAGAACCCGAATTAAAATTTAGTCGATTAGCTAAATCAGAGCCTTTCAATACTGCCTGTTCAGGTGCAAAAGGCATCGAGTTAGCGTCAGCATGACAGGTTCCCCAGCACCCCGCTCTATCGGCATATTCAACATCATCAGTAGCAATCATAAACGCGAGTTTCATCGGGTTTTCAGGGTCCATTTTACCGCCGTCAACAAAAGGTACTGGTGCGTGATCACCATCGCTCCAAGTAAATCTTAAATAAAGATTTTCATCATCATGAGTGGCATCAATAGCGACATCAATACTACCGCGTTTACCCGGAATAACATTAGGCTCTAGATCTTTCTCACTTTCACCGGTAACAATATTTCTACCAATATCGGCAATTTCTTCAGCGTGACATTCAGTACATCGATCGCCTTTAGTAAAGGCTCGTTTACCACCATGTCTACGCCCTAAAATCCATTCCATTGAAGCAATACCTGGGTAGAATACACTAATATCTGCTGACTTAGATTTATGCCAATCAACATTAATAGTGCTAGATTTTGTCGACGCTTTTTCGCTCGTCGTTTTTACTGTAGAGCCAGTACTGGCAAGTGCTTGAGCTACTGCTGCGGCAATTTGTTTTTCAACTTTTACTTTTTCCGCCACTTTCTCGGCTTTTATTATTGCAGCCTCTGCCGCTTCTTTTGCTTCTACTCGTGCTAAACCTTCAAGGTAGGCTTGAGGAACTTCACGAATATAATCCGGATTTGGCGCTTCTATGGCTTCTAATGCTTCATCTGAAAGTTTGTCTCTTACATCATGGTGAGCAATGCCTTTATGACAATCAATACAGGTTTGTCCTGTTTCAAAGGCATTTAAATGCTGCTTACGTGCACGAGGTTTTTGAAATTCTGGATTCATTGATTCAAAGTTGTGACAGTTTCGACATTCACGTGAATCCGTATCTTTCATTGCTTTCCACACACTTTGAGCAAGTTCAAAGCGGTGTTCATTAAATTTCTCTTTTGTATCAATTTTTCCGGTTAACCAAAAATAAACTTCTCTCGACGCTTGAATTTTACGAACAACTTTATGTATCCAAGGTCTTGGCACATGGCAATCAGGACAGCCCGCACGTACACCTGTACGGTTAGTAAAATGAATAGTGGGTTTATATTCTTCATAAACATTGTCTTCCATTTCATGGCAACCAATGCAAAATTCGGTATTGTTGGTTGCTTCCATTGCGGTGTGAAAACCACCCCAAAAAAGAATACCTACAATAAAAAAGATAACCGCACCAGAAACTGTTGTACCAAGAATTAATCGTCTAGACCAGATGCTTGGTTTTTTGAAATTATTATTAGCCATTGTTTGCTCTCAGTGGAAAATACGCTTAGAAAAATACTTTTAATAATAAAAAGGCATGACACCCGTCATGCCTTTAATATTTGTTGGGCTAAATTCCAACTTACTAGTAATTAATAATCTTTTCGCCTTTAAGCTGTATGGTCAAAGTTCAAGGCAAAAGCACGGAGTTGACGTTAGTCAATGAGTACTTTTAACGCTGAAATTTGACCTTACAGCAACAAGGTAAATGATTATTTAGGTTTTGTGATTGACACGGTTATAAACATTAAACTTACCAGTAGGCGTAGTTAAGCCTTTAATGCGATATAACTCTTTAAGTGTTTTAGCATCATAAACAACGATTTCACCGGTAGGTTTACTCGCTTCTTTACGATTCCAAACTGAAACCCAAACTTCACTACCGCCTTTGTTAAATTCCATGTGCAATGCCGCTTTACCTGGCTCTGTTGTTACACGAATGGTTTTAACAATTTCATGGGTGTCTTTATCAAACACTTGTACAGATTGTTGAATTTCTGGCTCAGGATGTTTTAGCTGATCAGCCCAAACGTATTGTGAAGTTTCATGTGTACGAATAAATACGCCAGCACCATCAGTTTCAACTTCGTAACACATTTTCCATGCTTGATCTGGATGACCCATAGGATCATTACCCCAAACTGAAACTAAGCCAACACCTAAGTGTGTTGTACCACCCACAGGACCACATTTTTTATCAATCCAGTTAGCGCCAGGACCTGGATGTGGTAATACGTCGACATCAATCATCGCTTCTAACTTACGTGTTTTAGTATCAACCACCACCATTTTGTTTGAAGCATTAGCCGCTATTTGGAAGTAACGCCCAGTTGGATCGAAGAAGCCATCATGTAAGAACTCAGCTGAATCAATTTGTGTGATGTTAAGGTTATCTAAGTCGGTGTAATCAACTTGCCACATTTGACCAAGCTCTTTAACCGCAACCATAAACGTAGGCTCATTTGGCGTCGTATAAATTGCAGCTACACGCGCTTCATTGATAAATTCACCTTTGGTATTGTAACCACGCGTTGAAACCACTTTAAGTGGGTTTAACGTTTCAGCATCCATGATAACGAAATGAGAAGGCCAGTAACCACCTGCAATAACGTACTTTCCGTCGCCAGAAACTGCGATATCACGTGCGTCATACGCCATTTTAGTTTCTGCAACTAGCATTTTGTCAGGCGTTTGCCATAAATCAATTTTAGTCACTTTACCATCACGACCAATAGTGAACCAGAAACGACCAACATCTTTTGCATGTTGAGTACTATGGTGCTCAGTACCTTTAACTACATGAACCGCATAACCGGTATTGATATGTTTGATAATCTTTTTAGTATCACCATCAACAATAGCAACGGTACCAGCATCGCGTTCAATAACAATAAAGAAATTGTTCCAGTTAAGATCATGTTGTGGTTTAGTTGGGTAGTCTTTTAAAGCAATAAACTGTTTAGTGTAACCACGCATTTGCGTCAATGACATTTCCGGTGGTACTGGCGGTGTCATTTGAATAAACGTTGCCATATTGGCAATTTCTTTTTTACTGAACAAATCGTCAAAGTTGTTCATACCGCCTTCAGTACCTAAAGCAATAATTTTCTCTAAGCGCTTTTGGCCTTTTTTCAAGGTGCTTTTTGGTTCTAAATTTTTACCTGTAGCACCTTTACGTAAGGTACCGTGACAACCGGCACAACGTTGGAAATACTGTAACTTGGACTTTTCAAAATCTGCTTCTGATAAAGTAGGTTCATTGGCTGATACTGACAGACTAAAACCACTTGCCGCCATACCTATAGCTAAACCAAGTGCTGAAAGACTATAATTAATTTTTTTCATTGATTGCTCTCCAGATAATATTTTACTTGTTTCATGTTTTTACTTGTTTTTATATGTAGATTATTATTTCAAATAAATTTTCTAACTACTCATATATCAGTCAGTTAAACTAATGAATCAAACTTGTTGTAAAGGACATTTATAAGAAAACAACTCAAAACTTCCTTAATCTACTACCGTAAACTACTATAGTATGAATAACGAAATGAGCTAATAATTTCAGTATAAATTTTAAAACTAGTTTCTTTTATATAAAATGAACTAGTCAACTTGGTACTACTATGTGTAACAAGATATTACTATCCGGTAATTTTATGATTCATTTAGTGATACAGATCAAGTTTTATAAGAAAGTATTCCAAATAGGAAAAACAAATTGATAAAGGTCAATAAAAAACCGCTATTTTAGTGACTTCTAATATATAAAAGATAGAATATAGCGTTAATTGTTTTGCAATATCATCAACTTAACCACATTTTTTATAAGGGTATTAAATGAATAACCGCACTAAATCTTTCATCTACGCAACTGTTATCGGACTTATTATTGTTGCTATATTTCTTGGGTTTTTATCTAGTTTCAGTAATCCAATTTCTTGGATTTTGATCGGTGTTTTACTATTAATTCCTATACTTTACAAAAAAGCCCCTTCGGATACTACTCAAGTAAAATGGAAAGAAGAATACAGTGTTGGCATTCTTCATATAGATCAAGATCACAAAAAATTAATTAGCTTATTAAATCAATTTACCATTGCTTACGATTATGCAATGAGTGAAGCGTTTGAAAAAGAAGCGTTAGAAGAGTTAATTTCTTACACTAAATACCATTTTCAGCGTGAAGAAAAACTTATGGATGAAAATGAATACCCCGATGTTATTGCCCATAAAGCTCAACACAAAGAAATGATTAATCAAGTAGAAAAATTTGTTAAAATTTACCAAGAAAAAGGTCACGATTCGCTTAAAGAGATTAGTGAGTATTTAACCGCTTGGCTAATTAATCATATTAATGGCACAGATAAAGCTTACTCTCAGTACCTACATGATAGAGGGGTAGAATAAATTAAAAATAGGTGGCTACCGAATTAATTATCAATAGTAAAAAAATTGAGAAAACAAGGTTATATAGTTAGAAAAACAAAAACGGTATCAGCTAACACTGATACCGTTTTTTGTTTTTACGTGCCCGTATATTTTTTATACCCATATAGGGTAACTAATACCATCACTAACTTACTGATATAATGTTTCGGCTACCAAGTATATTTCAACTGAACAGAAGCATTAATTCCCGGAGAGGCTAACGTCGCTAATAGCGGATCATCAGCCTGTATGCCGTTAACATTAGACCATTGCCAATACTGGCGATCTGTTAAGTTATTAACCGCAGCCGCCAGTGTTAATTGGTTATTAAGGTGATAATTAGCAATTAAGTCAAAGGTTGCATAGCCAGCTGTTGTTGCAAGTTTTGTTTCTGGATCATCGGCATTAGGATCATCAATATCTGTTTTTCCTTCAACAAAATTTGCATGTAGCGCCACGGAAACATCTTCATTAGCATTTAACCATTGCACGCCCATTAATGCTCTATTAGGTTCAATTTCATTAATGGCTTCATTTGTCTCCTTGTTTTCACCTTTGCTCCAAAACAAAGAAGTGTATGCGGTGTAACTATCCCCTGCTAACAGCAAATCAGAATTGCTGTATTTATAGCTGAGCTCTGAGCCATAAATTTTGGCATTGGAAATATTTTGAGATTGAAAAATAATGCGTCCTACAGAAGGATCAAAACCTAAATTAACTTTGGTTTGAATAAAATCTTTATAATCATTATAAAAACCCACTAAGTCGAATTGGTGATGCTCATTCGCTAGGTTATAGCCAATTTCATAACCATCGGTTGTTTCTGATTTTAAGTCAGGGTTTGGAATAGCACGCGCTTTAAACAAAGCATTATCATAGCCAATATTGGCATCTTCAAAAGGTGGTGCTCTAAAGCCTTTCACATATTGTAGATAAAATTTCGCATTATCATTAACTTGATAAACGACACTCAATTTAGGTGAAAAGCTGTCTTCACTGATTGAAACCACGGTTTGATCTGGGTTATCTGCTAAATAAATACTGTCTACTATTGGTGATAATTTATAATTATCATATCGAATAGCCGGAATAATCGTAATAGCCGTACCTTCAATAGTAATTTCATCATTGAAGTAAATGCCAGTTTCTTCTACTTCTGAAATAGGAAAATCTCTTACCGGAAACACTTCTGATAAAATAATGTTCGTTGAAGTGTTTGTATCAACATTAGTTTGTAATCCCATGCGTAATTCTTCAGTTTCAGCTTTACTGTACTCAAAACCATAACCAATATGATGCGTTAATGCCGCCGAATTCACATTAGTATAAAAATTTAACCGTAAACCGGTAATATCTTGCTTAAAGAAAAAATCACGATCATATTGGTAATTGGTACCTCGAGAAGTTCGAGCTTCATCGCTAAGTTGTTTAGTATCAGTACTTTGATCATAAAACCGAATAACACCACCTTCTAACCAGTCATGATCTAATACAAAGTCATAGTTAACTGAAAGACCTTTACGGCTAGTTTCATCATCACCTTGTAAAGCCGTCGTTGAACTAAAGCGACCTAACCCCAAAATAGACTGTATATCTGTTTGTGCTTCGCGCTTAAAGTAATCGTAGCTAAAGCTTAGCTCATGGTTATCTGACAAATTAAGATAGTATTTCGCTAAAAATGAACGCGTTTCATTATCTTGAGTGTCTGGTGCAATATCTGAATTAGCATTATTATCAAACTCATGTCCTTTACGAAAAGAAGCAGAAATTAAGGCGCTAGAAGTGTTATTGCCAAAAGCGGTATTTAAAGAAACAAGTTGGCTGTCATCAACCGAGTAATAGCCAGTTTTTAAAGATAAATAAAACTCTTTCTCGGTTTGACTCAATAAGTCGGTGGGTTTTTTAGTCACAAAGCTAATTACGCCGCCAATAGCATCACTACCATAAGTACTAGAGGCTGGTCCTTTTAATATTTCAACTTGCTTAATTAACTCCGGGTCAATCGTGCTTCGCCCTGAATTAGAGTAGCTGCCAATATTGAACTGCTCTGCCACTGGTACGCCATCAATTTCAGTAACAATTCTGTTACCTGAAATACCTCGTATGGCAATACTTGAATTACCAAACCGACTGCCTGAATTAACAACATTAACTCCCACTTCATAACGAATTAAATCAGCAATATCATGGACTAATTGCTCATCAATGGTGTCACTGGTAATAACAGAAACAGAGCCAACAACATCTTGCACCTTACGAGGTGTTTTACCAATAATAACCATAGTTTCTGTTTGTTCATCAATTCCTTGATGGATAACATCATCATCAGCGTGTACAAAAGCAGAAGGTAGTAAAACACTGGCTAATGCAATGTTGATTAGTGATTTTTTAAACATGACTTGATCCAATAAGTTATAAAAATAGTAAAAACAATGTCGCTTAGTTATAAAGCAATCATAAAATGAGTGTATGATCTAGGTCAAAAAATTAATCGCAAAAAGTAATTGATAATTGTTTCTATTGTAAAAATGATCTAAATCATACTTTACCTCGGCAAGAAAAGTAATATCAACGGTAAGTTTTCTTGATACATTCAAAATAAAGATAAAACAAAACATAGATAAAACATGGGTGCAACATAAATAAAACATAACAGAGGAAATGGTAATGATAAGCCGTATAATTTATTTAAAACACAGCCTACTTATTTTTTTATTACTATTTTCTACCGAAAACATTGCTGACATTGATCTTCAAAAACAAGCAAATAATTCAACTAACTTTGCGATTTCAAATACTGGTAATTATAAGATTACTCACAATATAGCTGCTGATGAAATCACTATTATTAACACTAAAGATAACCGTATAATTAAAACAATTAGGACAAGAAGTAAGCAAGGAGATCATTATAAAATTAGTGCGATGTATAATATTCCTCCTCGGCATAGCTTCATTATTGCCTTTAGTAATGCACAAGAAATATGGGAAATACCCTACAGCAGTGAAGGAGGTGTTGATGTTTATAAGGGCTGGGCGCATGACTATCGCAAAGATAGTGGCGAAGGTAAAATTGAAAGTTGGCAATTAGATCTCAACAAAAAGAGTGATCAATTTCCTGTGCGAAGAATAAAAATACATCATTATTTCAGTAAGCTATTTTTTGATCATGATTTCATCAATGTTATTGGCACATCCGGCAAAAGTGATGACGGCATTGTGATTAACCTTGATACGAAAAAAAAAGTAACAACTCTTAATAAAAAATTAATGCCGAAGTTATACCCCGTATTTACATGGGATTATAAAGGCAATAGCGTATTTATCACGTCAAATAATGTAAATACAATTAAGCATTCAACTCAAAAAAAATCATTTTCTATTGTTGATATTGAAAGTGGCAGAGTCATTAAATCAATACCTATTTCAAAACAGATAATAGCAATTAAGGGTAACAAGAATACTGATTTTATTTACTTTAAAATGCGAGGGGTGAATAATAAAACACAGTGGAAACAATTAGATAAAAAATCGCTAACATTAAACTTAACCATTAAATAATACGCACTAAGAACTAATACCATATACGGTATAACAGACGTTATTGCTCATAATAACGTCTATTCGTTTGCTTTTTTAACCGTAAATTACTGACAAATGTCTGGCTTAGTTGTTGTATTAGTTGTTTCTAATATCGCTAAACAAGCGTCTCCACTACATAATTCCAACGTTACTTCACCAATATTTCCATCATGGAATAAGTTATTTACGCCACCTAAAGTATACTCTTTGATATCATTTGAAAGCTTCAAATCGTGTTCGCTGTCAAATACAATGTCATTGTCTAGCGTAACATCCCACCAACTACAGGCGTCAGCTCCACTGTTAATTTGCGCTTGCAAGTAGTTTTGTTTATAAGTCTGAGTATAGTCATGGTATTTATTGACAATTTCTGCGGTCACCATTACGGGTTGAGCAAGTGTTGAATTCATAGCTTCTTCACTATTAGCAATTCCTGGTCCACAATCATTACATTCTCGATTAAATTCACCCGAGTTGTTTTTAATATGTTGCTGAGCAAGCGCGGAGGGAAATCCATCTAAATTTTGTTTCACTAAAGCCAATATCGAAGCAACAATGGGGCCTGAGAAGCTCGTTCCATCCCATAAGCTAAAAGTTTCCTCAAAAGCTGTATCACCAATAACAATATCTAAAACAGGCACTTCAACGCCAACAGCACTGGCGTCAATGATGCCGTTAATGTCGTAATTACTAAAGTCAGCGCGGTTGCCATTAATATCGTTAGCGCCAACAGAAATTATACCATGGCAATTTGACGGTGCACTTGCCACATTGCTGCTATCATTACCCGATGACGCAACAACAATTACTCCCTGTGCTAATGCATAGTCAATCGCTGATTGATAATCACTACCACAGTCACCTCGGCTACCTAAAGATAAGTTGATAACATCAACGGGGGCGCTAATATCTTGTACACCATCAAAGCTAAACCCTGCTGCCCAACGTATACCATTTGCAGCGTCACTGCCGGAACCACTGTGACCATTTTCAAAGACTCGAATAGGTACAATTTCTACATTAGCTAGCGCACCTGCAATACCATAATTATTGTTGCTAATAGCACCTATTACAGATGATACCGCCATACCATGAAAACCCCAGTCACCCGCTTGTGCTTCTGCAAAAGTTACAAATGGCTCGTTGTCCATATCAACCGCATCAAAACCTTCAACGAAAATAATTTCATCTGTGGGAATAAAATTGCCATCAATGACCGCAATACGAGAAAGACGAGTTTCAGCAAAAGCTTCTTTAACCTTAAGTAGACTTTGTGCTCCTTTATAAATTGGCTGATCTTTCATCCATAACTGATCCTTAAAATAAGGGTCGTTAAATGCTGGTTCGTTGATGTATTCTGGCATTAACGCTTGCGCCGTTATTGAACTTGCCGTTATGTTGGTTGGTGGCGTAATTTTTTTCGCTGAGCGAAAGCCTAACGGGTAAATCAATGGTTGTTGTTTTACTTGCTTGGCTGTACGAAAGTGCAATTTATCTTCTTGTACCCTATCGCGAATTTGCATCGCCATTTCGCGTGTTACCGAGTTACTGGTTGATATTTCATCTTCTCCATTTAACCAGTATTTCATATCTACCACTGCTTGCAAATATTCATAACCGGCATTAAACCCCCAAATATCATTAACATAAGTGCCAATAGTCGTATCACCAATCAGGTTTGAGTAACTACTATCGTTAAGTAATATTTTGGTATTGTAGTCAGGAAAAGCGGGGAAGTTATTTTTATCATGTGCTTCAATAAAACTGTTAATACGCCAATAATGATAATCGTAATCGAACATGCTGCTGTCTAAACTGTTCAGTTTATTAGTTAATTCTATGACTTCATTGGGTAAATAATTTACTAGATTATCGACAGCTTTTTCTGCTTGAATTAATTCATATGCTTTTGAAGGCGGATAAATTAACGCATTCTCGTCTTCATATTCATCTACCGTTACAAGTCGATTATTTTGTGCATAATCGAGCATAAACAAGTGCAAATGATAATAATCTTGTGAATGTTTAAATTGGTTTTCAGCAATATTATAAGCATTGCTCAAATTATCGTAAGGAGCGGTGCTTTTTACTAACCTTACAGAGTGAGTATTTCCTCTACCACTTGCTCCAAGCTCAGACCATGTCATCGCTTCAATATTAATAACCAAGCCCTCATCAGGGATTTGTGCATCATCGACACTGGTAATTGTTATCTTTTGATTTTCATAAGATACCACCACTATATTTTCAAGCGGTTCGAAATTATCATCATTTATACCGAGTGGTAAGCTAATTTTATCACCGTCGCCGATAACGGTAACTTCAATAGTTTGTCCTGATGTGAGCAATTTAGGGCCATTAAACGAGAGAATTTCAGCCGGAGTGTCTTCAAGTTTTTTTAAAGTAAAGCCAACACTGGTTGTTTGCCCTATGCTGTCAGTAACAGAGATAACACAATTTTCTTCATAATTGGGCTTTGAATTCATCGTATTAAAATAAATCACTTGAGATCCCATTATAATATCGAATGTTTCATTAGGATCTCTATCACATTCAAAAGTCAGGCTATTATATAGTTCACCTGCTTCGGTAATATCATCTGTCGCTGTAAAGGTGATATTTCCACTGCTGACTTGCCCCACTTCTACCAAGGTTTTATCTATTAATAATTCAGGCGCTGAATCGACATTAACAACAATACTTACCGAGCCTGACGCTTCACCGCCATCGTTATCTGTTACCGTTAATTGAAAAACTAAGGTTTCGTCTTCAGTGAGATTGCTTGTGCTGAATGATGCAGAGGCGGTATCGCCATTTTCTATACTTACACTAGTACCATTGGTTTGAAGCCAATTAAATTTTTCAATGTTACCGTCAGCATCACTAGCAATACCACTGATGGTTACCGTATCATTTATCTGTACGTTTTGATCCCCACCCATTTCAATTGTAGGTAATATATTAACATTATTAACATTAACTGTTGTGGTGTCTGTTTTGGTTGCACCTTCATTATCCGTTACTGTTAAGGTAAAAGTGAGTATTTGATTACTGCTAACTTCAGGTGCCATAAATGAGGTACTGGCAGAGTCAGTACTGTTCAATGTTATACCTGTATTGCCAACCTGTGCCCAACTATAACTAGCAATAGTACCGTCTGAATCAGAGGCAGAACCTAATAAGGACACCTGAGTATTTTCATTGACTGTTTGATTATTACCGGCGTTGACTGTTGGCGACTGGTTTCCTCCCGGTTGAGGTGTTGTGGGAGTTGACGATGAACCACCACCGCCACCACAAGCAACTAAAAATAGCGAAAATATAACGGATGAAACTGCTTTTATAGTAAAGATTTTCAAATAACATACCCCTGTAAAATTAACAACAATCTACGTTTCAGCATTAGTTTTATTTTTAGAAACGTAGAAATAAAATCACAATGAATATAAAAGAATGAGAAATGTAAATCAATACAAAGCCTTGTCCAACATGAAATGAGTCTGAAGTAATAACTATTGATTCAGTACATATATAGGCTATTTAAATTAACAACCTAGCACCAAAAGATTGGTGCTGGCAGATGATAGCAATATACATGCTTTAACAATATACGTGCTTTAGCAATGCTGTTTTGACTAACCTGACGCTTAGAAAAATTTCCCGTTAACATTATGGTATTTATTGAATCAAACAATTAAGACTGATATCCCCAACGCGGCATAATTGTTTGGTCGATGCCCAAATGGTCAAGCACTCTACCCACCATAAAATCAATTAAATCATTAATTGATTTCGGCTCATGATAAAAACCAGGCGTAGCGGGCATTATGGTGACACCTTGTTGCGATAAGCTCAGCATATTTTGTAGGTGAATTGTTGAAAACGGTGTTTCTCTTACCAGTAAAATTAACTGACCACGTTCTTTAATAACCACATCCGCTGCGCGCTCTATTAAGTTGTCACTCATACCTTGGCTAATAGCCGCTAAGGCTCCTGTGGTGCAAGGACAAACCACCATTTGTTTGGGCGCTGCTGAGCCAGAAGCAACCGGAGAAAACCATTGTTGCTTACCAAAAACAAGTATTTGCTCTGGTTTTGCTTGATAGCGCTCGGTTAAAAATTGGCTCGCGGCATCAGGCGAGGCAGGAAGTTTTATATTCACTTCAGTATCAAGCACAATACGCCCTGCACTTGAGCACAGTAAATAAACTTGATAATTAGCGGCAACTAAGCATTCTAATAAGCGTAATGCATAAGCCGCGCCTGAAGCACCGGTAATTGCCAGTGTTATTTTTTTATCAAATGAGTTTAAGGGTATATTCAACTTATTTATCCTTTTTATATTTCAATGCGAGTGAATCTAGAATTTTTTGATGAATACCACCAAAACCGCCATTACTCATCACCACTATAGTATCGCCCTCAACACTTTGCTCAACAATTTCAGTTATCAACTCATCTAAATTATGGCTAACAAAACAAGGTTGCTGACAGTGGTTAACCAAGTTCTCTATTGACCACTTAACCTGTTTATCGGCAAACACAAACACTTGATCAGCATCAATAAGCGCAAGTGGTAACGTTTCTTTGTGAACGCCTGACTTCATTGTATTTGAACGTGGCTCTAACACGGCAATAACGCGCTTTTTAATCAGTAAATCATCAGACTGTAAAGCAACATTCGCTTTCACGCCGGCTAAGGTTTTAGCAATCGCAGTAGGATGATGAGCAAAATCATCATAAAGGTGAATATTATTGACTATGCCCCGTAATTCTAACCGGCGCTTAGCATTAACAAACTCGGCAAGCGCTTCAATAGCAATATGACTTGGTACTCCAGCATGTCTTGCCGCAGCGATAGCCATCAAGCCATTATCAATATTAAAGTCTCCAATTAAGCTCCATTTAACTATGCCTTGTTGCACCCCTTTAAAAGTAACAATAAATTCACTACCATCATCTTTTAACTTGTTAACTTGCCAGCCTTGTTCGCAATTACTTTGCTCAACAGGTGTCCAACACCCTTGAGATAACATTTTGTTAATAGCCATATCATTTTGGGGTGATAACACTAGACCATTACTTGGCACCATTCTAATTAAATGATGAAATTGTCGTTGAATATCACCTAAATTATTAAAGATATCCGCATGATCAAATTCTAAGTTATTAATCACTAATGTACGTGGTCGATAGTGGACAAACTTGGAGCGTTTATCAAAAAAAGCGGTGTCGTATTCATCCGCTTCAATAACAAAAAAAGGAGCGTTACCTAATCGAGCTGAGCAGGTAAAATTTTGTGGCACACCACCAATAAGAAAACCAGGCGATAAATGCGCATATTCTAAAATCCATGCCAACATACTGCTGGTAGAGGTTTTACCATGTGTACCCGAAACGGCTAAAACCCATCGATCTTTTAATACATTGTCCAAAAGCCATTGCGGGCCTGAAGTATAAGGTATATTACGGTCGAACATATGTTCAACCATCGCATTTCCTCGTGATAACGCATTACCCACAATCACTAAATCGGGTTCATCATTAAAGTGCTCGGTTTTATAACCGTGCTTTAACGTTATTCCTAATTGCTCAAGTTGAGTACTCATGGGTGGGTAAACATTCGCGTCAGAGCCACTAACACGAAATCCTAATTGTTTGGCAATGGCAGCTATTCCGCCCATAAAAGTGCCACAAATTCCTAAGATATGTAGATGTTTAATTGCATTAGTCATAGAATATATTGAAAGATAAGAAAATTTATATAAAAAATTATAGCGATAATATACCTTAATCATAACGTTTTAGCTGCACACTTGGATAAAAAATGTCTTCAACTCACCTTAGTGATCTCTATATTTACCCCGTGAAGTCAACCGCGGGAATAAAATTGCAACAATCTAGGGTTGATGCATTAGGATTAGCCTTCGACCGACGTTTTGTTGTCAGTGATATCAACGGGCAATTTATCACCGCAAGAACCGACGCTAAACTTTGTTTAATTCAAGCTAGCTTATCTCAAACAGGTATATCTCAAACAGGTATAGTATTATCAGCCCCCAACATGCCTAATTTAATCTTAGAGTATGAAAAATTTTCAACGCATTATCAAACAGTGTCAATTTGGGGTGATCTTATTAATAGCCAACTATGCGATGAAAAAGCAAATGCATGGTTTAGCCATTATTTACAAAAACCTTGTCAGTTATTGTTTTTTGGACAACACTCACGTCGTGAAAAAACAAGAAAAGCAGCTATAATTGATCGCAGCAATAGCCACCCACTTTTAGCAAAAACTAGGCAGGTCGCTTTTGCTGATGGTTATCCCTTGTTATTAATTTCGCAAGCTTCGTTAGATAATTTAAACCAACGTCTTGTGAGTAATCAACACAATGAAGTTAGCATGGCGCAATTTCGCCCTAATATTGTGATTAATCATTGTGAAGCTTATGCTGAAGATAGTTGGCATCATATTAAAATTGGCGAGGTAGAATTTGAAGTCAGTAAACCTTGTGAGCGCTGTATATTTACTACAATAAATCCACAGAATGCAGAAAAGCATATTAGTTTACAACCATTAAAAACATTACAATTATATCGACAAAGTTTAACGGGCGAAGTGCTTTTTGGTCAAAATATAGTACCCTTAACAAAAGGAATAATTAAGCAAGGCGATCCAATAACGATTATAAGTAGACAAAGTCCACCTACTTTTAAACGTACAGTTTCAGCCGGCTTCATTGCAGCCAAAAAGCAATCGCCACAAGGAAATAAAACAATGTTAACCTGCAAAAAAATTATTAATGAAACTCATAATGTAAAAACCTTTGTTTTTTCTACCGACTCATCCATCAGCAAAAAAACTATTCAACATCTTGCAGGACAACATATCAACTTTACGATGACGATCAAAGGTCAACAGCGGCACTGTTGTTATACTATTGCTTCGTCACCATATTCATCACTAAAGCATGAAAATAGCATTAACCTCACTATAAAGCGTGTGCCCAACGGCAAAGTTTCTAACTATTTCCATGATCACTTTAACGTTGGCGACTGCATTAACGCACAACCGCCTAGCGGTAATTTTCATCTGCCGGAAACAATTCCCCAAAAAGTACTATTACTTTCTGGCGGTAGCGGTATAACGCCCATGTTATCTATGCTCAGGTTTATGGTGGAACAAAAAGCCCAAAATAGTATTGTCTTTTTTCATAGCGCGCACTCAGAGCAAGATATTATTGCTAAGGAAGAAGTTCGTGCATTAGCCAAGCAGCATGGTAATTGTCAGGTGATTTATACCTTAACTCAGCAGACACTACCACAATGGCAAGGTTATAAAGGCTATATAAGTGAGCAAATGCTAACTAACATTAAACAGTTAACAGAGCACGAGGTGTTTGTTTGTGGTCCTGAATTATTTCGAAAGAATGCTCAACAACACTTTAGAACATTAGGGCTAAGTAGACAAAAATACCACTATGAAAGTTTTGGTAGCAAAATGCCCCTAAAAGAACAGAAAATCACCTCAAGCACTGAACTAACCACTAAACTAGACAGTAGCAAGACTCATACTCGTACCAATATATTCGAAAAATTAGCGGCTAAAAAAATCAATGTCTTATTCAAACGTTGGAATAAGAGCTATCAATCAAGCATAAAACCAAACCTTGCTGACAATAAACAAGCAACAATTCTAGAGCAAGGTGAA
Source organism: Colwellia sp. (assembly GCA_051531915.1). Taxonomy (GTDB): domain Bacteria; phylum Pseudomonadota; class Gammaproteobacteria; order Enterobacterales; family Alteromonadaceae; genus Colwellia. The sequence continues at coordinate 17,955 of JAOPTQ010000030.1, read as the reverse complement.
GCTGCCGGTTTAATATTGCCCTATTCATGTAGAGCAGGAATGTGCGGCAGTTGCAAAGCAAAACTCATTAGCGGCGAGGTAAAACAACTTACCACCAGTGGCTTAAGCGATAGTGAAAAGCAACAAGGTTATATTCTTACTTGCAGTTGCATTGCACTAAGCGACACCGTAATAGCACATGATTAAATGTTGCACTTTAACAGTGCGACTTAGCAATGTCAGTGCAAAACAAGTATTACCGCTAAACCGATAAAAATTCAACAAACTGATAAATAACAAATTATTTATTCTCTTCACTTTGGCACTCTGTTTGCAAATTGAAGAGTAATTATATTTAAATTTATACCTTTATATTTATTCGGAGTTGTTAATGAGTGCTCAAGCTGGCATTAAACTGTTTTCATTTACTGGAAAAATGAAAGTCTTACACCTTAGCTGGATGGCTTTTTTTATTACTTTTGCGGTGTGGTTTAACCACGCGCCTTTATTAGCAGTAATCGCTCAAAGCTTAGGGCTGAGCAACAGTGAAATTAAAACATTACTTATTCTCAATGTAGCCTTAACCATACCGGCTCGTATTATCATAGGCATGCTAACCGATAAATATGGTCCCAAAATTATTTATGCGTTATTACTCGCTATCTGTAGTATTCCTTGTTTTATGTTCGCGCTTGCTGAAAATTTTGAACAGGCTGCCTTAGCTCGATTTTTACTCGGTTTTATCGGTGCCGGTTTCGTGGTTGGTATTCGCATGGTCAGTGAATGGTTTCCTGCTAATGAATTAGGCACCGCTGAAGGGATTTATGGCGGTTGGGGCAATTTTGGCTCTGCGGCGGCAGCAATGTCTCTACCACTTATCGCCTTATTTTTTGGCGGAGAAGATGGTTGGCGCTATGCCGTAGGTTTAACCGGTTTATTAAGTTTACTGTTTAGTGTTATTTGGTATTTCAATGTTTCTGATACACCAAAAGGAGCAACGTATTTCAAACCTAAACAAACCGGCGCGATGGAAGTTACTAGTAAAGGTGACTTCTTCTTTCTTTTGATCATGAAATTACCAATGTATGGTGCATTATCTTTACTGACATGGAAATTATCACCTGCTGGCGTGAGCTTGTTTTCAGAGCAAAGTGCTCTTATCGCTTACCTTGCTTTATTGCTATTACTTATTGTTGAAGTTAGACAAACTTATAAAGTCAATGGTCATTTATTTGTTAAGGATGTTCCTGAAGTTCATCGATATAAATTCAAACAAGTAGCAGTATTAAACATTCTTTATTTTTCTACTTTTGGCTCAGAGTTAGCCGTTATCTCGATGTTACCTTTATTTTTTGCTGACGTTTTTGGTTTAGACATGGTTTATGCCGGTATGTTAGCGTCGTTATATGCCTTTATGAATTTAATGTCTCGTCCGGGTGGTGGTTGGTTTAGCGATAAGTTTGGTCGAAAACATACCTTATTAATATTAACTGGCGGTCTAACGATGGGATATATGACCATGGCAAGCATTACCAGTAATTGGCCTATTATTTATGCGGTAATTGTTACCATGTGTTGCTCGTTCTTCGTACAAGCCGGTGAAGGTGCCGTTTTTGCTGCAGTTCCGTTAATTAAGCGTAGGTTAACCGGGCAAATTGCCGGTATGACCGGGGCTTATGGTAATGTAGGTGCGGTGGTATATTTAACCGTACTGTCTATGGTAAGTTATAAAAGTTTCTTTTTAGTGATTGCGGCCAGTGCTGCGGTAGGCTTTATTGCTTTACTCTTTATGGAAGAGCCTAAAGGTACAATTACTGAAGTACGCGAAGATGGTTCCATTGAGCTTATTCAAGTAAGTTAAGGTTGTTAGTGTAATGTCTGTAAGTGTGACCCAAAAAAATAGTGTAACGCCAAATAAGCCTGCAAGTTTGCAGCTTTGTTTTGGTGGTTACTCTTGTGCTGGCGTTAAAGCAGAAAATCAAGATGCTTTTGCCGCTTATCTTCCGACACCGAAAAACGCGACAACCAATTATCCGTCTCACGAACTAGTTACAAAAGGAGCTATTGCGGTTATTGCTGATGGTGTTTCTAGTGCCAATAAAGCAGCTGAGGCTTCACAAATATCGGTAACACAATTTATTAGTGACTACTATGCAACACCTGAAACATGGTCAACACGAAAATCCGCCGCTAAAGTTATTACTAGCCTAAATCAATGGCTTTATTCTCAAGGAAGCTCTATCGATAGTGGTAATAACTATATTTCTCAAGAGCAACAGCAATGGCTGACAACTTTTTCTGCTTTAGTGTTAAAGTCAACAACCGGTTATATTTTTCATGTTGGTGACACGCGTATTAGTAAATATCGCCAACAGCAAATGGAAGCAATAACACAAGATCACAATTGTAAACAAGGCTCAAAATCGGTTGTTTTAACACGCGCTTTAGGTGCCGATTCACGCTTACAAGTTGATGTTCATCAAGTGGGTTTACAAAAAGATGATATTTATTTATTAACCTGTGATGGCGTACATGAGTTTTTATCGACCAAAGCGCTAAAAACATTATTGAATGAAATTTCAGATAGCCCTGACAATCAAGAATTAGAAAAAATCAGTAGAAAAATTGTTGATCAAGCGCTCGCTGCTGGTAGCGATGATAATGTTAGCTGCTTACTCGTTTATGTAACCGACACACCCAGTAGAAAACTCGACGAAATTGAAAGAGATTTATGCAATAAGGCGATTCCGCCAGCGCTTGAAGTTGGCCAACGTATTGATGATTATCAAGTAAAAAAAGTTATTCATGCCAGTATTCGATCGCATTTATATTTAGTCACCAAACCAAACTCAACTGACTTAGCGGTATTAAAAACACCCTCAACAAATTTTTCTGATGACGCTATTTATCTGCAAGGCTTTATCCGTGAAGCTTGGTTAGGTGAACACGTAAAACATAACAACATCATGGCAATTGAGAAAACTCAGGCCAAAAGTAAATTTCTTTATCATGTTTGTGAACATATAGAAGGGCAAACATTAAGAGAGTGGATGTACGACAACCCTAAGCCTACTATCGCTCAAGTGCGTGATATTATCGGGCAAATAATTTCAGCGTTACGTGTTTTTCAACGTTTAGATATTGTACATAGAGACTTGAAACCCGATAACGTGATGATAGATAAATACGAGCAGATAAAATTGATTGACTACGGAACAGTGTCTGTTGCTTCACTTGATGAAAACCAAAATACGTTAAAGGGCAGCGTTCCTCAAGGTTCACTCAATTATATTGCCCCAGAAACATTGTTAACCATGAAAACAAATTATTTAAGTGATTTATTTTCGTTGGGTGTTATTGGTTATGAACTACTCACAGGTGAGTTACCATACAAGCCCATGACACGAGCAGAAGTAAACTTTAATGATTATAAACAATGGCATTATCGCAATATTAAACAATGCCGAGACGAATTACCGGTATGGTTAGATTTGACCTTACAACAAGCAACTTCTGCCAATCCAAAAAATCGCTATCAAGCTTTTTCAGAGTTTTACAGTGATTTAAATAAACCTAATACCAGTGTTATTGAAGAATATAAAAACCAACCATTATTACAAAGAAACCCCGTACTATTCTGGCAAGGCGTTTCATCGGTATTATTTATTACCTTACTCGCCGTATTATTTTATCGCTAATAATGAAGGTTATAGCAAATTCGCCGAGTTATTGAACATAGCTCTGAGTTGGGAAGAAATTTGATTAAATAGGTATTACTCTCGAATGGTGATTTGAGGATTGTGATCTATTTCACCTTGATCATCAACAGTAATAGCGCCATTGTCTAATTTCACCACAGCGAGCTTCCCGTCTGAAGTTGTTCTAACAAAAGATAAACTGTAGCCAAAATTACTTATTTCACTGAGTGAACACTGCTGCGCAACCGTGAGTTCTTTTAACAACTGCTGAATTTTAGCTTGAACATGACGCCTTTCTTTTTGCATAATGCAACTCCTGTAGCTATAAAAAGCTCTTCCTAAAAACTAATAAGACCAAAACAAGTAAGTGGCTTGGGTATATAACAAACAATGGCTCAGTTATGCAAATATAGCAAGAAGATCAAAATCACCTCGATCAGTTACTGTCTTTATTGTCTTAAATTCAAGTGTTAGGATAATAGCAGATAAAAACACCTCCAAATCTTTGCTTACAAAAATTTAACTCTTTGATTTGAATCAAGCTAAATACTTTAATACAATGCAAGAATAAAATTATAAAAACACGAAAAAACACGTATTACTTCATATAAAACATAAACAGGGAATATAACTATGAACATAGGCAAATTTACACTTTCGTTAATCACTGCTTCAATTTTAGCGGCTCCATCAGCTTTTGCTGAAGACTCTTCTTTTAGTAAAGGTATCAGCGATGCATTAGCCGATACGAAAGTTAATGTTAACTTTCGTGCTCGCTATGAAAGTGTGGATGAGGATGGCATTGCAGACGCTGAAAATAAAGACGCTACAGCTGTAACACTTAGAAGTCGTTTAACGCTTAATACAGGTGCTTACAAAAACTTTTCATTCGGGTTAGAAGTAGACAATGTTACCGCCTTAACTGACCACTACAACGACTTAACATTAGATTACTCAGGTGACGATGCGGTTATTGCCGATCCTGAGATCACAGATGTTAACCAAGCGTTCATCAAATATACTAACGGTGACTTTAAAGCAACATTAGGTCGTCAACGAATTTTACATAATAATCAACGTTTTGTCGGCGGTGTTGGTTGGCGACAAAACGAACAAACTTATGATGGTGTACGCGCTGAATATAAACTGAATGACAAATTATCATTTGATTACAGTTATATTCATAACGCTAATCGTATTTTTGCGGATGATAAAAAAGGGGATAATCTTGGTGGAGAATTCCACTTTGTTAATGCCGCATACAAAATAGATAATCAACATAAAGTGACTGCTTTCGCTTATTTATTTGATTTTGAATCTGCAACCGCTCTATCAACTGACACTTATGGTTTTTTATATAATGGTAATCTTGGCGGCATGTTTATTAATGCTAGCTATGCAACACAAAGCGCTGCCGGTGATAACACCAAAGACTTTGATGCCGTATATTTAAATGCTGAAATTGGTGCTAAATTTGACAGATTTACAGTGCTTGGTGGTTATGAATTACTTGGTAGTGATAATGGTGTTAGTTTTAGCACCCCTTTTGCTACGCTACATAAATTCCAAGGTTGGGCTGATAAATTCTTAGGTACACCTGTATACGGTGTTCAAGATACATACCTAACCGTAAAAACTAAAATATCAGCCATTGGCTTATCCGCAACTTACCATAACTTAACATCAGATCTTAACGATATTGATTACGGTAGTGAATTTGATATTGTTGCTTCTTATAAAGCTAGTAAAAATTATAGTGTGTTAGTTAAGTATGCAAACTACAGTGCTGATGACTACTCAACAGATACCAATAAGCTTTGGTTACAACTGGTTGCTAAATTTTAGTTTTCAAAAAACATAGATTATAAACAACACGTAAGAAAAGGGCATACAGCATCATGTATGCCCTTTTCTATTTTATTGCCTTGACTTTCTACTTGATAGAAAAAACAGTAGAATAGCCAAAAATTTTTTACTCAAAAATAAGGTTGCTACTTGTTATTAATGATCGACAACTATGATTCTTTCACTTTTAATCTGGTGCATTATTTTCAAACACTTGGTCAAGAAGTCAAAGTATTTCGTAACGATGAAATTAGTTTAACTGAAATTGAGCAACTAAAACCTCACTACATTGTTATATCTCCTGGTCCTTGTGATCCTGATAGCGCAGGAATATCGCTAGCCGTGGTTGAAAAGTTCTCAGGAAAAATTCCATTACTCGGCGTCTGCTTAGGACATCAATGTATTGCACAATTTTTTGGCGGTGTTATTGAAAAAACTAAACAGGTTATGCACGGTAAAACCTGTAACATTCAACATAACCAACAAGGACTTTTTCAACACTTAAAACAGCCCTTACAAGTTACTCGTTACCACTCTTTAATCGTCAATAAACAATTACTACCCTCGGCGCTAGAAGTTACCGCTTGGAGCTTAAATAAAAATAATGAAGTTGAGGAAATTATGGCATTACGACATAAAGAGCTAGCCGTTGTTAGTGTTCAATTTCATCCAGAATCTATTTTAACGGAACAAGGGCAATTACTTTTACAAAATTTTATTGCTTTATATAAGTAAATAAACATAAAAAAATAGGTTTTTATTCAAATAAGCTTGTAAACTTATTAAATTAAGCCAATAAATCTTACTTTACATAGCGATATAAAATACCGAATAATGCAACTTTTTGAAACCAACGAATCAGTTTATGCTATTTACCAACGTGCCATCAGCCTGTCAATTAGTAAAGATTTTGCTGAACAACAAGAGGGTAAAATAGGGGTTGTTCATCATCAAGGTAGTGAACAAGAAAACCGTCGTCGTGAACTTTTATCTGTAGAGTTACAAGCACAACAAGATAAAATTATTGCCGTGCATGGTGAAACATACTTTCGCAAGCAAGTCATGGACAATTTCTTTTCTCAAGTACGTAGCCAAGTAAACACTGAGTTTGACAATAAAGAAAATCTTTATCATAAAGTGCTTTGTATTGAAGATGCCGCGCCAACGATATTAGAGAAATTATCTTTACGAGCCACTTCTGTTAATCAAATAAAACCATTAGCGGTATCACTTTCTTGGCTTGCTACTGATTTAGTCACTTTAGTAAATAAACCCCAGTATAGAAAGCGGGCAGATATTCAAGTAAGCGATGCTAAATTAGCAATAAGCTATATTGGTTTAGACAACTTAAAGTTGGTTATGCCAACCTTTATTTTAAAACACTGGTTACCTACAAGCACTGCGCCGTATGGCATTATGAAGCGCAAGTTATGGAATGATAGTTTGTCTGTTGCTTTAGCTTCTAGTGTATTAGCACAGCAACAAGGCTTAGATACGTTCACCGCTTACACTACAGGCATGTTATCTAACATAGGGCAACTTGCCGTTACCCGTTGTTTTTTAAAATCCTATCATGAGCTGCATGTCAGTGAATTACGTCAAGCCTACGATACCAAAGACAAACGATTATATGATATTTTGGTAAAAGTAGACTCTTCTCCCGAATTACTGTTAGAACAATTATTGATGCGTAGTAGTAAATTATCAGCCGATTTAATAGAGTTAATGCGTCTCGATCGCTTGCTTATCACTGAGCCTATCTTTGATCTTGCTTATTCAGATGACATTACAAAAATGTGTCCCATCGCCCAAATTGTTGCTAAAGCCAAAGCTTACGTGATTTTTAGAAGTCTAAATAAAGAAGACTTGATTAATTCAGGTGAAGCTAAGCAATTACTAAGCACCGCAAAAATAACAGCCAGCGAACTCTCTTTATTGAAAAAAAGTGACATTGACCACATAAAGTTAAATTTTAATTAAGCTTTCCCAACATATACCACTATCCGCACTACTGCCCGTATAAATATTTTTATGATTATTTATAAAAAAGACATTTCGCACTTCTTTTATTAACAAAATACACTATCCTTAACAAACAGCGTAAAAAAAAATTCATTGTGTAATTATAAATATACACTATATTTGAATAAAACTCTCCAAGCCTTTGTTTTACTTGACTTACAGCCAGTTCACACAAGACAAAGAGATATTATCCTGTCATACTAGCTCTCTATTTTTAAAGCGTTAGTAAAACGCTCGTTAAAACAAACACACTTATTTTATGAGGATTTTAAGATGTCTGAACAACCTCCTGTTGGCCGCGAACTATTTGATGAAGTTATGACGCCAAACTACGCACCTTCAGCGATTATTCCCGTGCGTGGGCAAGGCTCTAAAGTGTGGGATCAACAAGGTAAACAATATATCGATTTTGCCGGTGGTATTGCCGTTAGCTGTTTAGGTCACTGTCATCCAGTATTAGTTGGCGCATTAAAAGCGCAAAGTGAAAAAATTTGGCATTTATCAAATGTAATGACCAACGAGCCAGCTTTGCGTTTAGCTAAAAAATTAGTTGATAGCACTTTTGCGAATAAAATTTTCTTTGCCAACTCTGGCGCAGAATCAAATGAAGCGGCATTAAAATTAGCACGTCGCTGGGCGCTTAATGAATTTGGTAGTGAAAAAACTCAAATCATTGCTTTTAAACAAGGCTTTCACGGACGTACATTTTTCACCGTAACAGTTGGCGGACAAGCCAGCTATTCTGATGGTTTTGGTCCAAAACCTGCTGATATAGTACATGCTGAATATAACAACTTAGACAGCGTTAAAGCATTAATGTCTGATAAAACCTGTGCCATTATGGTTGAACCTTTACAAGGCGAAGGCGGTATTGTTTCACCTACTGATGAATTTATTAACGGTTTACGTAAACTTTGTGATCAACACAATGCCTTATTAATTTTTGATGAAGTACAAACCGGTGTAGGTCGTTTAGGTGAACTTTATGCTTATATGGATTTAGGTGTTACGCCTGATATTCTCACGTCTGCTAAAGGTTTAGGGGGTGGTTTTCCTATTGCGGCAATGCTAACGACCACGGATATTGCAAAGCACTTAACCGTAGGCACTCACGGAAGTACCTATGGCGGTAATCCGTTAGCTTGTGCTGTAGGTGAAGCGGTTATTGATACTATTAACACACCTGAAATACTAGCCGGTGTAAAAGCAAAAGCACAACTTTATGTTGATGGTTTACATGCTATCAATGCTAAATATAATGTTTTTAAAGAAATTCGTGGTAAAGGTTTATTAATTGGTGCGGTATTAACGGATGACTATCAAGGTAAAGCCAAAGATTTTTTAAATGCCGCAATGAGCGAAGGGGTTATGATTTTGGTTGCAGGAGCAAATGTTCTGCGCTTTGCTCCTTCTTTAGTGATCCCTAACGAAGATATTACAGAAGGTTTAGCGCGCTTTGAAAAAGCAGTAGCAAACTTAGCTTAAGCAATACCGTCGAGTTCACTAGTTCGTCTCGCGAACTCGGCTGTATCTTTATTTTCTTTTCAAGAGCATTTTATGATAATCATTCGCCCTATTGAAATGGCTGATTACGATGCTTTACATCGTATCGCAATAGAATCTGGTCATGGATTCACCTCTCTTCCTGTTAGTGAATCCATACTAAAAAAGCGTATTGCGCATTCTGAAGCCTCTTTTAAAACGAAGGTTACTGAAGCCGGCGCGCAAGGTTACCTGTTTGTTATGGAAGATACACAAACCGGTGAAGTTGTTGGTACTACCGCTATTGAAGCGGCGGTTGGGTTAGATGATGCTTTTTATCATTATCACCTTGGAAAGGTCGTTCATAACTCACGTGAACTAAATATTTATAACACCGTAGAAACACTGACGTTATGTAACGACTACACTGGCGCTACAGAAATTTGTACGCTGTTTTTAAATGAGAGTCACCGTAAAAATAGCAATGGCCGATTTTTATCCCGCTGCCGTTTTATGTTTATGGCAGAGCACCCTGAGCGTTTCTCCGAATGTGTTATTGCTGAAATGCGCGGTGTCAGTGATACAAATGGTTGCTCTCCATTTTATCAATGGCTTAAAGAGCATTTTTTATCCATTGAGTTTACCGAAGCAGACTATCTTACCGGCACAGGCAATAAAGGCTTTATCGCTGAATTAATGCCTAAATACCCTGTTTATGTCAATTTACTCAGCGATGAAGCGCAACAAGTGATCAATAAAGTACACAAAAACACTGTGCCCGCTATTCGTTTGCTCGAAGCTGAAGGTTTCACTCGTCGCGGTTATGTCGATATTTTTGATGCTGGCCCTACCGTTGAAGCAGAAAAATCATCCATTAGAACGGTACGAGAAAGCAAAAAGTATCAAGTAGTTATCAACAATATCGAGACGAATAAACCAAACCGTTTAGACAAATATATTATTTGTAATACTAAGGTAGCTACTTTTAGAGCAACACAAGCACCATTAACGTTAGGAGAAACCGAAAACCAGGTGATTATTAATAACGAGGTGGCAAAAGCAATACAAGTACAAGCCGGTGACTGGGTTCGTATCATCACAAACTAATGTTGGAAAAATTACATGACGAATAAAACACAATTAATTAATGGCGCTTGGCAAATGGGTAAAGGTGAATCCTTCATCTCAACAAATCCCGCCAACAATGACTTATTATGGCAGGGTGTTTCAGCTTCATTGAGCCAAGTCGATGATGCCGTTAATTCTGCTCGCAGTGCATTTTACCCATGGGCTGACTTAGCTTTTGAGCAACGGCTAACCGTTATTGAAAATTTTGCAAAAGCGCTTGATGAACACAAAGAAGAACTGGCAACGGCTATTGCTCAAGAAACTGGTCGTTTACTTTGGGAAACGCGCACTGAAATTGCCGCCATGATTGGCAAAGTAGACATTTCTGTTCGCAGCTATCATGAACGTACTGGCACGGTTGAAAACGCTATGGTGGGTGCTAAAGCTTTTATTCGTCACCGTCCTCATGGGGTTGTTGCTATTTTTGGCCCTTATAACTTCCCTGCACACTTACCTAACAGCCACATTGTACCTGCATTATTAGCGGGTAACACGGTTGTATTTAAACCCAGTGAATTAACACCACTGGTTGCTCAAATCACCCTAAAAATTTGGTTAAAAGCAGGATTACCTCAAGGGGTAATTAATATGGTTCAAGGTGAAATTGATACGGGTAAAGCGCTAGCAAGCCACAGCGGTATTGATGGTTTATTTTTCACTGGCAGCTCGGCAACTGGCCATAGTTTACATCAACAATTTTCAGGCCAACCGGGGAAAATTCTTGCCCTTGAAATGGGCGGAAATAACCCGTTAATTGTTAGCGACGTTAGCGACGTCGATGCGGTAGTTCATGACATTATTCAATCAGCCTTTGTTACTACAGGTCAACGCTGTACTTGTGCTCGTCGATTGTTTTTAGAAAATAATGACATGGGCGATACTATTTTAAAGCGTTTAATCGAGATCACTAAACAACTTAAAAGTGGTTTTTATAATGATGATGAACAACCCTTTATTGGTTCGCTAATTTCTGAAAAAGCAGCCTTGGACATGTTAGCCGCTCAACAAGCGCTGATTGACTTAGGGGGTAAAATTTTAGTTGAAATGAAACAAACTAAATCGGGAACCGGTTTTGTAACGCCGAGCATTATTGAAGTGAGTCATGTTAAAAATATTCCTGATGAAGAGCATTTTGGTCCACTGTTAAAAGTGTATCGTTTCAATGATTTTGATGAAGCAATCAAAGAAGCTAACAACACCCGCTTTGGTTTATCTGCCGGTTTATTAAGTGACAGTGAAGCCCTCTGGACAAAATTTTTAAGCCGAATACGCGCTGGCATTGTCAATCGTAATCGTCCAACAACCGGTGCAAACAGTGCTGCTCCATTTGGCGGTATTGGTGCAAGCGGTAATCATAGAGCAGGTGCTTATTATGCCGCTGATTACTGTGCATTTCCTATTTCATCGATAGAAGTTGAAAAAGTAGCGTTACCAAAAACATTAAGTCCAGGATTAATATTTTAAGTTGTAGTGAAATTTTTTATTCAAGCGTAATACTTGTCCGCTTTTACGACGAGTAACCGATTTTCTTGACAAACAACACAAGGAAACGGGTATTAGATAAAAAGAGGAAACTCATGAACAAAATTAAAGTATCGATAATTGGTGGTGCAGGTTATGGCGCTGCAGAATTACTTCGCCATTTAATTGTTCGCGATGACGTTGAAGTATTACGTGTTTCAAGCAAAGACTATGTTGGCAAAACCATAGGTCAAGTACACCGCTCGTTATTTGGTTTAGCAAAAACAGAATTAGTGATCCAAGATATTGCACCCAAAGTCTGTATTGAAGGTGCTGATATTGTCTTTTTAGCAATGCCGCATATTATCACTGCGCGTGTTGCTATGGAATTATTTGACACCGGTGTGCGCATTATTGATTTATCCGGCGATTTTCGTCTTGACAGTCTTGATGATTACATTCGTGATTATGCACCTGAACACCCTTGTGCTGAGCGTTTAGGCACCTTTGCTTATGGCATGCCAGAGCTGAATAGCGAAGCGATTAAAACGGCGCAATATGTGGCTAGCCCCGGTTGCTTTGCTACCGGTATTGCTATTGGTTTATTACCGTTGGCACAAGCAGGAATTTTAGTTGATGCGAATATACGCACAGTTGCGATGACTGGGTCGTCAGGCTCAGGTGTTAGGCCTATTGAAGGTACACACCATCCTGTACGTACTAATAATCTTAAGGCTTATAAAACTTTACAACATCAACATCGTGCTGAAATATTACAAACATTAGGTAAAGCCGGTGCCCGTAATAGCTCATTAGATTTTATTCCTGTTTCCGCCCCTTTAGTACGCGGTATATTATCTATTTCTCAACTTGATTTACCCCAAGGGTATAGTGAATCTGATATACAAGCGATGTATGAAAAATATTATAAAAAGCAACGCAGCGTTATTGTCATGCCTTTAGGTCAAAGCCCAGAAGTGGTTGCTGTTAAAAACACTATCCGAGTTGAAGTCGGTATTAGTGTGCGTATTGATGAAGTCACCGGACAACGCACTTTAGCATGTATTTCTGCTATTGATAATTTAGTTAAAGGCGGCGCAGGACAAGCGATTCAAAGCTTTAATTTGATGACCGGCAACGATGCCTCTTATGGTTTAGACCAACCGGGAATTTGGCCATAAAGTGAGGTGGTTATCATGACTAATGAATACACAAAAAAACAGCCTGTAGCCGTTGTTAAAGTAGGTGGTGATGTTTTACAAGGTGAGGTTGAACGTAATGGCATTGCAGCTAATGTTAAAGATTTAGTTGATGCCGGTTGGCGAGTTATTTTACTACACGGCGGAGGACCTCAGGTTAATTTATTGCAAGAAAAACAGGGCTTAACACCCCATAAAATTGCAGGAAGACGAATCACTAGCCAAGCAGACTTGTTAGTGGTTAAACAAGCAATTTGCGGTGAAGTTAACGTGTGTCTTGCTCAAGAATTACAAGAGGTTGGCGTCAACGCTTTTGCTTGCAATGGCGGTTCAGGAAAGTTAATTACCGCAACGAAACGCCCTCCACGCGTTATGTCAGGCGCTGGAGATACACTAATAGACTTTGGTGAAGTAGGCGATGTAGTGGCAATTAATAGTGATTTACTTAACCACTTAACCGAGCTTGGTTTAGTCCCTGTTATTGCAACTTTAGGTGTTGAACAAAACTCTGGGCGGGTGTTTAACATTAATGCTGACACCACCGTTGTACAAATAGCTAAAGCGTTAAAAGCAGACTTACTATTGTTAACCACTGCCGTAGGCGCAATATATCGTGATTTATCTAAACCTGAAACACGTATTTCACACATCAATATTGATCAAGCGAAAATATTAATTGAAGAAGGCGTTATTCAAGGCGGCATGATCCCTAAAGTTGAAGAAGCAATATCAGTATTAACGCAAGGCGTTAAAAATATCGCCATTGTCGGCCCGCAAATTAACGGGGCCTTTTTAGATGTTGCCACTAGCAAAGGCAATATGGGCACCCGTATAAGGATTAACGAATGACTTCCAACACGACAGCACAAGTAACCAAGTTATTTAATAAACTTTGGCAACAGTATTTAACCGTAACGCCATCAGCAGATAAAATTCACCAATTACTCAGTAATGACCATGACGTTGTTAATGATCATATTGCTTATCGTACTTTTAATATAGAAAAAATTAACCTCGCTAAGCTCGCGGAACATTTTTTAGTACTTGGCTACAAAGAATGTGGGCAATATGATTTTATAGCTAAAAAACTCACCGCTAAGCATTTTGAACATAGCGATAAAAAAATGCCTAAGGTTTTTATTAGTGAGCTGCGTGTAGAAGAACTTTCAGCTACCGCACAAAAAATCATTGATAATTTAGTGGCTAAATTACCTAACGATATCAGCAAAAATGCTGACTTTCTTTACTCAGGTCGCCCTTGGCAAATTAGCTCTACTGACTACCAAATATTACTCGCAGAAAGTGAATATGCCGCATGGTTATCCGCATGGGGATATAGAGCTAACCACTTCACCGTGAGTATCAACCATTTAAAAAATTATCACTGTATTATCGCGGTTAATGATAAATTAAAAGCCGCAGGTTACTCGCTAAACGCCACGGGCGGAGAAATTAAAGGCGATGAATTGGTTAAATTAGAGCAATCATCAACCATTGCCGACAAAGCAACCGTTACATTTACCGACACAACAATGGAAATTCCTAGTTGTTTTTATGAATTTGCTAAACGCTATCCATTATCGAATGGTGAATTATACACCGGTTTTGTCGCGGCTTCTGCTGATAAAATATTTGATAGTACCAATGCAACATAAGCGCATTGTAAAGCCATACCCGTACCACTTGAATATGCCAGATTCAGCGAGAATTAAGTAGCACGGGTATAATAATGACTTTCTAGCTTTACAACTTTAAACCTTAATTTGCTTTTATAAAAAAATTAAATACATAAATTAAATATTAAACGATAAAGTTGCTGCTATACTCAAAAAATAATATATTAAAGCTACTTTTTAATTTTTAACTTAACAGCAGAAGTAATTATGGTTACAGATACTGAAGGCTACATCCATATTATTGAATATTTAGTTGAACATTTAAGTTTGTTTGAAAACCCTGCGGCAACAGATGAAAGTGCTGATACCGTTATAGCGGTTATTGAAATGGAGCTCAGTGAACAAATTATTTCTATATGCAGCCAAAATGACAAACTTACTTTCAACCAACGCAACGCTATTATTCGTGAAGTTGATGCCGTTGTTTATGATCTTGAAGAAGTATTATCTGGTGTATTAAATAATCCTGTCACTAAAGCTCAAGGTCGATTTATTAAAGAGTTTGCTACACTTATCAAAAATATTTTTGATAGTGAGATAAGTCACCTTCCCACCTAACACAAGCCTTATTCATTATTCCACTTACAGCAAATTTTTGAGTAAACTTGCAAAATTTCGACAACTTTTTATTGGTAAATATTGAGAAAAAAATGAAAGCACGCGTAAAATGGATCGGTGAAGAACTATTTTTAGGAACTTCAGACAGTGGGCATACACTGGTTTTAGATGCCAACGGTGGAAATCTAGCCCCTAGCCCTTTAGAGAATATACTGATATCGCTAGGTTGCTGTTCATCGGTTGATGTGGTCAGTATTTTACAAAAATCACGTCAAAACATCACAGACTGTCAGGTGGAAATTACCGGAACTCGCGTTAATTCAGTGCCCAAGTTATTTAAAAAAATCCATTTACATTTTGTTATTAATGGATGCGATATTAATGAAAAACAGGTAGCACGCGCGGTCAGTTTATCGGCTGACAAATACTGCTCAGTTGCGTTAATGTTGAATAAAAAAGTCACCATCAGCCATGATTTTAGTATTATTACCGGATAACTAAGAATTCAATGAGTAAAATTTCCCTATACGGCTTCAATAATTTAACCAAAAATTTAAGTTTTTCGTTATATAAGTTACATTTTTTGCCCGACAAGCAAGCTCATCACGATTACCACGCTTATATCAGTGAACAATTTTGTGCTGATAACTTAGATGCCTTACTCGTTAGAATTTGCCACGCTATAGGAGGAAATGTTCTCAATATCGCCAAGCAAGATTATCAACCTCAAGGCGCGAGTGTTACGTTAATGATCTCTGAAGAAGCACAAGCCGAACCTTTTCTTAAACAAACAAATAATTCTCTCGTTGCCCATTTAGACAAAAGCCATCTATGCATTCATACCTACCCTGAAGATAAGCCAAAAGATGGTATCGCTATTTTCAGAGCAGATATTGAATTGTCTACTTGTGGCGTTATATCACCATTAAAAGTGCTCAATACTATAATTGATGAGTTTACTGCTGATGTCGTTGATATAGATTATCGTATACGTGGTATGACTAGGAATAAACAAGGCGATAAGTTATTTATTGATGATAAGCTAATTAATATTAGTGACTATCTGACCGCTAAATTAGCGAGCGATTTTCATGTTGAAAATCATAACTTAGCGGCTCACAATTTATTTCACAGCAAGTTAATAAAAAATGAAGTATTACTCCATAATTATATAGTTGGGTACAAAAAAGTTGAATTAAGTCTCCTTAAACAAAAAAAAATAAAAGCGCAGATAGCGCAAGAATTAAAGCAACTATTCACACGTTCTATACAACACGATATTTGTAACTCGTAACTATTAACTCAATACTGTTTTATAAACCATTCATCCAATCAAGTTGCTTGTTAGCGTGAGTTTTACGTTCAAGTAAATCTCGAATTAAGGGGGTTAATATGAGTTCCATTGCTAGCCCCATTTTGCCTCCCGGCACCACTAATGTGCTGACTCTTGACATAAATGAGCCATCAATCATGCGCAGATAATATTGAAAATCAACATTTTTCACTTCACGAAAACGAATGACAACAAAACTTTCATCTAAGGTTGGGATAGCTTTAGCACTAAAAGGGTTTGAAGTATCTACGGTGGGAACACGTTGAAAATTTATGTGAGTTCGAGAAAATTGCGGCGTTATAAATGAAATATAATCTTCCATGCTACGTACTATACTTGCCGTAACTGCTTCTCGACTATGCCCACGTTTATTCGTGTCACGTATAATTTTTTGGATCCACTCTAAATTGACAATAGGCACCATGCCAATCAGTAAATCAACATGCTTTGCAACATCATTAGCTTTGGTAACTACACCGCCGTGCAAGCCTTCATAGAACAACAAATCGGTACCTTCACCCAACTCTTCCCAAGGAGTAAAAGTCCCCGGCATTTGATTGTAAGGCACCGCTTCATCGAAAGTATGCAAATAACTACGGGTCATCCCCCTGCCAACCTCACCATAATCTCGAAATAATTTTTCAAGCGCGTCAAAATCATTTGCCAAATCACCAAAATAACTAATATTGGTTCGCGCTTCTTTCGCTTTACGTTTTTCTAGGTCCATTTCTTGTCGAGAAAAACGATGAAAACTATCCCCTTCAACATTAACCGAGGTTATATCTAGTGTTCTAAAGATATGCTCAAAAGCAGAGGTTGTTGTTGAAGTGCCAGCACCTGAAGAACCTGTAACAGCAATAATAGGGTTTCGTGATGACATAACGGCAACTCAAGAATATAAGGAATTAAAAAAGATAGATATTTTATACGGGGAATTAATAGAAACGTCAAGGTATTCAGTATTAAGAGATATTAAACTCATAAGGATTTTCTAATAAATTTGACAATAAAAAACCGAGCCTAAGCTCGGTTTTTTATTGTCACAAGAACTTTGCACGCTAATGAGTGCAAAGCAAGTGCTTACTTATTCTGACTCTTCAACTTCTTCAACAGCTTCTTCAACTGCTGGACGGTCTACTAATTCAATATAAGCCATAGGCGCTTTATCACCAGTACGGAAACCACATTTTAAAATGCGAGTATATCCACCTGGACGTTCTTGGTAACGTTCACCAAGTTCGTTAAATAAAATACCTACTACTTCTTTATCTTGTGTACGAGCAAACGCTAAACGGCGATTTGCAACACTGTCGGTTTTAGCCATTGTAATTAATGGCTCTACTACCATACGTAGTTCTTTAGCTTTGGCTACAGTCGTTTTAATAACGCCGTGCTTAACTAAAGAGCTTGCCATATTGCGGAACATCGCTTTACGATGACTGCTATTACGGTTTAACTGGCGACCGCTTTGACGATGACGCATAAGTTAATCCTTCTCTCAAACTGTTAAAAAAACGATGATCGAACTAGTCGTTGTCAACGATGCTTTCTGGTGGCCAGTTTTCTAGGCGCAT
>JAOPTQ010000029.1:0-1652 GCA_051531915.1 Colwellia sp. | reverse complement strand
CAGCAATTATAGGTGAATGAGCTTTCACCTATCCAAAGTGGCTTTTTTAGCTGTTTTTTACTTTCACTCGTTTTTTTGTGCATAGTTTAACTTTTAGACTTTATTGTCAGGCACAGGTCGAGTTGGACAGCTAAGTCCATTACTTCAAAATTACTATCTAAGCTTTTTTCAGTTTTGTTACCTCATAATCATCAGAATTTAGCAGCAAATCCATTAATTGCGCCCAATCCTCTACAATAACCATTCTAATAGTCCCTCTGAAATTCTCCCATAAATGAGCTTTTGAGCCAAATGACACGCGACAGGCTTGATAAACACCATCGGTTAACTCAAATATTTGATGGAAGTAAAAAGCGAGTAGCGTGAGCAAGTACATGTTATGGCTTAAATTATTTTCACCGTGACCATAGTTATGCTCAAGATGATAACCTTGGTTTTTGAGTGTGTTGAAGCACTCGTTTTCAATTTTCCACCGGCAACGACCTGCTTTACTCATCTTTTCAACATTCTTTGAGGTGATCTCTATATCGCTGACCCAACTATGGGTTTTGGTGATTTTCCCTTTCGCATTTTTAAACTGATATTGAAACCAATTAACCTCAATTGATTTTTCATTACCGTTAAGGGGGACTTTATTTTGCCACGTATAAATATGAGTATTCCCTTTTGTATCTTTAACTTCCACACTTGGCAGTTCTTTAAACGCATCAAGCCATTCAACTAAATATTTATGATCGCCGGGCTTAGCGACAAATAAGTAGTGATTGCCTGCACTCAACGTTTCTTTAATCATGGGTTGGTGAGACATTAAACCATCACCACAGATCATGAATTTTTGTCTTGGATGTGTCTCGTTCAAGCGAGCAATAAAGCGCTTCGCTGCATTGATCTCACAATCTTGCTTTTTGGCTCCATCCGTGTTTTTGATGGCTTCGGGCATTATGGGAATGACTTGTTTCTTATCAGGGTGCATGATGGCACCTTGTAATACGCCATGGCTATAAGTGATCTCTCCTGACTTATGTATTTTGGTCAAACAACAAGCACAATGCACTGTTTTGGAACTGTGGTATTGGGTGCCATCAATCGTGCACATCAGCACGTTAGGTAAAATAGCGTAATCTTCTAAATGTTTGTGTCGCCTTAGTTTCTCATGAAAATCTTTAAAAATAGGTGCTAAGGCGTCACTGGAGATATCATCAATAATATCACGCAGTTGGTTGTTACTAGGAATATTGACAACATCAAAAATATTTCTTAAATTATTGCGTTGATGCTTTTGTTCAAGCCGTTTTTGAAAATGTAATAAAGATGGATCTTGAAAAAACATACAGGCAAAAGCACTCATCAAGGCATCATGCTGGCTGTAATCGCATTTTCCTTGCTGACGGTTATCTGTAATGGAAGAAAAGCACTGCGCCATAGATTTTCGAAGCGTTTTAAAATTCAGGTGTTTTTTACTTTTAAGTTGTGCTCTCAAGTGTTTGCCAAAATAATTGTGTGGTTATTATTTTGATCTGATCATGGTATTGAGAAAAAGTTCAAAAAAATTATCTTTTTTTATTATTCGTAAAAAATACTGCGAAAAGTATTTTTTTACCTACTCGACAGCCCATGTGTCGCTTGAAGTAAGGTTTCACCTAAAACTGCTG
>JAOPTQ010000028.1:20170-48313 GCA_051531915.1 Colwellia sp. | reverse complement strand
TCATTTTTTCACTTGGTATTATTCATTAATACTTAAAAAATTAATGAGTACCACCGATATTAGACATTAATTTTCAAATAATTACAATAGCCTTATAGACGTCTATTATGGTTATTTACGATATTATTGCAGATGATTAACCAAGCAGTAACACTGACTTCTTTGATAAATTATTGCTATAGTACGAAACCTATTTATAAAATAAACATTCAACGCTTTAACAAGAAACATTATGGATTTATTCTTATTAAAAAAAATCATTACCCTGTTAATCATGCCAATAACGATCATTGTCATTTTATTGTTGTTAGCGCTTATTTTTCATCGAAAACGCCCCCATTTAAGTTTTAAATATTTAAGTGTGGCTGTTTTACTGTTAGTAATAACAAGTTTACCGCCCATTTCCGATCAATTTATGGTCAGTATTGAAGACAACTATCAACCATTTTCTCGCTCAAGCGAGCCAGTAGATTATATTGTGGTTTTAGGAAATAATCATACAACTAACAACGCATTTCCTGTGATAACTCAACTAAGCACGGGGGCATTACAACGTATGGTTGAAGCAATAAGAATTTATAAATTACACCCTGAAGCAAGAATAATAACCTCAGGTTTTGCTGGCAGTAATTCAATATCAAAGGCAGAAAAAGTTAAACAGGCACTGGTGATTTTAGGGATTCCGGCCCAAAAAATAATCACTGAAAATTTCCCTAAAGACACAGAAGAAGAAGCTCAGTTAATCAGTCCAAGAGTACAAGGAACTAATGTGGTTTTAATTACTAACGCAAACCATATGCCACGAGCAATAAAATATTTCCAAACTGAAGGTGTTAACCCCATACCTGCCCCTACTGGATATTGGGTTAAAAATCCGGCAGGAAAGAAAGATTGGGTTTATTATTTCCCTAGTAGTAAAAAGCTGCAACAAACAAGCGTTGCTTGGTATGAAAGCATAGGGCGTTTAGTGCAATGGTTGAAAGGTGTTTTTACTTAGCAGGTATTCAATGCTTACTTAACAGATCAAACAGGGTTATTAATATCAATAAATAATACTTCAATGCCTTGTTCTTTAGCAATATGCTCTCCTAAAGCTTTTACCCCATAACGCTCTGTTGCATGGTGACCTGCGCCAAAGAAGTGAATATCCATTTCTTTAGCAATATGTGTTGTTTGCTCTGATACTTCACCAGAAATAAAGGCGTCAATTCCCTGCTCTGCCGCGAGTTCAATAAAGCTTTGTCCACCACCTGAACACCAAGCAACCGTTTTAATAACTTTATTTGATGGTGGCGCTATATGTAAGCACTCCCTTGATAATTTATTAGAAATTAATGTAGCCAATGCATCACCTGTTATGTTTTGACGAAAAACACCTTGCATAGCAACACTAACAGGATTTCCAAATTCTAAAGGCCCAATAACATCTATATTAAATAAATGCGCAAGTTGAGCATTATTACCTAAAAGAGGGTGAATATCTAAAGGTAGATGATAAGCAAATAAATTGATGTCATGCGCTAATAACGTTTTAATCCGCTTGTATTTCATCCCGCGAATAACACCCGTTTCATTTTTCCAAAAATAGCCATGATGTACTAATAAAGTATCCGCTTTTTCAGCGATAGCTCGATCAATTAACGCTTGCGTTGCACTAACGCCAGTGACAATTTTATTGATTTGTTCACAGCCCTGAATTTGCAAACCATTAGGCGTATAGTCTTTAATTTTTTCAGGTTGTAATAGTGTTGCTAAATACTGTTCAAGATCATTTCTATGCATAATATTTATCTTTTATCTTTTATCTTTTATCTTTTAAATTTTAAATTTTAGTCGCTTTGGTCTTTGGCAAACGCATTGTCGTTACTTTAACGGGTTGAAATCTTGTTCTTATTTGCCATTTAGGCTTTATTGGCGTTAATGGCAATACTCTTTTTTTGGCAATAATAATATAAATAGATCCTAATGCACTTAAATACTTGCTAGCAAAGCTTTGCCAGTGCTTAGCTATAACGCCGTCACTTATCCCCCCAATTAACCGATTATGCATGCAACGCTGGTCAGCTAAAATTTCAAACCCCATTAAATGTAGCCAATCTTTCACACGCATTGGTGAAAAAAAGTGTTCATTCCACGGGGCTTTTTGTCGGCGGTAAGGCGTTAATCGGTTAACACCTGCCAAACTAAAAGGGTTATAGCCCGTTATAATTAAATATCCGTTAGGTATTAATACTCTATTTGCTTCACGTATAACATGGTGAGGATCAAGTGAAAATTCTAAAGCATGGCTTAATAAACAAACATCAACACTGTGTTCTTGCACGGGTAAATCGTCAACATCGGCAATGATATTTCCATGACCTTCCGCTGAAGTGGTGCTAATTTGATGTTTAATACTACAAGCTGAACTATCGATGTAACTGCTTAAAGCGCCAATTTTAAGTAAATGATAACCGAAAAATTTTTGCCACCAAGGCGCTAATTGTTGGTTGATTTCTGACAAAATATTTTCACCATTCGGCAACTCTTGCCATGCATTGGGATAATGTAATTGCCTAAAGGCTAAAGCTGGTTTCATGGTTATTTATACTCATGCTACTTATATCATAAAAAATAAAATTGGGTATAATTATACTCATGGTACTTCAAAATGCCTGTTTCAGGGCTGCTGAGCAATTCATGATCAAGGCGCCTCTTTTTATTAAGGGTTGTTCCCTTAAAAACAGAGGCAACGACGAGCATGATTTGCTCAGTAGCCCCCGTAGGGCGATTTTAAAAGGCTTACATACTACGTTATTGATTTTGATAAGGGAATAACCATTCTCTTCAATCAATGCCTTGCCTCTAAGCCTTTTAATTCTCGCTGAAACGAGCATTTCGAGGTAACATGAGTATAAGTATATACATAAGCAAGTTATAAATACCAGATGACAAAGACTAAAACTTCTCATTGTTCGCTAAAACTTGAGCCTTTAAAGGAAAGCCACATAAAAGTTAATCCTATAAAAGCATTCTCTGATAATTTCATTTGGGCGATAACCGGTAAAGAAAATTATATCGCGCTTGTTGACCCCGGTGATGCTGATGTCTGCATTGAGTATATTGAAGCACATCAATTGCAATTATGTAGCCTATTAATAACTCATTATCATGCAGATCATGTTGGCGGTATTGCCGCACTAGTTACCTATTGTAAACAAAAAAATTGGCCGTTAACTGTTTATGGACCAAAGCATGAAGATATTCCTCACTGCGATGTTAAACTCATTGAAAATGACAAGGTAGATTTACCAAATATTGGTACGACGTTGAGTATTATAGATTTACCCGGTCATACCCTTGGGCATATAGCTTATTATAATGAAGCGTTATTATTTTGTGGTGATACCCTATTCTCTGGTGGTTGTGGACGAATATTTGAAGGTAGCGCTGAACAAATGTATAGGTCATTAAACAAATTAGCCAACTTACCAAATCACACTCAAGTATTTTGTGCACATGAATATACGCAAGCTAATGTAAATTTTGCTTTGGCTGTTGACCCAGAAAATACTGAATTAATAGCATATTTCAATCATGTTAATCACTTACGTTCAAATAATATAAATACCCTACCCAGTTGCATTGGTTTAGAACTTAAAATCAACCCTTTTTTACGCTGTAACACAATAGCAATAAAAACAAGTGCTCAAGAATATTGCAACAGTGAAATATCAACGGCTATTGAAGCCTTTACTGCGATAAGACGTTGGAAAGACCAGTTTTAGTATGTTATTGTCACCTACTCTTCTAGCAATAAAATAATTAATACACTGCTTTTTGCTTTTTCGGTTCATTTTATTATTGGTTCTTCATGAAATTTTTTTTATTCCTGACATTAATTACACTTTCTGGCTGTCAAAGCACTTCGATTAACAATACCTCTACTGGCAATGATCAAATGGAGCCTATTGATGTAGCGAATACCGCTGAAATTAATCAAGCACTATTAGCGGATGGCAGCATCGCCATTATTCATCCTGTCGCTGATGTCGATTTTTCTTTAAAAGATAATAAAACAATTGCTAAAAATGATCTTTGGCAGCGTATTCGCGGTCAATTAACTTTTGATATACCAAAAAACAAGCGATTGATTGCCCAAAGAAATTGGTATGCTAAACATCCTGCTTACTTAAAACGTGTGGCAAAGCGTGCTGAGCCATTCTTGTACTATATAGTGCAAGAATTAGAAAAAAATAATGTCCCGCTTGAGCTCGCTTTATTACCTATTGTTGAAAGTGCTTTTGATCCTTTTGCCTACTCTCATGGCAGAGCATCTGGTATGTGGCAGTTTGTACCCGGTACCGGCAAACGTTTTGGCATGAAACAAAACTGGTGGTATGACGGTCGTCGCGATGTAGTTGCTTCTACTGAAGGGGCTATTCAATATATAAAGTATCTACATAAATTTTTTGATGGTGACTGGCTACTTGCACTTGCTGCCTATAACTCAGGCGAAGGTCGTGTACAGCGAGCCGTTAGAAACAATAAGCGTCAAAATAAACCAACCGATTTTTGGTCATTAGATTTACCGAAAGAAACACGTGCCTATGTGCCTAAATTACTCGCCCTAGCTGACATTGTGAAACGCCCTGAACATTTCAATCTTTCACTTTATGAAATTGAAAACAAAGCAGTTATTAGTCAAGTTGATATTAAATCACAACTTGATCTAGCCAAAGCAGCGAGTTTAGCGCAACTGTCTTTAGCTGAGTTACAACGTTTAAATCCAGGCTTTAATCGTTGGTCTACTGACCCAGACGGACCACACTATTTACTATTGCCAAACCATAAAATTGACCATTTTAAACAAGGGCTAGCAAAGCTAAATAAGAATGAACGTTTAGCATGGCAACGATATGAAATAAAAAATGGTGATAATTTAGGCTTAATTGCCAAAAAATTTCACAGCAGCATAGACTTAATTAAACAAGTAAATAATGTAAAAGGCTCACAAATTAGAGCTGGAAAACATTTATTAATACCGGTTGCTGCAAAGTCGCTAGACAGCTATATTCTTTCTCAAGATCAGCGCATAGCTCAAAAACAAAACAGACCACAAAAAGGACAAAAACTTGTTCATACGGTTGTTTCTGGCGATAACTTGTGGGATTTAGGTCGTCAATATGGTGTAAATACTCGCAACATCGCTAAATGGAATGGTTTTGCGCCAAGAGACATGCTGAAATTAGGACAAAAGCTTGTTATTTGGCAAGCACCCAAAGTCACTAGTTTGGCAAACGTTTCATCTCAAAACCTAGAGCAAGTAATTATGAGAAATATTACTTATAAAGTTCGTCGTGGCGACTCTTTTGCTCGTATTGCTGATAAATTTAATGTACGCATTGCTGATATAGAGCGTTGGAATAGTTTAAGTAGAAATAAATATTTACAACCCGGACAGCGCTTAAAACTATCGGTTGATGTAACGAACAACATTTAATGTCGTTCTTCTTCAATCTGCTTTTTTTAGGCTTTAAGAAACCCAAATTTATAAGTATTTATGGCTGTCAAAATCAATAAAGAAAGTTTGACTCTGTTGAGCTTTTTTTTCAAACTTTACTTCAAGGCTTTCTTGAGTTGAGTGTGTTGTTACCGTTAGCCATAAGCGCCAAGTCATAATATCTTCACTACAGCTGCCCAATAAAGTTTCAGCGATAAAGTATTTATTTTCTTCATCTTGGGTAAAAAAAACGGGCACTTTGCCCATAAACATATCTACACCTTCTAAATAACCACTTAATTCATTAATAGCCACCGTGTTATTTTTTGCATCAAAGACAATATAAAAAGGTATTTCCGCTAACACCTTGCCATGTTCAGGTTTAACTGAAAATTTTACGGTAAATTGACCTACCGGTGTTGTTACTGTGCATTCACTTTGACTGACTAAACATTGAGGATTTAACTTTGGTTGAACATTTATAGTAGCTGGTTTACAGGCATTTATAGATAATAAAAGCAGTACACTTAATAATTTTTTAAACATAAAATTCACCCTGACAATTGTTATTATTATTTAGCTGTCTTAGAATGACACACTTTAAGAAGTTGATTAATATTACCAAAGAATGATGACAACACCTACCGATAATAAAAATTTTGTTGACTGTGGCAATTGCGCTATGGACCCTGTCTGCCAATCAATTGAAGTAGACAACCAATCATTATTAATGTCTCCTCATTATTTAAGTAGACGTGTCGTAACCAATGCCTCTTACGCGATTTTTAAACAAAACGATCCCTTATCTGCTATTTATGCAGTAAGTTCTGGTACCTATAAACTTTGCATTTATATACAAAATACACAAACAGCACAAATAGAAGAAAAAATTATTGGTTTTAGATTCCCTGGTGAATTATTAGGGGAAGATGGCTTACATCTTAAACAGTACAATTACAGCGCTATCGCTATTACACAAAGTTCTGTCTGCATTGTCTCTATTGACAATTTAGTCTCCTGCGGAAAGTTGGTGCCTCAATTACAAGAAAATTTAATAAAATTAATTAACCAACAAAGTTATATTTGTCAAAAAAACTTTCAAGCTTTCATCGGTAAAAAGTCTGCTGAAAGTTTATTAGCCTCTTTTTTAATCAATTCTATGGAACGTAATGCGGCTCATTCAGGCAGTGAAACGGTGCTCAACTTATCCATTAGTAGAAATGATATTGCTAATTTTCTTGGTTTACGCCGAGAAACGTTGAGTCGAATATTTTCTAAATTCCAAAAAGATCAATTAATAAAGGTAGAGAGTAAAAAAATCATCTTAAATTGTTTAGATAAACTACACCTTTTAGTCAATTAAAAACGACTTTATTAATTATCATTTAAATTTATTTTTAATATAACTTGCTGATATATAAAAAATAGTCTACATTTTCTAAAGTCGCTCAATAACTATTCAATACGCTAATTATTTATTTCCCTTTATAACCACAAAAAGTTCAAGGTAATTAATAGCTCTATTGATCTATATCAAATTTAAGAAGCGATATCGGTTGATTTATATCACTAGCAAGAGGTAAAATCTCTTTGAATATACAACGCTTGTTCGGTTTTATGTGATATATATCACCACCCGCTAAGCGGACACTTAGAAATGGTACGATTTTTGTTCAAAATTGATTGGCGTTTTATGCTTTTAATAATCAAAATAAAACCATTCTCATTAATAATAACACTGCGGAATCTATAACATGACCATTAGTAATACGTCAGCAGTAGACTACAACTTCGATGTTGTACGTCAATTTACTGTGATGACTGTAATCTGGGGGATCGTTGGTACACTAGTGGGTGTACTTATCGCGGCACAATTAATTTGGCCTGCGTTAAACTTTGATACACCTTGGTTAACCTATTCACGTCTTCGCCCTTTACATACCAATGCAGTTATTTTTGCTTTCGGTACAAGTGCTTTATTTGCCACTTCGTATTATGTGGTACAACGAACTTGTCAAGCACGATTATTTGGTGGGAAATTAGCGGCTTTCACCTTTTGGGGATGGCAAGCGGTTATTGTTGCTGCGGCAATTTCTTTACCACTAGGTTATACCACATCAAAAGAATATGCAGAGCTTGAATGGCCCATTGATATTCTTATTACCATTGTGTGGGTTTCATACGCAGTGGTGTTCTTTGGTACGTTAATCAAACGTAAAACTTCTCATATTTATGTTGCCAATTGGTTTTTTGGCGGTTTCATTATTACTGTTGCTATGCTTCATCTTGGTAATAGCATGGCAATTCCTATTTCTGCCATGAAATCTTACTCCCTCTATTCAGGCGCAATAGATGCCATGATGCAGTGGTGGTATGGACACAATGCTGTTGGTTTCTTATTAACTGCTGGTTTCTTAGGAATGATGTATTATTTTGTCCCTAAACAAGCTGAACGCCCCGTTTATTCATATCGCTTATCTATTGTTCATTTTTGGGCATTAGTTTCTCTCTATATATGGGCGGGACCACATCACTTACATTACACTGCGTTACCTGATTGGGCTCAGTCGGTTGGTATGGTAATGTCGGTGGTATTATTTTTACCTTCTTGGGGGGGGATGATTAACGGTATTATGACGCTTTCAGGCGCATGGCATAAACTCAATCATGATCCTATCTTACGTTTCTTAATTGTTTCACTCTCTTTCTACGGTATGTCGACCTTTGAAGGTCCGATGATGGCAATTAAATCAGTTAACGCGTTGTCTCATTACACTGACTGGACTGTTGGTCACGTACACTCTGGTGCTTTAGGTTGGGTTGCTATGGTATCCATTGGTGCTATGTATCACCTGATACCGATACTATTTAACCAAGGTCGTATGTATAGTATCCGTTTAATTAATATTCATTTTTGGATCCACACCACAGGTATCGTACTTTATATTGTTGCTATGTGGATTTCAGGTGTTATGCAAGGTTTAATGTGGCGAGCGGTTAATACTGACGGTACATTAACCTACAGCTTTGTTGAAAGTTTAACCGCTTCTTACCCCTTCTATTTTATTCGATTTTTAGGTGGTGTTCTGGTTGTCGTTGGCTTTTTATTGATGGCTTACAACATGTTTAAAACGATTGGCGCAAAAGACGGAAGTCTTAAACCCATTGAAATAGCATAAGGAGAATAAGCATGAAAAACACTTCACAAAGCACGTCAAAAAATAAGCATGAAAACGTTGAAAAAAATGTCGGCTTGTTCTTTCTATTTACTATTTTTGCAATCAGCATTGGTGGTTTAGTTGAGATTACCCCGCTGTTTTTTCAAAAAGAATTGGCACAACCTGTAGATAACTTAAAACCTTATACCGCATTACAAATGGAAGGACGTGATATATATATTCGCGAAGGCTGCCATACTTGTCATAGCCAAATGATTCGCCCTTTTAGAGCTGAAACTGAGCGTTATGGTCATTACAGTGTTGCCGGTGAGCATGTATGGGAGCATCCATTTTTATGGGGTTCAAAACGAACTGGTCCTGATTTAGCGCGTGTAGGTGGTCGCTATAGTGATGACTGGCATATTGCTCATTTAATTGACCCTCGCTCTGTTGTACCTGAATCAAATATGCCCGCTTTTAAGTGGCTATCAGACAATAAACTTGATGGTGTGTTAACCGGTAGAAAGCTAGAAACATTTAATTGGTTAACGCGTAATCGTAGTCATAAAGATACTCAAGGCAATGCTATTCCGCTTTACACACAAGCAGAAATAGATGGCGCAAGTGATGCAGTAAAAGGCAAGACTGAAATGGATGCTTTAGTTGCTTATTTACAATCACTTGGTCATGCATTGAAATAGCTTATGATGGATTACGGTACACTTAGAGGGCTATTTGCCCTACTTATATTGGCGTTATTTATTATCATTGTTGTATGGTCATATAATAAGAAACGCAAGTCATCTTTTGATGATATTGCAAATTCTATTTTTGAAGAAGACCAAGCAAACCAAGACAATAAACAAGGCCATCTTAATAAAGAAAGTAAACAGGAGAGAAAATAATAATGTCTAGCTTCTGGAATATATGGGTTTGGGTTCTAACCTTAGGATCACTAGTAGGTTGTTTCATTCTACTACGTTGGTGTTTAAAGAACTTTACAGACGTAGAAGATGGTGAGTCAATGGGTCATAGCTTTGACGGCATTGAAGAATTAAACAATCCTTTACCTAACTGGTGGAGTACGTTTTTCTTATTAACAATTATATGGGCTTTTGGTTACATAGCTATGTATGGTTTAGGTAACTGGACAGGCTTACTAGGTTGGAAAAGTTCTAACCAAGGTATATTGAACCTTGCTGAGTCAAAAGCAAAAACAACAGAATACTTAAATACAGATTCTGGTGTTTTAGTACAATATGACCGTGAAATAGCGCAAGCTAATGAAAAATACGGTCCTATCTTTGCAGCTTACGCGGTGCGTAATATTGAAGAGTTAGCGACTGACACTGAAGCTTTAAAAGTAGGTCAACGCTTATTTATACAAAATTGCTCTCAATGTCATGGTAGTGATGCACGTGGTACAACAGGCTTCCCTAACCTCGCTGATAAAGATTGGCTATACGGTGAAACACCTGAAGCAATCAAAGCATCTATTATGCATGGTCGTCAGGCTATGGGTATGATGTCTTGGGAAGGAGCTTTAGGCGGAGAACAAGGTGTCAAAGAAGTTGCGGCTTATGTTATTAGCTTAAGTGGTCGCTCTGTCAATGCTGATCTTGCGAACGCGGGTAAAGCTAAATTTGCAATTTGTGCCGGTTGCCATGGCCCTGATGGCCAAGGTAGTTTAGCGCTTGGTTTACCCTTAGGCGCACCAAACCTATCTGATAACACATGGTTATATGGTGGTTCTCAACGTGCTATTGAAGAGTCAATACGTAACGGTCGTGCGGGTGTAATGCCTGCGTGGGATAAAATTTTGGGCGAAGAAAAAATACATGTCATTAGTGCTTATATTTATAGTCTATCTCAAGATTAATAATCATTCACTATAAACAAAAAAGCCCAGTTAACATCTATTAACTGGGCTTTTTATCTATTCGACTGTCGTTTAAACTAGCTCGATATCAATAAAAAAGTTACACTATATTCACTTTATTTGAATCATCATTTATTACTATGACAACATCTTGGTATAAAGAGCCTTGGGCTTGGTTAGTTTTTATTCTTCCTTTTACTGCGGTTGTTGCAGGAATTGCTACTTATATCATTGCTAATACAAATCCTGACTCGCTTGTTATTGGTGATTATTATAAAAAAGGAAAAAGTATCAATTTAGAAGTTTCAAAGGTCAAACTTGCACAAAAATTAGGTATTCGCTTTGCCTTAAAGTTAACAGATAATAAACTGATCATTAAGCCTACGGGTATTGAGCAAACATTTCCTTTATTAAATGTCAGCTTTTACCACGCTACACTAGAAGAAAAAGATTTTTACTTAGCATTAACCCCTGACGGTAATGGCTTTTTCAGACACTCTTTTGATAATGAGGTGGTCGGCAAATGGAAAGTGACTTTAACCCCTTTCGAGAACAGTTGGAAGGTACAAAATTCTATTAGCTTACCACAAGCTGATTTTATTGATCTGATCCCTGATCCAACCAGAGCTCAGTAAGCTTCAACTTCATTTCAACGCTTTTAAACTTAACCTGAAGTATTATTTTTATGTCAAATAAGTGCTTTCACTGTCAAGAGTTGGTGCCTACTGGCTTAAAGCTTTTTGTCACCATAAACAATATAAAACAGCCAATGTGCTGTATTGGTTGTCAGGCCGTTGCGCAAACAATTGTTGAGAATAACTTAACCCAATATTATCAAGTAAGAACAGAGCCTGCTTATAAAGGACAACCTTTAGTACCTGATCAGCTAAGCAAAAACAAGCTTCTTGATGAAGATGTTTTACAGAGTGAATTTATACATCAAACCAGTGAATATAAAGAAGCCATATTAACGGTAGACGGTATAAGTTGCGCTGCTTGTGCATGGCTCATTGAAATGCAAATAAACAAGCTTAAAGGCGTTATAAATATTAATGTGAATGCCACTACGCAACGAGCAACGGTACAATGGCAAGAAAACACACTGAAGTTGAGCGAAATTCTCACTGAAATTGAAAAAATTGGTTATCAAGCTCTCCCCTTTAAAGCAAGTGATATTGAATTACGAAATAAAGCACAGAGCAAAGCTTTTATTAAACGGCTTGGCATTAGTGGCATTTTAATGATGCAGATAATGATGATTGCTGTTGGTCTCTATTTTGGCGCCTTTGGTGATATGTCTAATCATAATAAGCTTTATTTACGTTGGGTAAGTTTTATCCTTACCATTCCTATTGTTATTTACGGTGCCTTACCTTTTTACATTGGCGCTATTAACGCATTAAAAATTAAACATTTATCGATGGACGTTCCTGTTTCCATCGCCATTTTATTAGCTTTTTCAGCAAGTGCATGGGCAACCATAACTCAGCAAGGCGAGGTTTACTTTGAATCAGTCTCAATGTTTACTTTTTTACTACTTATTGGTAAGTTTTTAGAATTTAGAGCGCGCGCTCGTGCCGCACAAGTTTCTGCTAATTTATTAAAATTGATGCCTATGACGGCAACCAAAATAAGTAGTAACAGAGACGAATTTCAAGTGGCGAGTAGCGAAGAAAAAGTAGAACAACTGGTTGCTGCAAAATTGTTAGTCGTTGGCGATATTGTTTTAATAAAACCAGGGGAAACAGTTCCCGCAGATGGCATTATTATGACGGGTTGTAGTCAACTTAATGAAGCCATGTTATCTGGAGAGCAATTACCCATTAGTAAAGACGTTGGCAAAACTGTTTTTGCCGGTACCATTAATGGTGACGGCAATTTAACGGTAGCTGTCACCAAGTCATCAAGTCACTCTTTTCTTAGTCAATTAATTCGTCTCAGTGAAAAATCTCAAGCACATAAACCTAAGTTAGCGCGTTTATCCGATAAAATCGCCCAATATTTTGTCGCTATTATTTTATTAACAGCAGTAGCTACCGCGATATATTGGCAACAGCATATGCCCGAGCAAGCATTTTGGATCACTCTATCGGTATTAGTAGCGACTTGCCCTTGTGCTTTATCTTTAGCAACGCCTACCGCATTAACATGTGCAACAACACGTCTTAACCGTGACGGCATTATGATAAAATCAGAACATGTGATGGAAACAATGCCTAAAATAAATTGTTTTGCTTTTGATAAAACTGGCACCTTAACTACAGGTGAATTTACCATAGACAAGGCTGATTTAATTCCAAACACATATAACACCGCTATAGAAGAGATTTTAGCGATTGCTGCCGCATTAGAGTCGCACTCTGAGCACCCTATCGCCAAGCCTTTTAGTAAGTATCGAAACTTCAACATTAGTTCAACACAGGTAAAAGTGCACTCAGGACAAGGTGTGTGCGGCGTAGTAGAATCGACAAAATATTCTATTGGTAAACCTAGCTGGTTGCTTAATGATGCTCAACAACAAGAATATAAAATGGCGTCATGTATTTTAATGCGTGAACAACAACCCATTGCGGCCTTTTATTTAGTTGATAAAATACGAGAAGAGGCAAAAGAGGTTATACAGCAACTCAATGAAAAATTTAAAACTATGCTGTTGTCTGGCGATAATCAAAAATCTTGTCAAAAGGTGGCCGCTAGTTTATCTATTCAAAATTATCACTCAAATCTTAGCGCTGAAGATAAAATGGCTATCATTGTTAAATTACAGCAAGTAGAGCGACAAAAAACAAAAACTGACACAAGTTATAACATTGCTATGATTGGCGATGGTGTTAATGATTCACCCGTATTTGGTGCCGCTCACGTATCAATAGCAATGGGATGCGGTGCTGATATAGCAAAAAGTGGTGCCGATGTTATTTTACTGAGTAATAAGTTATCAAGCTTAAACGTACTAACTCATATAGCAATAAAAACGCGTCGAATAATTTTTCAAAATTACTTATGGGCTTTTGGTTATAATGTTATTGTATTACCACTTGCCGTCACGGGTTATTTAACACCGTACATGGCTGTAATTGGAATGTCGACTAGCTCTATTTTAGTGATAACAAATTCATTACGATTATTAAAAAACAAGCAAAAAGGTAGATTATAAATTATGAGCATAATTTATTTACTCATTCCCATCGCAGTATTACTAACCGCCGTAGGCATTTATTTTTTCTTTTGGGCAGTAAAAACTGAACAGTTTGATGATCTTGAAAAACAAGGCATGAGCATATTGTTTGATGAAGATAAGAGTAACGAGTTGCGAGTTACGAGTTGCGAAGAGAAAAAAGATGAAAGTAGTGCTTCAAATGATATAAACATTAACCAATGAATTTAGACCTATTTTCAGCTTTTATCATCGGCTTACTTGGCTCTGCTCATTGTATTGGCATGTGTGGCGGCATTACCACTATGTTAACGTCATCTTTACCCCAACCTCCTCTTAACACTAAACAAAATATTGCTATTAATGTACTCACGCCACAATCAAACAAAACTACCAACTTAGCTTTAGTGCTTTATTATAACTTAGGCCGAATTGCTACTTATGCATTCATTGGTGCTATTGTTGGTTTCACGGGTTCTATTGCCGCTAAAAATGTTGGCGTGCCTATTGCTGGCTTACGAATAATTGCCGCTATCTTTTTAATTTTATTAGGGCTTTATTTAGGTAACTGGTTAATGTGGCTCAACCGTATAGAAGCGATTGGTAAAATATTATGGCAAAAAATATCGCCATTAACTAAAAAAGTAATTCCTGTAGACACCCCGTTTAAAGCCTTAGGTTTAGGTGCTTTATGGGGCTGGTTACCTTGTGGTTTAGTGTACTCAACATTAACTTGGGCTTTAGCCAGTGGCAGTCTATTTTCTGGAGCCGCAATAATGATCTGTTTCGGTTTAGGAACGTTACCTGCTTTAGTAACACTTTCCCTTGGTTTCATTAGCATAAAAAACCTACTAGTCAAGCCTATATTCCGACATTTAATGGCTTTATCTTTAATATCCTACGGTATTTACAGTTTTTTTGTTGCATATCAACTAATGTTCTAATACCATTCACTCTGTCTTAAGTTCTATTCTAAGAAAATGAGTAATTATTTGTTATGTTAAATAAAAGTTGCCCTGGGCAAAATCACATAAAATGCCAAAACTGTAGTATTAGTGAGTTATGCCTACCCTTTTCTCTAAACGAACAAGAGCTTAATACTTTAAATGAGATAATCGACCGAAAACGTCCTGTTCATAAAGGCGATAAAATTTATCATGACGGTCAAGAATTACATGCTTTATTTGCAATACGCTCAGGCACCTTTAAAACCTTTACGGTAAATGAACAAGGTGAAGAACAAATTACAGGTTTTCATTTAGCTGGTGATTTGCTTGGTTTTGATGCCATTGCCTTGAATAATCATCCTAGCTTTGCTCAAGCACTTGAAACATCAATGATATGTGAAATTCCCTATCAAAATTTAGACCGGTTATCCAACACGATGCCTAAACTAAAAAAACAAGTATTGCGCTTGATGAGCAATGAAATAAGAACTGATCAAGAAATGTTAACATTACTTAACAGAAAAAATGCGGAGCAGCGCGTTGCCACTTTTTTAGTCAGCTTAAGCGACAGATATCATGCTAGAGGTTTATCTGCTATGGAATTTCGCCTAACCATGACGCGTAGTGATATTGGTAATTATATTGGCCTAACCGTTGAAACGATAAGCCGTTTATTAAACCGCTTTCACAAAAATGGCTTGATTAATGTAGACGGAAAATTGATCACTATTATTGATATTGATAAGTTAAGCGACGCTGCAGCAATTTAACATTTATCCCCTTTTGAATATATTTACATATTATAAAAAATCCTTTCATTAGATAATTTTTCTGGTTTCCTCCTATTCCCTAATACTTGTGATAAATTTGATTTATAACAAGTATTAATGAGTCGCTTTTGTTATAAATAAACTACACTTACCTTAGCAATACCAATTTAACAAATAGACAGGGGTTGTCATGGAAACATATCAAAATATACTGGTTGTAATTGATCCTACAACAGACGATCAAAAAGCTTTAGAAAGAGCAATAGAGCTTGCTTCTAGTGTTAACTCTACCGGTATCGTACATGCAGATATCACTGCATTTCTAAGTATTTTTGATTTTTCTTATGAAATGACCACCATTCTCTCGAGTGACGAACGAGATAAAATGCGTCAATCAGTTATTAAAGATAAAGAAGCATGGTTGGCAAACATTATAAAAAATTTAGATCCTGCGATAACAATAAAGAGTCAAGTAGTTTGGCATAACCGCCCTTTTGAAGCAGTCATTGAGCAAGTTATTAGTCATAACTATGATATTGTTATTAAAGGAACACATCAACATGACAAGTTTAAATCGGTTATTTTTACGCCAACCGACTGGCATATTTTACGTAAATGTCCTTGCCCAGTATTACTTGTAAAAGAGCATAGTTGGCCAAGTAATGGCAATATTCTTGCTGCATTAAATGTCGGTAGCGATGAAGAAGAACATCATTCTCTCAATGCAAAAATAACTCAAGAAGCAAAACAATTAGCTCAGTTAATAGATGCAAATATTCATTTAGTAAATTCATTTCCTGGTACACCAATAAATATCGCCATTGAAATACCCGAATTTAATTCAAGTGAATACAATAAAACTATGCTTAAACACCATGAAAAAGCCATGAAAAAATTTGCTGCTAAGTTTGATGTTGATATTGCTAATACTCACGTTGAAGAAGGGTTGCCAGAGACGGTGATTGAGCAAGTATCAGAGCGCATAGATGCAGAACTTGTCATTTTAGGTACTGTGGGTAGAACGGGCTTATCTGCTGCGCTTATCGGTAATACTGCAGAGCACGTTATAGACCACTTAAATTGTGATGTCCTTGCCTTAAAACCTGATGGCTATATTTCACCTTTAGCGGATGATTAATATAAAGTCAGTGTAAATTATCTAAATATCTCTAAAAGCCAAACAGACAATTGTTTGGCTTTTTTGGTTTTATCGACATTTCAGCGTATAATCCGCTCGTTAATATTCACGTTAATATTCGAATTGATACTCATGTTAATACTCACTCTATAAATGAAAAGTACCCCTCTATGAATAAGTCATCAATCAAAGTAAAAAAACAACTATCATCAAGCCAAAAAACGCAATTGCTAAAACTAGAAAAACGCTTAAGACGTAATGTTGGTCAAGCCATTGCTGAATATAATATGATTGAAGATGGCGACAAAATAATGGTTTGCTTATCCGGAGGAAAAGATAGTTATGCGCTGTTAAGTGTTTTGATGCTGCTTAAAGAGTCTGCACCTATTCATTTTGATATTATCGCCGTTAATTTAGATCAAAAACAACCAGGATTTCCTGAGCATATATTGCCAGATTACTTGAATGAGCTTGGTGTTGAGTATCACATAGTAGAAGAAAATACTTATGCCATTGTAAAAGATAAAATACCTGAAGGTAAAACCACCTGCAGTTTATGCTCAAGACTACGCCGTGGTGTTCTGTATAAAACAGCCAAAGCATTAGGCGCAACTAAAATAGCCTTAGGTCATCATCGTGACGATATGATTGAAACCTTAATGCTAAATATGTTTTATGGTGGAAAAATGAAAGCTATGCCCGCAAAACTTGTTTCTGATAACGCAGAGCATGTGGTTATACGCCCTTTAGCCTTTTGTAAAGAAGCTGAATTAATACAATACGCTGAACTCAAACAATTCCCAATCATTCCCTGTAATTTATGTGGCTCTCAAGCCAATTTACAAAGACAAAATATAAAGCGCATGCTACATGAATGGCATGAACAATCACCGGGTAGAATAGAGTCTATGTTCACCGCGATGCGCAATGTTGTACCTTCGCACTTATGTGATAATAATTTATTTGATTTTAAAACAATAAATAGCAGTTCAGGGGTTATAAACGGTGGTGACATCGCTTTTGATGAGCCTATTATCGAAAATACTAAAAAGGGTTCATTACCATCAAAGGTGAACGAAATAAACGTCATTGAAGTCAGGTAACCAGTATATGTTCAATACAATTTATTTTTAAATAACAAACAAGCGTTGAATTCTTTTTTCATTCTTTCCATATAAAAAAATTTTAATGATTTTCAGTTATTTAGTAAAACAAATAGATACTTATAGATAATTATAGAATTTAAAGTACAATAAAATATTACGCGTATTAAATATGTTAATGCACTAACTTAGTAACTATCCTGCTGTAAGTATTAATAAGGAAGTAAACATGAAATATCGTTCTCCTTTTTTTTTCTTACCTATATTATTTTGCTTAACCTTTCTTTCTTATCATTTCTCAGCAAAAGCAGAAAACCGAGTAATCACAAACGCACCTTTAGATGATAAAAACAAGTTACTAGAATATAGTTTTAAATTATTAGAGTTAGCTCTTGATGTCACCAAAAAACAATATGGTGAATACAGCCTAGCAAGATCTACTCATGCTATGTTAAGAGACAGACAATTTACAGAATTAATCAAAGGAGAAAACCTTAACGTTACAATATCCAACCCAATAACAAGGTGGAACAAAAAAGCAATTAGAGTCCCTTTTCCAACTCAAAAAGGAATATCGAGCTATCGTATATTTTTTTTATTAAAGAAAAACAAACATATATTCAAAGATATTTATTCTCTAGATGATTTAAAAAAAATCAGCACAGGTTCAAATAAACAATGGTCTGTAGCCAAAATATTCAAACATCACCAATTTAATCTAGTTACCGGTATAACCTATAAAGGTTTGTTCGATATGTTAAATTCAGAGCGTTTTATCAGTTTTAACCGTGGCATCAATGAAATTTTTATCGAACTTGAAACTTTTGGTCTTCAGTTCCCTGAACTAACCTACGATAAAAATATTGTTTTATTCACCTACTTACCTAATTATTTTTATGTTTCTCCCAAATTCCCTGAACTTGCCACTAGAATAGAAAAGGGGTTAATGACACTTCACAACAATGGCCAACTTGATGAGCTGTTTTATCAATATTTCGGTCAATACATTGATAAAATGCAATTAAATAATCGTCGACACTTTTATATAGAAAATAATAACTTAGAACATGCGATGTTCGAGCAAGACAAACCTTATTTATTAGACATATCAAAAATAGATGAGAAAAATAAAGAACATTCAATTTACTCTTCTAAAGCCACTTCGATAACAGCACCATCTGGCTGAAAATATTTTTGATTTTGTCGAAGCATGGTTGTTATATCAATAACATAATCAGCACCTCTCTCAGAGTAAGGTAATAGCCCCGTTGCTAAAATCTCTGAATTTAGCGGTTGATTTTGAGCGCGAAGTTGAGATCGTATGGTTCTAAAAATTATATAAGCATTGTTTGTATTAATATTTTTAAAATAATGAGTAACCGCTTCGTCTACACTGTTAAATGCCGCCACTTCATGTTTTGCACCGATATTTCTGCCATTAGGTACCATGCCACAGCCTTGACGATAACACCAAATCCCAAAGAAATTTAAACCTATACGAGAAAACCTTGACGTCCCCCAAGCTGATTCATTAGCCGCTTGTACAAGTGCTAACGGAGCAGGAACGATATCAACGCGAAAAAGTAATTCATCAAGTTTATGTAAAATAGAATGTTTTGTCTTTACTCGATATTGTTTAGCTAAATTATTTAACCAAACAGTATCCACATCAGATAAAGGTTGCTCTAATGAAACCTGTCCTAATAATTTCTCAAGCTGAACTCTAATAGCTAATAATTCTATATTTTGCTTCACAATGGCGGGACGAATAAAATCAAAAAACTGTTTCTTCTTTTCCTTAACATCACGAATGGCAG
This sequence comes from Colwellia sp., assembly GCA_051531915.1. GTDB lineage: Bacteria > Pseudomonadota > Gammaproteobacteria > Enterobacterales > Alteromonadaceae > Colwellia. The sequence continues at coordinate 28,862 of JAOPTQ010000028.1, read as the reverse complement.
AAAAATCAGGTAGAGTGACATTATGTAAAGGTTTTTCCTTTTTTTTAACAATGTCTTTCTTTGTATCTTCCCGTTGTTTAGACGCTTTATTCTCAGTAATTTCGCCTATTGATAGCGGTTTTAAAAAAGTAAAAGGGGCAAATAAAAATACAATTAGCACCAATATCAATATAGCTTTAATAAAAAATGTACTGTTCATTAGTTATCCTTAACTTTTCTAAAGTGTGACATTAAGCAGAAAAAGTATCGTCTGAGTCTGACTTGGTTTTAGAGGTAGAAGAATTCATTGTTTGCGTAAGTTCTTCAGCGGTTTTATCTGTGGCTATATTTATACCAAATATTTCACGGTATAAAATACCTTTGGTATTGTAAAATAACGGCGCAAGGTGCGTAATGCCAAAAATAAAGAAAACCCCGCCAATAGGCGCGACATTCAAACTAACAAAAAATGAAAGCATAAAGATAAGCAATATTAAAGATAGGAATAAAATAATATAAAGACTCAATATAGAGAAAAACTTAAAGCGAAATACCTTGATTGATAATAATATTGCTTTCATTGGAGTCATTTGCTTTTCAATGACTAAAGGGACTGTTAATGACAGTGTCACTTTCAAAAAAATCCCAGGCAAAATTAGTAACTCAAAACCTATATTAATCAACATAGAAGTAATTAATACACAAATAACCACCCAGCTACTTCTCTTCAAGAATGAAAAAATCATCTTAGCATTGGCTTTCATTCCTACTGCTTGTACTACACCCATCATTTCTATACCGGCTATGAAAGGCCATATAGCTAAAGTAACTAGTAAATCCCAAAACAATATTTTATCGCCGTTAGCTTGCATAAGTTCAGGGTTAGTAAAAATAATTTCAGGGTTAGTTATAATATCTTTCATAAAAGGAATATAATTACTGAGAACGAGAGTAATTAAAATATAAAGCGATAAAACAAACAGAAGCCCTAAATTTATTGCTACTCTAGATTTTAATGTTAACTGCCAAGCTTCTGTTAAAATAGCTTTAACATCAATATGATAATCACCTTGTAATGCGCGTTCAACACTACCACCAATTTGTACAATAGAATTTTTTTCAGGCAAAACAATAACCCTTTGGAAGAAAGAAACAACAAATAGACATAATAAAAGTTCGATATTATACCTTAATATTAAAATTAATGTGTAGCATCAGCTAAACCAGATCACTTAGTACTAGTTGTACAGCTAATAGCAATAACACCACCCCCATAAACCTATCTAACAAATAAGCTTTTAGCTGTAAAAAGCATCTCACCCTATGGTGAGTTAGTATAAAAGATAAAAGTATAAACCATGCCGCTGTAGCGACAATCATGTACAAACCATAACCCAGCTTAATAAAAAATGGCGTGTCAGGAGAAATGAGCACAGAAAACAAGCTAACAAAAAATAAAGTCGCTTTTACATTTAAACCATTTACCAAAAATCCGGTAAAAAAAGCTTTATATGCACTAGGCGCTTTTTGATGAGGCAAACTCTCGTCGGCTACACTACCATTGGATAAATCACCATCGGATAAACACGCATCAGGCTTTTTTGCTCGTATACCGTGCCAAGCAATATAACAAAAATAACTCGCCGCTAAATACTTTAAGGCAAGAAATAAACGCTCGTCACTGGCGATTAATAACCCAATACCAACAAGCGAATAGGTAATGTGCAACAATATACCTGTAGCAATGCCTAAACTCGTGTAAATAGCGATGTGACGATCATAACGAATACTTTGCTTTAAAATGATAGCAAAATCAGGACCGGGGCTAACAACCGCTAAAAAGTGCACCACTACAATAAGAAAAAACTGTTCTAAGTACGACATTTATAACGACTTAGTGTGCTTTTGATGGATACGCTGTAACACATTTTTAAAAAAGTCAGCGCCTTTTTGGTGCGCTAAAGTAATATTATTTTCAGGAATTTGTTCCGGATTTTTATAAACACTTAACACTCTTTCCATGCTAGCTTCTCGAATAATATGAATAACAGGATAAGGAGAACGATTGGTAAAGTTGCTTGCATCATCAAAACTTTCATCGGCAAAGCAATATTCTGGGTGCATACTCGCTAATTGAAATACACCTTCAAAGCCAGAGTCAACAAGCAAATCATTGGCATAATCAACTAAGTCGAGATAACGCTCAAAACTGCGAAAACCTTCTTCAAAAACAATTAACGTTGTTTCAAGTTCATCATGAGCTTGTAAATAGCGACATTGTTCAATTAATTCAAGTAATGCCGGTTTAATTTGATCGATAACTGACAAGTGATAATGAATAGTATTATTAACAAATTCTTTTTTCGCAAAAGGACAAATATTTAAACCAATAATAATCTCATCTAACCATGCTTTCGTCGCTAACACGGCACTATGTTCGTTTGTATTCATTTTATTCCTGTAAGTCATTGGCTAAATTTTACCACTGTTTTATCTTGTAGCTATGGTGTTAACACAGATTGTTGCAACTGCCACATTTGCGCATATACACCTTTAAGCGATAATAACTGTTGATGTGTGCCCTGTTCAACAATTTCACCCTGACTCATCACAATAATATTATCTGCATCAATAATGGTTGATAAGCGATGCGCAATCACCAACGATGTTCGCTGCAAAGAAACTTCTTTAATTGCTGTTAAAATAGCTTGTTCAGAATGGCTATCAAGTGAAGAGGTTGCTTCATCAAACACTAAAATTTCTGGATTTTTTAAAATAGTACGCGCTATGGCGACACGTTGCTTTTCACCACCTGACAGTTTTAAACCGCGCTCGCCTACCTTAGTGTTAAGTCCGTCAGGTAACGCGGCAATGAATGGTGATAAATGTGCCATTTCAATGGCTTTTAATACCGCTTCTTCATTTGCACTGGGATCGCCATATTGTACATTAGCCAATAAAGTATCATTAAAAAGCACCGTATCTTGTGGCACTATACCAATATGTTGACGCAACGACTGTTGAGTAACTTGATGAATGGCTTGTTGATCAATTAAAATATCACCCTTTGTGACATCATAAAAACGAAATAATAACTTAACTAACGTTGACTTGCCTGAGCCACTTTCACCTACAACCGCCACCTTTTGACCTGCTTTTACTTCAAACGATAGTTTTTTAATTATTTTTCGTTTTTCATTATACGAAAATGAAATGTTATTAAAACTGATAGCGCCTTGCGTAATAACTAAGGGTTTTGCATTCACACAATCTTGCACTTTCGGTGCCTTAGCAAGTAAAGCAAACATCTGTTCTATATTGGCTAATGAGCCTTTTATTTCACGATAAACAAAGCCTAAAAAATTAAGTGGCATAAATAACTGCATCATAAAGGCATTAATTAAAACAAAGTCACCTAAGGTCATTTCATTATAACTAACTTGATAAGCCGCCAATGCCAACATAGCCGTCATTGCCATCGCAATAATCGTTGCTTGCCCACCATTTAACGCAAAAAGTGACAGTCTATTTTTTACCTTTGCTTGCTCCCAATGAGATAATTGCTCATCGTAAGCTTTCGCTTCAAATTCTTCATTGGTAAAGTATTTAACCGTTTCGTAGTTGAGTAAACTGTCAATTGCGCGCGTATTACTTGATGAATCAGCTTTATTAGCCGCACGAACAAAGCGTGTACGCAACTCGGTTGCATATACGGTATATAAAACATAAACCGTGATAGAGCTCAATGTGATCAGCGCAAACCAAATGCCATAATTAACAAACAAAATAGTCACTACCATAATAATTTCTAATAACGTGGGTATTATATTAAAAATCATAAAGCGCATTAAAAAACTAATGCCCGAATTACCTCGGTCAATATCACGAGATAAACCACCGGTTTGTCGGTTTAAGTGAAAATCTAAATCAAGCTGATGTAAATGTCGAAACACTTTTAAACCAATACGGCGAATTGCACGCTCTGTTACTCGACCAAAAAGCGTATCTCGAATTTCGCCAAACACCACCACCGACAAACGGGTTAAACCATAAGCAGCAACTAAACCAAGGGGTACAATAATAAGTGAGTTATTTTTATTGTTATCAAGCGTATCAACAACATCTTTGAGAATAAAAGGTAAATAGACACTGGCAACTTTAGCAAAAACCAAACACAGTAACGCAAAAACAATACGTTTTTTAAATTCAAATAAATACGGTAAAACTAGCTTAAAAGCATGCCAACTTATACTCGTAACTTCATTGTCAGGGTAGCTAGAACGACGCATAATTACCTTTTTAAAAATTCAAAACAAAAAGGCTGCAACAATGCAGCCTTTAACTTTTAGACACTCATTCTTAGACGTGATTTTTAAACTATTAATTTTTAGTCACTAATGCTTAGAAATAATACTAAAGCATTAATTAAAAAATCTACTAAGTCAGTAATATCGTTTAGCCATTACCATCTTCAACACGGCTTTTTAATTTTTGCCCGGGTCTAAAGGTAACAACTTTACGGGCAGAGATAGGAATATCTTCACCTGTTTTAGGATTACGCCCAGGACGTTCGCTTTTTTGACGCAGGTCGAAATTACCAAAACCAGAAAGCTTAACTTGCTCACCACTTTCTAAGGTCTCACGAATTTCTTCAAAAAAGATTTCAACCATTTCTTTTGCGTCACGCTTGCTCAGCCCAACTTTCTCAAATAAATGTTCTGCTACTTCTGCTTTGGTAAGCGCCATTGCTTAGTCCCTCAGTGATGCATTTAACTCTGTTTGTAAGGTTTCAACCACTCGATCAATAACATCAGTAATGTCTTTTTCTTCAAGTGTTTTCTCGTTGTCTTGTAATATCAAAGCAATTGCTAAGCTCTTAAAACCCGCTTCAATGCCATTGCCTTGGTACACATCAAACAAGTTTAGATCAATTAAATAATTTCCGCCAACCTTTTCAACAAGTTGTAACACTTTTTTTGCATCAATATTTTCTTCTACTACTACTGCCAAGTCACGGCGATTAGCAGGAAAGCGAGATATATCGCGAGTTTGCGGTATTTTTTGATCTAATACTTCTGATAACAATAGCTCAAAAATTAATGTTCTACCATTTAATCCTAATTTTCTTTCTAATTCAGGATGTAAGGCGCCAATGTAACCCACTAAATTACCATTGCGAGTAATTTTGGCTGTTTGCCCTGGATGTAAGGCATCAATTTGTGTTGTTGAAAATTCATAGCGTTGTGCTTCACCCGTCAGTGAAAGTAAGGCTTCTACATCACCTTTAATATCGTAAAAGTCTGTTGTCGCTTTCTCCATGCTCCAATGTTCATCAACACGTTGCCCACCAATAACACCGGCAATCATGTTTTGTTGACGAACGCCATTTTCTGCTGACTCATCAGGAACAAAACGCAAACCGGTTTCAAATAAACGCACTCTCGCTTGTTGACGGTTCTGATTATAAACCACTGACTGTAATAAACCCGTCCATAAGCTCAAACGCATTACTGACATTTCTGAAGAAATTGGATGCGGTAAAATCATCACCTCTTGTTCAGGATGAATTAACGATTGCACTTTTGGATCAACAAAACTATAAGTGATCGCTTCTTGGTAATCACGATTAACCAGTACTTGTTTTAATTTATTTACTGATAATTTAGCTTCTTTTTGTTCACGCATTTTCAATATTGCTTTCGGGGCAATATTGGGAATATTGTTATAACCGAAAATACGAGCCACTTCCTCAATTAAATCAACTTCAATTTTGATATCAAAACGATAAGCCGGCACAATAACTTGCCATATTTTATCAGCGCCTTCACCGGAACTACTAACGTTAAATTCTAAACGCGTTAATATTTCAGTTACCGTATCATCGTTAATAAAATGGCCAATGCGCCCATCTAATTTTTCACGACGTAAAGTAACACTTTTAGTTTGTGGGATATCGGCCTCAGATTTAGCCTCAACAATGGGCCCTGCTTGACCGCCAACAATCAATAGTAAAAGCTCTGTTGCTCGCTCCATGGCTTCACGTTGTAGCATGGGGTCAATACCGCGCTCATAACGATGTGATGCATCGGTGTGTAAGCCGTATTGACGTGCTTTACCTAAAATAGCTAAAGGTGCAAAGAAAGCACTTTCTAAAAAGATATCTTTTGAAGCTGAAGTAACACCAGAATGAAGACCGCCAAAAATACCCGCCATGGCAAGTACTTTGCTATTTCCATGTGAAGGTGCATCGGCAATCACAAGCGTTTCTTCGGACAATGTAACTTCATTTTCATCAAGTAAGACTAACTTTTCACCTTTTTGAGCAAAACGAACGTCAATACCGCCATCAATTTTTGCTAAATCAAACGCATGCATTGGATGACCCAATTCTAATAAAACATAATTAGTCACATCAACCACAGGGTCAATAGCACGGGTACCACAGCGACGTAATTTTTCAATCATCCATAAAGGGGTTTGTGCATTTAAATCAATGCCTTTAATAACACGACCTAAATAGCGAGGACAAGCCTGTGCTGCACTAAGGCTAATAGAGCGTACGTCGTCAATTGTCGGTGTTACTGCCTGAATTTTTGGCTCTGTAACCGCTAAAGAATTTAAAACGCCTACTTCACGTGCTAAACCTTTTAAACCTAAACAATCACCACGATTAGCCGTTAAATCAACATCAATAGTGACATCGTTTAAATCTAAATATTCACGTAAACACGTGCCTACAGGTGCATCTGATGCTAATTCCATAATACCGTCAGAGCTATCGCTTAACCCAATTTCAGACTCACTACATAACATGCCAAATGATGGCACACCACGTAACTTAGCTTTTTTAATTTTAAAATTACCGGGTAACAAAGCACCAACGGTTGCAACAGCTACTTTTAAGCCTTTACGACAGTTTTTTGCGCCACAAACAATATCAACTAATTCACCCTGCTCAACCTTATCTGAGAAATAATCACCAAGGCTTATTTTGGTTACTTGCAGTTTGTCTGCATCAGGATGTGGACCACATTCAACGACTTCACCAATAATAACACCGGTAAATTCACCCGCAACAGGATCTACGCCGTCAACTTCTAAACCAGCCATAGTAATTTGATGGGCTAATTCATCAGAAGAAAGTGTAGGATTTACCCACTCTCGTAACCAAGATTCACTAAATTTCATTATGAGTATTTCCTACTTGAACTGTTTTAAAAGGCGAAGATCGTTTTCAAAGAATGAGCGTAAATCATTTACGCCATAGCGCAGCATAGTTAAACGCTCTACACCCATACCAAAGGCAAAACCGGTGTAAACCTCAGGATCTATGCCAACACTTTTTAGCACGTTTGGATGCACCATTCCGCAACCTAACACTTCTAACCATTTACCATTTTTTCCCATGATATCGACTTCCGCAGAAGGCTCTGTAAAGGGGAAGTATGATGGGCGGAAGCGAATTTCGACTTCTTCTTCAAAAAAGTGATGTAAGAAGTCATGCAAAATACCTTTAAGATGCGTAAAGCTAACATCTTTATCAACCATTAAGCCTTCGACTTGATGAAACATTGGTGTATGCGTTTGATCATAATCATTACGATAAACTTTGCCCGGAGAAATAATTCTTAAGGGCGGTTTTTCTACTTCCATGGTACGAATTTGCACACCTGATGTTTGCGTACGTAACACTAACTTAGGGTTAAAGTAAAAAGTATCATGATCCTGTCGAGCTGGATGATGCTCAGGAATATTTAGCGCGTCAAAATTGTGATAGTCATCTTCAACTTCTGGGCCTGCTTTAACTTCAAAACCTAAGTCGCCAAAGAAATTTTCAATACGTTCTATAGTACGACTAACTGGGTGCAAACCACCTAGTGTTGTTCCACGCCCTGGTAAAGTAACATCAATAGACTCTGCCGCTAATTTTTGTTTGATTTCTTCATTACGAAGTAATTCGCCACGGGCATTAAGTAATTTTTGCACTTGCTGTTTAGCAATATTAATCACTTGACCCATTTTAGGTTTATCTTCTTTAGGTAATTTTCCTAAGCCTTTCATTTGCTCAGTAAACAAACCTTTTTTACCTAAAAAATTAACGCGTACTTGATCAAGCGCATTGGGATCAGATGCTTCAGCAATAGCAATTTCTGCCTGTGAAACAATGCCATCTATGGTGGTAGTGTCTAAATTCATGATTTCCTCTAAAACGGAGCTAATTCACTTTTATTTAACATTTAAGTAAAAGTGTTTTAATAGACTAATTCTAATAATAAAAATGGGGATGATTTTACACGAAAATCAATGATTATGTAGTTTAAAAGCAGGTTTTAATAAAAAAAGTTAGTTATTACTTTATTTTTTCTGTTTGTTAAGTTTTTCTCTTTCTACTGCTTGATTATCGGCTTCTCGTTTTACCAATAAAAAAGTTAAATACATTTTGGTGGGTAATGAAAATATAAAGCCGAAGGCGATACAAACAGCGCTGATAATAATACCGGTAACACCTAAAGACTCTATATAATCATTAAAATTGTGTAAATAAATACCGAGCAACAGCAAACCAATACCGAGTGCTATCGATATTTTAAGCAAGGTGATTAATCGTTGCTCTGACATGCTATTTACCTTATTGAACTATAAACACATTGGCTCTGTTGTACTTAACTTTTGTTAATCAACAGTAGAGGCGAATTTATTCGCCTGATAGCTT
>JAOPTQ010000028.1:0-20141 GCA_051531915.1 Colwellia sp. | reverse complement strand
TGAAAATCAGCTAGTTAAAAATGTAACAACAATTAACGGGAACATAGCTAACACATTTAAATAAGCATTATAAGTACCTTTTAACGCTATTTTAATGCACTCAGTAAAGCCGCCACCGGATGTCTCGCTTTTAATTCAGTTAAGCGTTTAATCTGACTACGGCAAGAAAAACCTGTTACTAATATTTGCTCCGGCGCTAATTCATCCAATTTAGGTTGCCAACTTAAATTAAATAAAGCGGTAGAATTTTCTAAATTAGATTTTTCATGCCCATATGTACCTGCCATACCACAACAACCTACATTCACTTTTTCTAAATTTAAACCAAAATGGCTAAAAATTTCCTGCCATTCATTTTCACTGTTTGCTAAAGCGGTTTTTTCAGTGCAGTGAGCAAAGAGTTTAAATTTTTGTTGATTAGCCGTTATATCAAGGTTAAATTTATGATCTTGTTTAATAAATGATAGCAACCACTCATGGGCAAGTAAAACATGAAAACTACCACGTTTATCGCCCAAGATTTTTTTATATTCATCACGATAACAAAGCACCATTGATGCTTCCATACCTAGCATTGGAATATTAAGGTGCGCTAATTCATTTAAAAACTCACTAGCTGACGTAGCTGTTTTGGCAAAACGTGCTAAAAAGCCTTTAACATGTTGTGCTTTACCGTTAGGTTTAAATGGCAATAAGATAGGCTCTAAGCCTAACGCTTTAATTAATACCATCATGCTTTGTACCGTTTTGGCGTCATAAAAAGACGTAAAAGGGTCTTGCACTACAAAAACATAATGTTGACGTTGTTTATCTGTTAAAGCTTTTAACTTAGTAAGATCAAACCCTGAAAAACCAGATTTTTTCACCTGCGACTTTAACGTTGGCACAGATAATAGCGGTGTGTTTACATAACCAATGACTTTTTCAGATAATTTATCATAAGCTTTAAGGCTTAAAATACGATTAACCAACTTAGGCGTTATTGCCATCAATGGTGCTAACGTTTCTACATTAGCAACTAAATGATCTTTCAGTGGTCTTGCATAACGGGTGTGATAAAGATTAATAAAACGACTTCTAAAATCAGGCACATCAACTTTAATAGGACATTGACTCACGCAAGCTTTACAGCCTAAACAGCCTTCCATAGCTTCCATCACTTCATGGGAGAAATCACCACTGTTATCAATTCGGCCTATTTTGAATTTTTGAATGGCACTGTCGAGTACTTTTTTAACCGACCAGTCGTTAATATTTTGCTCTAACGCTAAAATATCTACACCCTGCTTTTCTAGCAAGCGTAACCATTCTCGCATTAACGCTGCTCTACCTTTTGGTGAGTGGCGTCTATCTTTAGTCACTTTACTTGACGGACACATCGGGCTATCAACATCATAGTTAAAACATAAGCCATTACCGTTACAGTCCATCGCTGCGGTAAACGATTCTTTAACAGAAACTGATATTTGTCGATCAAAATAACCACGTTTGGTGTCATCAACGCTCACTAATTGCTCGTTTGAATCAAACGGTGTACAAATTTTTCCGGGGTTCATTTTATTTAGTGGATCAAATGCCGACTTTATTTTTCTCAGTTCAGTAAATAATTGTTGACCAAAAAATTCAGGCCCATATTCAGAGCGATAACCTTTACCATGCTCACCCCACATTAAACCGCCATATTTAGCGGTCAGTTTAACGACTTCATCAGAAAGTGTTCGCAGTAATTTTTCTTGCTCAGGATCACACATATCAAGCGCTGGGCGAACATGTAAAACCCCTGCATCAACATGACCAAACATACCATAATGTAAATGATAACTATCAAGTAATTGACGAAACTCAACAATATAATCAGCTAAATTTTCAGGAGGAACTGCAGTATCTTCGGCAAAAGCGAGTGGCTTTTCACTGCCTTCGGTATTGCCTAACAGACCGACTGCTTTTTTACGCATGGCATAAAGTTTATTAATACTGCTCAAATCTGAGGTGACTTGATAACCAATTACGCCACTATTTTTATTATTGTCTGAAATATTTGAAGTATCACTCGCGATAGTTTGATCAAGCTGATCAGTTAACTTAGCCACCTGCTCTGCTAAAGCCTCGACACTTTCACCATTAAATTCAACAATATTAATGCCGTCCATAACTTTGTTAGGCACATCAGTAATTAAATCACTGACGCTATGCCAAACAATATCTTGTTTGGCTAAATTTAAAACTTTGCTGTCAATCGTTTCTACCGAAGTGGCTTTGGCATTCACTAAAAAAGGCGAATGACGAAGTGCAGAATCAAAACTATCATATTTGATATTGATTAAGGTTTTAGCAACACTAATTGGCGTAATATTCAACGTTGCTTGACAAACAAACGCCAACGAACCTTCAGAGCCTGTTATTAAACGAGATAAATCAAAATTTTGTATGTCATTATTACTATCTAACTGAAATACGTTTTCTAAATCATAACCGGTTAAAAAACGATTTAAACGCGGAAACTTTTCTAAAATTAAAGCTCGGTTATCAAGGCACGACGCTAAAACTTGCGCGGTAATTTGTCCGTGAGAATTATCTTGTGTTGCTAACTCTTTTGCTTGCGCTAAGCTCATGGGCTGCGTATTAAGCACATCACCATTTACCAATACTGATTCAAGTGCTAAAACATGGTTAGAGGTTTTGCCATAAACCAAAGAGCCTTGCCCTGAAGCATCGGTATTGATCATACCACCAATGGTTGCTCGATTTGAGGTTGACAAGTCAGGCGCAAAGAAAAACCCATGTGGACGTAGCGCATCATTTAGTTGATCTTTAATAACGCCTGCTTCAACTTTTACCCATTTTTCTTCAATATTAATTTCTAACACCTGATTCATGTATTTCGATAAATCGACAACAATACCTGACGTTAAACTTTGACCATTAGTACCGGTTCCACCACCACGAGCACTAAATTTAATATCAGCAAATTGGTCTTCACTCGCCGTTTTTGCCAACAGAATTATATCTTGCTGACTACGAGGTTGAATAACTAACTGAGGCAATTGTTGATAAATACTATTGTCGGTAGCAACGGCTAAACGAGCGCTATAACTGGCATTAATGTCACCAGTGAATTTTTTAGCTTTTAGCGCGTTAGAGAAATCATTAAAAATAACCGGAACATGTGCTTGGGGGTCAATGTGGGGTAACATAAAACTAGGACATTAGAAGTAATATAGAAGTTAAGTATATCATGATCGTGTTATTTTTTGTTTAGCTTATTAACTATAATATCCCATTAAATTACCATAGCTCATATGTTGCTAAAACAAAAATTGGCAGCTCATTAAAGCTGTCCGCATTCATATCAATATAGCGATAATATAGCGGTAACATAGCGATTTGAAGGTGCTGCGCTACAACCCTTTTATTTAATCAAACGCTAAAAAACAAAAACCCGTTAATATTTAAATTAACGGGTTTCTCTAAATGTGGCGGGAGAAATGGGACGAGTATGGGCACTGGTTTTATTCAATAAAGTTACCGCTTGAGTAAATATTTTAACAAATTGAAGTGCTCACTCTACAATCATATAGTAAGGATATTATATGTGCTTATCTACCTGTGACTGCGCATAATGTTCAAGATTACTAATCACTAAATGAGATTAGCTTCTAATGATCACTTTTGCTTCAAAGACATAAAACTTTCAATGGTATTGCTCAACGAGGTAAAGGCACAATGGGTGGTTTTATGGGTTTAAACAAACCACGACTAAATGCTGATAATAAAACCCTCTACCTGCCCTAGCCCCTATTATAGGGCTGTCCCAAAGATCTTCTAACGTATTTTTATTCTTAATTTTCGTCATCCTTGTATAACAACCTCACTTGAACCAATAATAAATTATGCGTTTAGTTTCAAACATCTTTAGCATTAACTACCAACTTACATCTTAATCAATATTTCTATTATTAAATCAACAAATTGTATGAACAATACACTTTTAATAATGAAATAAATGTTTTTAGTCTACTTATTACATCAATACTAATCTAATGGCATTACCAAAAATCCTACATCCTTGAGCTGTTCCTTTTCTTTGGGTTTTAACTTTTTGACAGCCCATATTAAAAGTTCTTTCGGCCTTGAAGAAGCGACATATGCTAATCTAGCATGTTCTGAGTTTGGATCTGCTAGCCACTCTTTCCAGTTCGCTCCAACTCCACCTTGTTTGCCTGAACTAGAAACTAACATACTCGCATCATGCGTTTCACCTTTCACTTGGTGTACAGTCTCTTTTCTTAAAGAAGAGCTAGAGTTTTTAACTACCTTCAAGGAAACTTCAAGAGATTCTTCACCTAGTTTATTTGGAGAGCGTATATTGATATGAGACAATGCGTTCAATGATATAGCGATGTCATCACTGACAAATGGTTGTTCTATCATGTTCCTTAATCTTAATTTCGCCTTTCCACTCCATGCTTTCCAAGTCAAGGTCGCATCATTGAGGTTATCTTCAACAAGGTATAAAAGAGCTTTATTCAAAAAAACTCTCCACATCAAAGGAGAATCAATAGAATCAGGGCAATTGAAGCTTAATGGTTTTATATTTTCTTTAATCAAAGTTCGTAAATACTGCGAAAATAGATTAATTGATTCTTCTAATCGATCAAACTTAGTTTGATCGAATAAAATGACTGCAAGGGCAAGCTTTTGAATCTCATTTAATTTACTAGCAGAAGTATTAAATTTGTTAAGAGTCGAATGCCCTCTAGCAACAATTACACTGTTTTTATAATGCGTTGAGAGCCGAATATAAGTTGGTAGAACTTCTGTTGGGCAAGATGAATACTCTAAAACTACACAACTATTATTTTTACTTACTTTACGCCCTTGTACTTTATTTCCAGAAACTAATTTTGCACACAGATTAACTATCGGCTGTACACTTCGATGGTTTTTTGTAAGGGGTAAAGATTCAAATTTTAAATCATTAATGAAATCCAATATTTTTTTAGGATCCGAGTTTCTGAAGTCATAAATGGATTGGTTAAGATCACCAATGAAATGAAGTTTTACTCCAACATCAGTAAGTTTCTCTAAAATTAAAAGTTGAATCTTACTTAAGTCCTGACACTCATCGATAATAATTAAAGGAAATCGTCGTGCCAGAGTTTGACAAAACCCTTTTAAACTTGATGAATTCAAAATATTGACTGCTAATAACTCAATGTCCGCATATGTAGAAAATCCTGCTTTAAAAAATTTTTCTTTAGCTTCTATTAAGTCAGTTCTTTGCCAATCCTTAAATGTAGTTGCTTCCAATGCCTGGTTATACATTCGTTCACCAGTATAAAAACTAAAATCTTCACTATCCGAATTGTAGCTAAAATGGTGAGCCTTTAATTCACCTCGATTCACATATTTATATTTTGTTTTAATAAATAAATTTGATGTATATTCAACAATTCTCATTGAATAATCCTCATCTATACCATCATATCCTGTAACTTTATGAGCAAGAGGGCTAACAATGTACTTATAAAGAAAACTATCAAATGTTCCTATAAAATGAGGATGGGGTTTCTGATTCGATGCTGTATATTTTCCTATTCGTTCCTTTAACTCATCTGTTGCGCTATTAGAAAAAGATAATATTGACATACCACTAGGACTCTTTTGCCAATTAGATATTTCTTTAGCAATTTTCACAGCTACAACTTCTGTTTTACCGCTTCCGGGACATGCTTCCAAGTACACATGATTATTAATTGTTGAATGAATATATTTTTTCTGCTCTTGAGTGAAATTAATCATCATTAAGCACCAAGGGATGAGTTGAGCTAGCCCAATGAATTGCTTTAGCTATATATTCTGGTACATCAAGAATAACTTTTGATCTAGCAAGCTTATCAGCTAATACTTGGGCAAATTGACCTTTACCCACAGTATCGTCATCAACTCTTTTTAATATAAGATATGCAGCATCAGCTTTATCTTCTAGTTTCTTTTTAGACCAGTCCCCATTAAGTAAAGGCTTCAATTCCCTTTTTACTTTTGCTTCTTTTTCCGACGGCCAGAGGTCAGATAAAATTTTGGCAAGTATAGGTATATTGTTTCCTTCTATAGCTAAATCGTACTCTAGAGTTTTGTATTTACTTACATAAAGTCGAGAAAATTCTGATTTTCCTACTGTATCCACAAGTTTTAATGCATGGTTTTTTCCTTCATGCATATTTTGATCATGTGGCTTAATCGGTATTCTAATTTTTTCACCTTTAGCATCTATTGTTTTTTTTATCTTAGCCGGGTCTAAATCAGTGATTCCCGCACAACGGATAGGAATATTCACTCCAGTTTGGTCTTCTTCTTCCTTTAATCCTGTGAGATTGCAATAGAGCCTCATAAAATGCTTAAAATATATTCCATTAAGATTTATAACTGAGATCCCTAAATCTTCAAGGTTATTAGACCCATTTTTTTGATCTTTGAGTACAGATTTTGCTAACTGAGGAATTATCATTTGCTCTGCAATGCCCTCAACTAGGATTAATCCACTTGCAAATAATAAGTTGGATTTAGTTACGTCTAACCAACGATCAATAAACTGCTTACTGTTATTTGGAAGTCCGCACATACTTAACGGTGTAGCGATAGGTACATAACTATTCGATAGGTGGATTATAGAGTCAACAGTAACCGAAGATGCAAGTACTGTGGAGTGGGTTGTGACTATAACTTGAACACTTTTTTTATCCGCTACCTCGGCTAAGTGCTTAAGTAGTCGCATTTGTAACTGAGGGTGAAGGTGAGCTTCCGGTTCTTCAATAAGTAGCAGTTTAAAATAACTATCCTTGATTTCTCCTACGTCATCATCAATTGTTAATTCAGCTAGTATAGAGGCAATATATAATAGGTTATTGTAACCTAAGCTATTCTCATGAAGGGAACGAAATGAATTCTGTTCTTGATTAGTAAGATCAGGGAAAAACAACAATCTTAAACCCTCGACAATTTTGGTAAAATCAGATTCAGCAAACTGGATTAGAGTCCTTTGTCCAAAGTTTTCACCGATAGACTTTCGCAAGCTATCCATAATTAATTCATTAGCTTTTTTAATACCAAATTCAGGGCTAGTTGCTAATTCATCATTAAACATACTTACCTTTATTTCCAAAGGGTGTTGTTCTTTATTTTTCTTTAATTCTTCTAATTTTTTTTTGCTTAATGCCTTTAAAAGTTTTGATAAACGAGATTGCCTTCCGTTTACTAGTTTAGATTCGGCATCCCTAAGAGGAGGCAAATAAATGCAATGAATAAGATCAATAGTTTCTGGTTCAAAAGCCGTAGTCCTTGACTTCCCCCCCCACAGAGAACGTTTATAACGTCCTCTTATTTCTTTATTTTCGACTTGTAAGTTTAACGATGCCTTCCCATTTTCATCACACCAATGGAGAAATGCCACCTTTTCATCTCCATCCAATTCATCAAAATTAGCTTTTATAGTAAATTCATTTGAGGCTAATGATTCTTTTTTAAATTCTCGGTAGAAATCTATATCACTCACTGTATACCGACCTGATTCAGAATCGACAAAAAGTTGCCTAATAGCACTGATAATTGCTGTTTTACCCGCTCCATTCTCACCTACAATTACATTCAACCCACTTTTAAACTCAACAGTGAAAGTATTATCAAAACAACGAAAGCCCTTCGTTACTAATTTATCTAGGTACATATATCCCTCTAATTTTGAATAGTATTCTTGCAATTAGGGAATGCACTACATCCCCAGAACTCACTACCTGCATTTTTACCTTTGGTAGCTTTCCTCAACACCATATCGGAACCACACTTTGAACAAGATTTAGTATCAGATTTTTCTTCTATAATTTCTCTAACATGCTTAATGTGTTGACGATCAGTTTTATAGCAGCGCTCTAACCTGCCGCTTTCAATCTGTTCAATAACATTAGCGACTTCTTGATCATTGAAAACAATGTCAGTTTTACTTTTGATATATTCAATACCGCCACGAGCAAACCTTACATTCTCTGGCATTTTTGTTTTAAAGGTACTATCACCAATAAAGATAATGACTGAGAATATACTATTGTTCTTTACGTTACTCCCTATTAAGAAAAGATCTTCTAATATTTTGACATGCTTATAATTTTGATGAAGTGGGTTCTGAAATTTTGATTTATGCTTAAAGATTTGTTGTGTCCATTGCTTTTGATTGGCACTACCAAAGATCCAACCTTTCATGTTCTTTGTTTCAAGCACGAAAATTCCATATTTTGAAACTATGATGTGGTCAATTTGAGTGCTGCCCTGCTCTTTACTTTCAATAAAGGTAGGCAGTGTTACGTTTTTAATCAGGTGATATTCATTTTTATCTAAGAAGAACTTAATGAGCAAGTTAACTTGCCACTCACCCAAAACGCCTTTGAACCATGCAGATTTGATGATGACAGTAAATATGAAGATCGGTATTAAATACCAAACAGCAGTGATAATAATATTGAGATAAAGATCTAAGTTCATTGAGGCATCCTACCTATAACTAGTGATCACACCGTAGCGGGTAAAGCATAAAGAATAGCGTCTGTTTTAGTGGTTGATGCATTATCAGCATCAACAAGTAATACTATTCTTTCCTTGTCTTTCATTTAACTACCTTTGAGTAACCTTTAGTTACTATAAAGATAACCTGTAGATATTAAAAGACAATTTTAACAATACATTGATTACCCTCATTAAAATATTTTTTGGACTGAAAGCCTATTTTCTTTTAAATGGCTAAACGTTAAAAAGCAAAAGCCGCTAACCTTTCGATTAGCAGCTTTTTAAAATGACGGTAATATTTAAGTTTGAACTCTATTAGAAGGTGTTGTGCTACAAAGCCTTTGAGTTTATTACTTCTCATAAACAAAAAACCCGTTAACTCTTTCGAATTAACGGGTTTTTCTAAATGTGGCGGTGAGATAGAGATTTGAACTCTAGAAGGGCTACAAACCCTTGCCGGTTTTCAAGACCGGTGCTTTCGACCACTCAGCCATCTCACCAAACATCATCAATAAATAAAGTAAAAACGATACTTGCTTGAAGACGGTGCGAATAGTAAATAGAGAAGCTTTGTTTGTAAAGTATTTATTTGCTTTAGCAGCACTTTTTTTAGTTTTGCTAAAGCATTCGAGTGAATAACAAACAAAAAACGGCTCTATATCCTTAAATTTAATAATAACCGTTCTTTTTGAAAGTTTAGCATTTTAAGTGGAAGGGCTATAAAGCTCAGCAATGTATTTTTTTATACTATTTTGCCAATAAAAACGCTGTGCTTTGGCATTATTTGCAATTTTTTTCCACGTAGTAGGATCTTTTTTAAACAGTGCTAAACACTGTGTAAAAGTATCAACTAATTGTTCAACAATTTCTTTAGGATTATTTCCAGAAAAGGTATAGCCCGTTTTCAAATGTTCAACCGTATCATTTAATCCACCTATTTTATGGACTAAACAAGCTTGCCCTGCCCGCATTGCAAGCATTTGGCTAATACCACAAGGTTCAAATGAACTCGGCATTAAAAATAAATCACCGCATTGATATAAATGCTGAGATAAAACATCGCTATAACCATTCAAAAATAAAAAATTTGAATGGCGAGACATAATCGTTGTTAGCTGCTGTTCTATAACCGGATCACCTGAGCCTAATATGATCATTCGACCATGACTCTTTGCTAAATTAACCAGTAATGCTTCAACAACACTTTGGTGGTCTTTATTTAATAATAAAATAGCCATTTTTTGATCGGTTAAGCGGCCTATACTTGTTATTAATGGACCTGAATATTTAGTCGCTAGCCATTGATTTATCCGTGAATGCGCTAAAAACTGTGTTGATGAAACTGTTTTACTTTTAGCAATCCAGCCTTCAATTTGGGTTTTACAATAACGATTTAATGCCGTAATGGCTAATTTTTTAGTCGCGGGTTGGTCATAGTCACAACCATTTAAAATACCAAATAACCGTTGTTCTTTTTTTGCAATAACTAAATCTTGCTCTAAGCCTTCACCGCCAATAAAACCATGTGACGGTTGTGAAGCTTTAATAATTTCGGTGGCATAAGTCGGAGAAACAACATGTACCGCATCAGATAAATTAATACCTGCGCGTGTAGGGTTTACACAGTCATGATAACGAGGATCTCCAATAATTTTATGGTCAAATACCATCGTTGGAAACCAACTAACTAATGATGATGCATCGCCTTTAAAAGGACGAATACCTTGTAAAGCTAAATTGTGGATAGTGTATACACAACGCATTGATTGCAGTGCTTTATACCTTTGTTCATAGCGACGTAAAATAGCAATAAAAGCACTGTGCCAATCATGTAAATGAATCACTTGTATTTTATTTAGCCAATGGGAGCTCAATAATTCACAAACAGCAGCAGAAAATAATGCAAATTTAGTGGCATCACTGGCAAAGGGTCGATTAGCGCCATCATCGCAATATATTTTACCTTTACCACCAAGCGCAAAAATATCATGTTCAAGCACCCACTGAGTAACATTGTTTTCGCCTTCAATATTTAAGCGATATAGATCTACTCGCTCTGTTGCGCCCTTAAAGGGTACTGATAAACTTAAGGTTAATTCTGCATTATTAATAGTTGACTGATAACGATAACCAGGAACAATTACATCTACATGAACATTTTGTTGCGCGAGTACTGGCGGAACATCTCTAATCACATCACCTATTCCACCCACTTTACCATTTGGTAAGGCATCATTTTCAGCGGCAACCATTAACACATTAAGCAATTTATCTATCCTCTCTATTATTTAAGTAATTTCAGCATTTCACGAGTGACTAAAACAACACCTTTATCCGTTACACGAAAGCCATTAGCACGATCTTCATCATGATTAATACCAATTTTTAAATCGGGTGGAATAATACAACCTCGATCAATAATTGCTTTTTTAATAATACAACCACGGCCAATGACAGCACTAGGTAAAATCACAGACTCTTCAATTAAACAAAATGAATTAACTTTTACTTTTGAAAATAATAGTGAACGTTTAACTTCAGAGCCAGAAACGACAACGCCACCAGAGACCGTAGAATCAATAGCAAAGCCACGACGATTATCATCATCAAATATAAATTTTGATGGTCCTGTTTGCTCTTGATAGGTCCATATTGGCCACCTTTCATCATACATATCAAGTTGTGGCTCAGGGTGAACTAGTTCCATATTGGCTTCCCAATATGAGTCTAGTGTGCCTACATCACGCCAATAGGGCTGTTTAACACTGCCTGGTGATTTAAATGGAAATGCAAAAACTTTATGAGAGTCGATTATCTGTGGAATTATATCATGACCAAAATCACTATTTGAGGTGTCAATTTCAGCATCTTTGGCTAATTGTTCAAATAAAAATTCGGTATTAAAAACATAATTTCCCATAGAAGCTAAAGTAATGCCTGGTTTTCCTGGTACTTCTGAGGGTTTTAACGGTTTTTCATCGAAACGTTTTACTTTATTATGCTCATCAACGGTCATAACACCAAAACTTCCAGCGGCTTCTTCAACCGGCACTTCAATGCAACAAACCGTCATATCTGCATTATTTTCAACATGTTCGGCAATTAAAGTACCATAATCCATTTTATAAACATGATCGCCCGATAATATTAAGACGTATTTAGGTAACTCTTCGCGGATAATATCAATATTTTGAAAAACAGCATCAGCAGTTCCTGCATACCAATAGTCACCCTTCTGCTGTGATGCAGGAAGGATTTCAATAGATTCACCTAATTCTTTTTTGAAATGCCCCCAAGCTCTATTAACATGTCTAATAAGCGAATGTGATTTATATTGAGTAGCGATACCAACACGCCTTATGCCTGAGTTAATACAGTTTGATAATGGAAAATCAATAATTCTAAATTTTCCACCGAAATAAGTTGCAGGCTTGGCTCGCCAATCAGTTAGTTCATATAAACGGGAACCTTTACCCCCAGCTAATATTAAAGCGTAAGTTTCTCTTGTTAAATTACTTATATATCGATTTACATATTTAGGCATAGCACTTCCTTTTTAGAGTAACACTTTGTTTTTGTTCGGTAGTTTTTCATTTTAAGTTTGAAAATCTTTATATTTTATATTGAACGTTTTAATAACTTTTAAACTGTTAGCACATAATATTGAGATTTAGAATAACAATACTCGAAGGTGAATATTCAAAAAAACAATTGCTCAAATAAGTTAAAATAGGCGTTATACAATAAAAACATAACCGAAGGAAAATTACTAGGCTTTTCAATATGGTTATAGGTAGTTAATTGTAAAAAATTCAATTATTTCAATTAGCCTATTTTTATATGTGGCGATGAGATAGAGTATTGAACGCTAGCCATAGATTTAGCGCAATTCCCCTCTAAACTTGCTAATATTTATAATACGAAAAAACCCGTTAACTTTTTCAAATCAACGGGTATATCAAAAGGATATTTTGCGCCTTATGGTCGACTTGGTATAAGACTTATTTCAGCCTATCAAGTTTGCCAATTTCATTGGGAAAATAAACAAAAAACCGCCCGAAGGCGGTCAATATCTCGGGGGAGAGATATTAAAAGCTATAGACCTTGCGACAATGCATAGTAAGCTGCATTTTGACGAAGCTCATTTTTAAATTGACGAATGTTAGTATCAGCATCAATAACGGTTAATTCAACACCCGCCATTTCAGCATAATCACTGATCATATCAGTAGTAATTGCTTGACTATAAGCAGTATGATGCGCGCCACCTGCATGTATCCAAGCACCTGCGGCTACCGATAAATTAGGACGTGGCTCCCAAAGCGCTGAAGCAACTGGTAAGTTTGGTAAATTTTCTGGTGGTGTTACCGTATCCACTTCGTTAACGATAATACGGAAACGATTACCTAAATCGATTGGAGAAACGTTAATTGCAGGACCGGCTTTACCGGTAAATAATAAACGTGCAGTATCACATTTTACACCGATAGTATGGCGATGTACTTCTAATATTGGCTTGTCTGCGGCAATAGATGGACAAATTTCTAACATATGCGCACCTAATACTTGATCAGTGGTGCCAAAGTTATAAGTGTAATCTTCCATAAATGACGTGCCACCACTACGGCCTTGTGACATCACTTTCATAATGCGAACCATGGCTGAAGTTTTCCAGTCACCTTCGCCGCCATAGCCGTAACCATTAGCCATTAAGCGTTGTGTTGCTAAACCAGGTAAACCCGTTAAGCCCGATAAGTTTTCAAAACAGTTGGTGAATGCACCAAACTCGCCATCTTGTAAAAATTTAGCCATACCTAGTTCAAGGCGTGCTTCGTTTTGTAACATTTTTAACTGATATTCGTCTTTAAACAAGGCATCAGCAATTTGATAATCATTCGCATAACAATCAATTTGTGCGCTAACGTCGCTATCAGAAATATCATTAACAACAGCAGTTAAATCACCTAAACCATAAGCATGTACTTCATAACCAAACTGAATTTGCGCTGAAACTTTATTGCCTTCTGTAACGGCTACTTCACGCATATTGTCGCCAAAACGAGCAACTCGTAGGTTTTGACTTTCATTCCAACCCACAGCAGCACGACACCAATCATCAACTTCAACTTGAACATTCATTGCCGCCCAGTGACCAACCACTACTTTACGCTCTTTGCGCATACGGGTGCCAATAAAGCCAAATTCACGACAACCATGTGCACTTTGATGCGTGTTCATATAATTCATATCAATGTCGCCCCAAGGTAAGGCAGCATTGAATTGCGTATGTAAATGCATGAAGGGTTTACGCAGCTCACTTAAACCAGCAATCCACATTTTAGAGGGTGAAAAAGTATGCATCCACATAATAACGCCAACACAGTTTTCATCCACATTGGCTGCTTGGCAAACCGCATGAATTTCTTTCGGTGATTTCACCGTTGGTTTATAAACAACGTCAATGCCAATATGGGCTGATTGTTGAAAGCCAGTAACAATCTCTTCACTGTCTTTAGCAACTTGTTCAAGAACTTTTGGACCATATAGATCTTGAGAGCCGGTGATAAACCAAACTTGCTTTTTACCAAATAAATTCATAATTTTCTCTTTTAAATATCGATGCGTTTCTCTATACATAAAGAGCTACACATAAAGGCTATATGTAAAGGGCTACACGAAAATAGTTAACACGTAAAGGGTTAACAGCTGCTTAGCTTTTTTGCCCATAATAGGCATTTTTACCATTTTTACGTAAATAATGTTTATCAACTAAACCTTGCTTTAACGGCACGATAGTTGGGTTTAATGTTTTTGTTAAATAGGCCATTTTGGCTATTTCTTCTAATAACACGGCATGGTAAACCGATTTAGCTGCATCTTTACCCCAGGTAAAAGGGGCATGTCCGGCAACAATAACCATAGGTGATTCTTTTGGATCTCTACCATCAAAACACTCGATAATTTGTCCGCCAGTTTCATCTTCGTAATCTTTATTAATACGTTCATCACTCATTACCGGCGCACAAGGAATTTCACCATAAACATAATCAGCTTGCGTTGTACCTAAACAAGGAATAGACAATTGTGCTTGCGCCCATGCCGTCGCATACGTTGAGTGAGTATGGGTAATACCACCAATACTTAACCATTCTCTATATAAATAGGTATGAGTTTTAGTGTCTGAAGAAGGGTTGAACTTGCCTTCAACAATAGTATTTTCTAAATCAACAATAACAATATCGTCAACTTTTAAATCTGAATACGGCACACCGCTCGGCTTTATTGCCACTACCGCTTTATCACGATCTATTTGTGAGACATTACCAAAAGTGTAAGTGACCAGTTTACGATGTTCTAACTCCATGTTAGCTTCATAAACTTCCCGTTTTAATTCAAGATAACTCATGGTTATTTATCTCCATCAATATAAGCGGCTAATGCTTGATATTGTTGATACAAAGGTTCGTATTTAGCGGCATTTTCTGAATTAGCGTGATAAGATTTTTCAACGGGGGAAGCCATCACTTTTTGTGCGCTACCTACATCAGGATATAACCCTGCAGCAACGGATGCATAAATAGCGGCACCTAGGGCGCAACTTTGCTCGCTTTCTAATACATCAATTGAGCAATTCCATACATCAGCACAGGTTTGCATAACAAAATCAGACTTTTTAGAAATACCACCAATGGTTACTACGTGTTCAATATTAACGCCTTCACTTTTAAAACGTTCAATAATAGCGCGCGCACCGTAAGCGGTGGCTTCTACTAAACTTTTATAAATTTGTGGTGCTTGGCTACCCATCTTCAAACCGGTAATTGCCATAGCAACTGACTGATCAGCATCAGGCGTACGACGACCATTAACCCAATCAAGTGAGGTAATGCCAGTTTCGCCAATAGGTAGAAGCTGTGCAGCATTGCCTAGTTTGATTAACGTTTGATCTTCTAACTGCTCAATTAACTTTTCTTTGGTGGATTGATCAAATAAATTTGAAGTTTCAATGTGTTGTAATGGCCAGTTAATTAAATTTCTAAACCATGCATATAAATCACCAAAGGCTGATTGACCGGCTTCAAGACCAACCATCCCCGGCATCACTGAACCATCTACTTGCCCACAAATACCTTTAATGCATTTATCACCAATGTTTTCATAGCTTGCTACAGTAATATCACAAGTTGAAGTACCCATTACTTTGGTTAATACCCCCGGTTTGATGTTTGCACCAATAGCACCAGCATGACAATCAAAAGCACTAAAACTTACAACAACATCTGTAGATAAACCAAGCTTGTCAGCCCATTCTTGAGATAATTTTCCACATTCTTGATCGGCAGTATAAGTATCGCGCGGTAAGCGATCGCGTAAACCATCTAATACTGGGTCAATGCCAACAAAGAAGTCGTTAGGCGGATAGCCTTCCCAACTTTCATGCCACATAACTTTATGACCTGCAGCACAACGACTTGCTCTAAACTTGTCTGGGTGAGTGGTGCCTGTTATTAAAGCTGACATCCAATCACAATGCTCAACCCAACTATGAGTAGCGTTTCTTACTTCACTGTCTTGACGAAGAACAAATAACGCTTTAGCCCAAAACCATTCTGATGAATAAATTCCACCTTCATATTTCAAATAGTTTTCTGGTGCGGCATTCGCAGCAGCAGTAATTTGTTGTGCTTCTTTAATAGCGCTGTGATCTTTCCACAGAACGAACATTGCATTAGGATTAGTAGCAAACTCTGGCTTAAGGGCTAATGCGATGCCATTTTTGTCAACGGCAACAGGCGTAGAACCTGTGGTATCAAAACTAATACCATGAACATTTTTTGCAGCTCCTTCCGGCGCTTCTGTCCATAAGCTTTTAATTACATTTTCTAAACATTCAATGTAATCAAGTGGATGTTGTCTAAACTGATCTTTACTCGGTTCACAAAACAAGCCTTTTTTCCAACGCGGATAATACTCGACACTGGTTGCTACTTCTGCACCGGTTGCACTATCAACTAATAAAGCACGAACAGAGTCAGAGCCATAATCTAGACCTATAACATAAGAATTCATTTAAATACCCTTTCTAGCGACTAAGCGTAGTAATACAAATACATTTTTCATTCATAATACAATAGTAACATTTATTTTGTATTATTGTAGTACGAATGAAAAATAAATTCGATATTTCTTATAAAAACAACCGTTTTTTTTAATTTTTATCATTTTCAATTAAAAGCATTGGTAGGAATATTATGATATATGACTTTTACCGTATTATTTTACTTTTATTCTTCGATGATATATTTTGATTCAGGTATGCCTTTTATACCTGACAATTGATAGACAAATAAGGAGCCTGAAAGTGGTTGCTTATTTAGTTTCTCAACACTCAAGTTATGTTTGGCGCTGGTGACTATTAACCAATCCATTGCCGGGCCTCCAATAGCAATACAAGTAGGTTGAGATATAGGTAAATGGTGAACAAGACTCACTTTGGCTTGAGCATTATAACGAACCACACTTCCCCCCCCCCATTGAGCTACCCAAACACCACCTTCAGCATCTACAGTAGCTCCGTCAGGAACGCTACCAGTTTGTGTTTCTGCAAATAACTTTTTATTACTTACACAGCCAGAATCAGGATCAAAACTGTATTGATAGATAACGCCACTAGATGAATCTGCATGGTACATCACCAAACTATTAAGGCTCCAACATAAACTATTAGAAATTTGAATATTACTGAGAATTTTACCAATGCCTTGATAATGATTATAGCTATATAGGCCACCTTGTTGACTTTGAACAACCTCATTTTCTACCATGGTGCCCGCCCAAAATCGCCCTTGGCGATCAACACGACCATCATTAAAACGATTATTTTCAATATTTTTTTCAGGTTGAGCTAACCATTGCAATTTTTTTGAAGCTAAATCATATAGTGCAATTCCTTTCGCAAAAGCAATAATTAACCGAGGATCATTAGCAATAAAAGCAAAACAGCCGACTCTATCGGGCATTGGGTAATGCGTAGTCGTTTGTGTGTTTACGCAATAACTTATTAACACTGATTTTTCAATATCAGTCCACCAAATAGATTGACTGTCACTATGCCATTGAACACCTTCTCCTAACTGATTAGCCACAGGTAGTGTAAAAAGTAATTTACCAACACTTATATTGCTCAACGAATACTACTCTTCAAATATTTTTAGTTATAAATAAAAAAGGTGCCTTAATCAGCACCTTTTATCAACTCTTTTTTTAACTCTTTGTTCTAACTATTCACTTTAACTAGAATGAGTATCTAGCACCTATTGCAAAGGTACGTGAGTATATAGCGCTACCAAAATTAAATAAATCATCGTTACCTTGACCATAATGATTTTGATAAACATCATCTAAAATATTTGTTGCATCAAAACTAACAGCAAAATTATCAGTAACATCATAATTAAATTGGAAGTCTAAACTTTGCTCTGGACGACTCCAAAACTGTAGTGGGTTAGCAAAAATTGCTGCTTCATTACCAGTATAGAACTCTTCACGCCAGATGTAAGAGAGACGAACACTGTAAGTTTCCTTCTCGTAAACACCAACAAGGCTGTATGACGAATCCGAAACACCTGACATTTTAGAACTATACACATTAGCTACAGAGCCGTCAGTATTATAGTCTTGAGTAGTCTGTTCTGAATCAAGCATAGTAAAACTACCCTGAATACCAAAGCCATCGAGTATTTCAGGTAAATCAGTTGGGAAGTAAAGAAATCCTACTTCAACCCCTGATAGTTCACCTGATGATGCATTAACTGGTGCGCCTAATATATAATCACGCTCAACACCATCATCGCCAACTCGCCTCTCAACTTTAGAACCGCTAATCACTAAACCGTCAATTTCTCGCTTAAATAATGCACCATATAACGAGCTACCTTCAGCAAAGTACCACTCTAATGATAAATCATAGTTTTGCGACATTGTCGGTGCAAGCGCAGGGTTACCACCGGTACCTGTACCATATTGAACACCATCGGTTAACGGATCTTGCCAAAACTGTAATGCATTTAATTGGCCAAACTCTGGCATACGCAAGGTTTCGGTATAAGCAATACGTCCAACTAAGTCATCAGTAATATTCCAATTAAGCACGAAGCTTGGTAATACTTCAGAGGCTTCACCATCACCTGTTTCATAGTTGCCTAGTTTGTCCCAAAACTGCATATCTTGAGTATAGTTAACATAACGAACACCTATTTCACCGCTAATATCTTCACCTAGCGAATACTGCGCTGTAGCGTATAGTGCATATGAGGTTTCTTCAATATCAAAGGTCTTTTCTATTATCCCTATTTCAGCGCCGTATATAGATCGAATAGCTTCTGCGTTATCAATCATATACACGCCATCGGCGGTAATATAGCTATCAAATGTGTCTGCTCGACCATCCATATAGTTATCAACTTGATAACTGAACTACATACCGTCTAAAGACGGTAGGTTCTTTTGCGGACTGAAAGTCCTATCACGATCCTGCACTATTCAACATTAAAATTATCTTCACCTTTTCTCTCGAAATGGTGGGATAAATATTCGCTGATCATTTTTTCTGTTAATTCTCCTGCTGTTACACAGAAATAGCCTCTTGCCCAAAAATGCTGTCTCCAATATCGCTTTTTTAACTCGGGGAATTCTTGAAACAATTTTGTTGAGCTTCGACCTTTGATCCGTTTCATTATATTTGAAACTGACCAATTAGGTGGAGCTGATACGAGTAAATGAACATGATCTTTACTCACAACTCCTTTCAATATTTCTATTTCAAGATGCTCGCATATTTGCCGAACTAATTCGCGTACTCTCAGCCCTACATCACCTTTTAGAACTTGATAGCGATATTTTGTCGCCCAAACAAAGTGGTATTCGATATTATATTTGGTATGTGAACCATGACGATATTTCATTACTACATTCTAAAGGCAACAGCTAGCTAAAGCTACTCATCTAAAGATGAGGGTTTTAACCTTACGCACGGACTAATAAAGCCAGTACCGTCTCCAGATGCACCCGCATCAACTAATGATTGAGTCATATCGGAAAGTGACATTACGTTGGTATAATCATCCAAACGACTATAATCTACTGCAGAGCGTTTTTCATATTTACCGCCAAACTTAACACTTTCAACGTAGCTAGTATCAAGAACCCATTCAACATCGAATGTAAGGGTTATTGCATCACCATTATTACCTGCTTCCTGATCATAAACAGTGCCAACTTTCTTTCAGCCTACCGGCCGTACAGCTTTGCAGGGCAGACAAAAAATAACAAGATAACTTATTTTTTATAAGAGGTGTAACTCTGAAATTAATCGCATTTTTATAAAAAGTAAAAATGGTGCGGTGACACACCATTTTTACTTATCTTTACTACCTTTAAGAGAGGTAACTTACGTTATTACCACCACGCGCTATAAAAACCAATTAAAATAAGTGCGACTAATACCGCTGAAATTTTAAAATCAGTTCGAGTGCTAAAGTCTACTTCATCTAATTGTACTGCTGCTGGATGCTCTTCTGATTTTTGCA
>JAOPTQ010000027.1:0-47684 GCA_051531915.1 Colwellia sp. | reverse complement strand
TGATTAAACGCGCACTTCCATTAGGCACCCGAATGTTTAACTCTAACAGAAGTGCCACTATCTGTTTTTTAAGTGCGTCTCGATGTTTTATGGCTAATTCTCGTAAGCGTTTTATAGATTGTAGTTGCTGTTGTTTAACACTTTTACCTGAAATAAACCTTACTTCTGGTAATAAAGATGCTTGAACAATTGCGAGAGCATCATTCTTATCTGTTTTTTGATTTTGTCTTACGGCTGAAACTAATTTGGCAGATATTAAACGAGCATCATGTCCTGCTTCAGTCGCTCTTTGTTTCCAGTAATTCGACATTCCACATGCCTCAAATACAATTAAAACCGGTTTTGAAGTGACAAGCCAAGAAAGAAATTCATCCGGTGTCATTTCAGTATTAGACTGCACCTTTTTGTTTCTATATATACAAACTTGAATAACTTTTTTTGCTAAATCAACGCCAACTATAGTCTTGTTCATTTTAAGGACTCTTTTTAATCAAATTACGTGGTAATGATATATTACCTACCCTACGCTTTTAGGTGTAGGGGAGTCCAATTATCTTCAATAGATAGGTTTCAGCACGTTGAAGTGGAATAGGTATATTTTTTCTTAATACGTTAAACCAAAACCGTAAGGAAATAATGGCGTGTAATTATCATCGCCTACATTTAACGTGACTTGCTCTAGTGTTTTAGGCCATGTAACCGGTAATTTGCCACTGGGTTTATAATCGCCAAATAAAACATCCGCCACACCTGCCCCTTCACTACCCGGCAACCATGCAGCAACTAGCGTATCCCAATGGTTAATGTGCTCAGTAATTAATAAGGGTCTACCCGAGACTAAAACAACTACCGTTGGCACACCTGTCGCTTGTACTTTTTCAATTAATGCTAATTGTTCTTTTACTAAAGTTAATGGTTGGCAAAATTCACAAGGTTGTTCTTGATAATCGCCCCAACCTTCCGCATAGGGTTGTTCACCCACAACAACAATTGCAACATCATGACCTGAAGCGCCGTTACCGTTCTCACTGTAAGTGACTTTGTTTGTCGTGAGGTTTTCTATACCTGATAAAATAGTTGTGCCTTGGGTAATTGCCCCTAATTTACCTTGCCATTCTACTGTCCAACCGCCACTTTGCAGACCAATGTTGTCAGCATGCATGCCCGCAACAAATACTTTTGCATTTTTACTTAAAGGTAGAAGTGCTGATTGATTATTTTGCTCAGCGGTTGTGCCAGAGTTAGTGTTCACATTTTTCAATATAACTAGTGATTCTCGAACCGCTTGAAGCGCAATTTCGCGGTGCTCAGCATTGCCTAAAACACCTTGATAATCAGCCAATCTGTCTGTTGATAAGGGTTTTTCAAATAATCCTGCTTGAATTTTAACGGTTAAAATACGACGTACTGCATCGTTTATACGTGACATGGCAACTTCGCCGTCATTAACTGCCGCCGTTAAATCTGAGATAAATTCACGCCAAAACTCTGGCTCCATTGCCATATCAATACCTGAATTAATAGCACTCACCACGCGTTGTCGATTCATTTCACCGTTAACTTCTTCAATAGCTTGCCAGTCAGAAATAGTAAAACCTTTAAAACCTAACTCAGTTTTAAGCACGTCGGTCGTTAAGCGTTTATGTTCATGCATTTTAAGACCATTAACACTGCTATAAGAAATCATCACGGTGCCAACATTTGCGGCTAATGCCGGTAAATAAGGGGCTATATGTGTATTGCGCAATTCAGTTTCTGTGACTTGTGTATTACCACGATCCATAATATATTCGTGATCGCCCGTACCATAACTGGTACCACCATCTCCTACCCAATGTTTTGCTGTGGCAATGACATTACCAGATGCTTGCATGCCCTTAACAATTTTACCTGAATAAGAAGTCGCTATTTCTGGATGTTCACCAAAACATTCATAAGCTCTGCCCCAACGATCATCTTGTGAAACACATAATGTTGGCGCAAAATTCCAATGCACGCCAGTAGCGGCAACTTCTTTTGCGGTAGCACTGGCTATTTTCTCCAGTAAATCAGGATTTCTCATTGCGCCTAAGGCAATGTTATGAGGGAAAATAGTCGCATTAACCACGTTATTATGACCATGAACCGCATCGGTGCCATAAATCATCGGAATACTTAAACGCGTAGATAATGCTGCGACTTGATATCCGTCAATCATAGCGCGCCAATCTTCTACTTTATTATCTCCTGGTACAGAGCCGCCACCATTTAAAATAGATCCTAAAAAATATTTTTTTACATCATCAGGACTAGCATGTTTACGTTCTGCTTGGGTCATTTGACCTATTTTTTCAGCTAACGTCATTTGAGTTAATAAAGCATCAACTTTGCCCTCAATAGTGTTTGGAGTACTCGTCGTTTTAATATTATCTACAGTTTTCGAAGAGTGCTCTTCAGTTTGTGGGCTATCACAGCTAGCCAGTGCAATACAGCACAATACTATGGCGTTCAATGGTAATAATTTCATCTTAACTTCCTAATTTATTTTGTTTAACTTATTAATGCGTTAGCAGTATTTGGTCTATTTCAATGGATATTTCTTTTAATACTTCTGGCGCATGTTTAGGGTATTCATCTACATAATAATGTCGTAAGGTTTTACCGTTTTTAGTTTCCGCCACAATAAGTAAACCGTTAACAAGTTCATGTTTTATTTGCGCTAAGGTTACGGCTTGCTCTTGATAGTTTTTTTGCGAAAAATAGCTTAAATCATTTAACGGTATTGAAATATCAATCCAAGTATTGCCATACACGGTAGGGTCAATCGACACAATAGTTTCACCATAAAAGGTCGACACCTTATTATTGGCATGATCATCACCATAAAATGAAAACTTTATATAAGCGTTACTATCATCTAACTCTGCTGAAATTTCATCTGTCATTAAGGGTGACAATGCGGCTTGAGCTAACTTTTTATTAGGTAGATAAGAGCTTTCTACCTTAAGTTTCATTCTAATTTTAAAAAATTCAAAATGAGCAAAGGTTAACTTTTTTTGAGCAAAGCTAAATTCAATACCATTGCCATGTTGACGATCCCAGTCTGATATTTTTTTAACTAACGTCATCGCTAAAACAGAAGATTGATAACAACTAGCGTCACTTAACCGCTGTAATTTATAGTTTTCTTTTGACAGTTTAATGGAAGAATAATCATCTGGGTAAGTCGCTATATGATTCCAAAAACTAATGTTTTCAATAAGATTATGTAATTCAAAAGTTTCAGTTGAAGCAGGTGTTGATGTTGATGTTGATACATATTTTGATAACAATGCTTGCTGACAATGTGACTTTGTTATCTTTATTTTGTGATCTATTTTAACTTTACTGTCGGCCAGAGCACAACACATAAAACAATTGACGATAAAAAAACTACTCAATAAAAATGTTGCTACTTTAACCATCAAAACACCTTAAAAAACAGGTACTAATTAATAACCTCGCACCAAAGCTTTTCGCTTCGCGAAGAGAGGACTATTATGAACTAAATGTAGGTCGGCATTTATGTTGTCAAATTGATGGGCTAAAGTCCAACCTACAATACGCCATAAGCGGCGGGGAATTAACCCGCTCAGATTAAAGAGGTACTCATAAAAAGTCCCCTTAAAATATTATAATTTCACCTTAATCACATTAGAAGGTATTGAATCGCCAGACTCATTTTGAGCAATAACACGATAGGCAACCTCTGCATTAACAAGCAGTTCTTTTGTATTCTGAGTGTTTTCAGAAAAGGTGTCTTGAAATAGCGTATCAATATTAGGCATAAAACGATTTTTACCATCAGAAATATTTTCAGCAATAACTTGCCAAGATTTTTGACCGGTAATTTTTCGTTCAATACGATAATAACGCGCTACGGGCGAGCCCATCCATGTTAATTTTTTATCTTCGCTAACATTTCTCAATTTTGGTGCTTCTGGAATAGGCAGTGCGGGTATTTTCGTTAAACCGGCCATTTGTGCTTGTGCTTTACGCACTAAATCAATCACGGCAATTTCATTATTGGCATCACCTTCCACAAAGCCCGGTAAATGATAACTATAGTGCGGTCCGCCACCTTCACGGTGCCAATAAAACCCACCATCATGACGATGCCCTCTAAATCCCCAAATAAACGCGCCAACTGCTTTTGCGCCTTTTATTTCAGTATTTACCACCGCTTGCATAACTTTGTTTAAGTGCTCAGGCGATTCAAGCCCATATTCGCCAACCAAGTAAGGTTTTTTGCCGGCAATGGTAGTTAAGTTTTTCTTCACTGTTTCAGGGTTATTATTTCCGTTAACGGTATAAAAATGATTACTAATAATATCAACATTTGGGTCGATTAAAGAACTTTCAAGAATACTTAAATAATTACCGTCAACCACCAATTGATTTGGCGCTAAACGTTTAATATGCGCGGCAGTTTTAGTCACAAATGCCGTGGTACTTTCACGTAATTCATTACCAGTTTCCCAAGCCATAATCGCTTTTTCTTGATAATAATAACGACCGGTCAAAGTGTTTTTTCGGTTAATAACTTGTTCAATAATACTTTGATAAGCTTGGTAAGTTTTACTGTCTACTTTATAAAAATCGGCTGCTTTTTCATCATAAAAAGCAGCAAGTTGTTCACGACCGCCCCACCACTTCCAGTGATCAATAAAAGGAAGAATAAGTCTTAGCTTATGCTCACTAGCAAGAGCAATCATTTGATCATAAACAACCATCGCATTTTCATTTAATCGGGGCATATCTCCCGATTTTAGCGGCGCTAGAATATGTGTTTCACGATCACACACTTGATCATATTGTTGCGCTACAGATAACACATATATCCGCATCGCCTTATGCCCAGTTTTAACCAAGGCTTTGATCCAGTTTTCCTGTTCATCGCTAGTAGGCCATTTAAAATGTTGCCCCCAACCGCGTTTATCGGCTTTACAAACACCGCGAGCATCATCTTCTATGCGGTGTAATTCTGGCGCATGAATGCCGGCAAAACGAAAAACTTCATCACCATCTTTTAATTGGTGACCATCACGATGGATAAAATGTTCAAAATCAATCGAACTCCCCTCTGTATGAGCACTAACATCGTTACTTAAAGCACTTAACGTACAAAGCAAAGCAAATAAAAAAAACACTTTATTAAACATTGTTATTCCTTTCAATTAAAGCAAACAAACGTGAAACTTCCATCATAGCGCGACCATTATGATAAGGCGCCTTCCAAAAACAAGCCTTGTATTCTAGAGGTTGTTCTTCTTTGTATAATGACGATAACCAATGCCATTCACCATGAATATCATCAATATGATACTTTTTAATAAAGAGCCAAGTTTTATCACAAGCGTGTAAGTAGCGTTTATCTTCGGTTAATTGATAGGCATTCAAAAAGCCAACTAATGCTTCTGCTTGTATCCACCAACAACTTTTTTCTTCTCGGTGTTGCGTGCTAATAGAAATTTCATCACACACTTGTCCTTGCTTAGCAATCCCTTCTTCTAAGCAAACTTCTGCCATTGCAATAACACATGGTTTTAAGGCGGCTTTCAAAGGTTCATCATTAAGGATCTCTAACGCTTCCCAAAGTAACCAACTGGCTTCAATATCATGACCATAAGAATAATATTGAGATAAATCTTGCCATTGAACATCAAAAAACAAGCGTAAATGATAGTTCTCTTTATTG
Organism: Colwellia sp.; assembly: GCA_051531915.1. Taxonomy (GTDB): domain Bacteria; phylum Pseudomonadota; class Gammaproteobacteria; order Enterobacterales; family Alteromonadaceae; genus Colwellia. The sequence goes on along the minus strand of JAOPTQ010000027.1, from coordinate 41,968 downwards.
ATAATTTGCTGTTCAAATATTTGAATAATATAACGCAATGCTTGCTCAGTTTCAGCGCTCGGAGCAACTTTATATAAAGCGCTATACGCTTCAAGCACATGTAAATGAGTGTTCATCGATTTAGGTGCATTAAGATCTTTGTCACTCAAACGAAAATCATCAATAACTTGCCATTGACGGGTATAAGCCTCAATGTATCCTCCGTGAATAGGATCTTTGGCATGTTGTTCAAGTAATTGAAAATATTTAAGTGCAAATGCTAACGCTTCACTATTTTTAGTAAGTTGGTAATACGCTGAAAAAGCATAAATACAAAAACTTTGTGCATAGGTTTGTTTTTTATCGTTAACAACTTTTCCTTCAGCATTTAGTTCCCAAACTGCACCACCATATTCTTCATCATTAAAATGTTGAATTAAGTAATCATAGGATAAATTCGCTGCTTGACGATACTTTTCTTTAAGATCAATATCTTGCTGCGCATTCGCCGCCTCACTAAAAAACCACAAAATACGACTATTTTGCACAATACCTTTGTTCGCTTGGTAAATTACTTTACCGTAAAAGTCTACCTCACCAACAAAGCCACCGTGTTCTTTATCAATAGTATGTGTTAACCACCAATCGGCAATATTTTTAAGCTCATCTTTAGCGTCTAAACATGTAAACTGTACTTGCGTCATACCTTACTCCTTATCAGCTAACGTAGTATAAAAAGCAATATTACTATCAATTAAGCGATTGATACTTTGCACTGAAGCTGCTGAACGCAAGTCATCTTCTGGGGTATTAATACAGTAATCAATTAGTTTATCTAAGGTACTAGTCGCAACGTGCATACGAGTATCTGAAGAAGCGTAATAAATAAAAATGTCATTGTTGTCATTTAAAATCCAGCCATTAGAAAAAGCCACATTAGACACATCACCAACACGCTCTATTCCTTCTGGCGCAATAAAATGTCCACCGGGTTTATGAATAATTTTCCACGGTTGTTGTAAGTCAGTCATAAACATATATAAAACATAACGCAAACCTGCTGCGGTATTACGTACACCATGCGCTAAGTGTAACCAGCCATGAGCGGTTTTAAGTGGTGCTGGCCCTTGTCCGTTTTTAACTTCATTAATGGTGTGATAGATTTTACTATCAACAATGCACTCTTCTTTAATTTCAGCATTTTCCATTGAAGGTGTTAAGCCCCAACCAATACCACCGCCGCCACCAACACTAATAAAGCCATCTTGTGGACGAGTAAATAATGCATATTGTCCATCAACAAATTCACTGTGTAACACAACATTACGCTGCTGCCCTGAATAGGTTATTAAATCAGGTAAACGCTCCCAATTAATCAAATCTTTGGTTCGAGCGATGCCACATTGCGCTTCTGCTGCACTGGTATTTTCAAGTTGCGACATATCTTTTCGCTCGGTACAAAATAGCCCGTAAATATAACCATCTTCATGTGCCGTTAAACGCATATCATAAACGTTAGTGTCTGGAACTTCTGTTTCAGGCAAGGTGATTGGTCTAGACCAAAAACGAAAATTATCAATGCCATTTTCACTTTCTGCAACCGCAAAAAATGATTTTCTATCATTGCCTTCTACTCGCACAACCAGTAGGTATTTATCATTAAAATAAATAGCGCCGGAATTAAGCGTTGCATTAATGCCAATACGCTCCATTAAATGCGGATTAGTCTCTGGATTCAAATCAAAGCACCAATTTATCGGAGCGTGTTCTCGCGTTATAATGGGATTTTCCCAACGTTGATATATTCCATTACCATAATGTGCAACATTATTTTCCTGCGTTAAAAGCAATTCCTGATTGTCTTTTAACGATTTTAATCGTTCGTCAAAAGATAATAAGGCTTGAGTATTTCTGGGTGTATCGGTCATAGTATTAACTCGTTAAATATTGTTTTATAGTATGGATAATAAAAGTGTCCATACACACGTGGTAAAATTTAAAATAATATAAATAAACGCTAAAAAGGTTATGTACTCATTTTAGCTTCATCAGTAAAGCTATTTTCAACTATCGGTAAATCACTTGGGTATTCTTCCAACTTATCCCACCAATAAAATTTCAAATAAAGAGACGTTAATGCTGTGACGCTTAACGCAGTAATAAAACTAGTCCAGTGTTGAATTACCATAAATATTGGCGCTGCCGTTAACGAGGTATGCCAAACAATACCAACAACAACATTGCGTGCATCTTTGCCAAAATTATTATTCGCTTGCACCAAAGGATTGTCTTTTTGTAATTCAGCCAGCACCGGCTGCCAAAATCCCCAAGGCCTCGTTTTTAAATAGAAGTTTTTTAATACCGCCATATCGTCAGGCGGTGTTAATAAGCTGGCGGCAACACAGGCAAATAAGCAAACAGCAAATAATATGGGAAAGCCGTAAAGTGGTGATAAATCGGTAAACATCATTGGAAATGCCGCTATTATCCCAACCATCATGCCAAAGAAATAACCCATGCCATTAAAGCGCCACCAATACCATTTAAGTATATTAGCGGCGGTGTAACCACCATATAATGCTGACACTAGCCACATGACCATGCCATTGATTGACGGCACAAATAAACCAATACAAGTGCCCATAACAACAAATAATATAGAAACAATATAACTTAAATAGACATATGTTTTAGGCGCAGCATTCGAGTTGATATAACGTTTGTAAATATCATTAACAACATACGCCGGAGCCGCATTTGTTGTAGCTGCAAACGTTGACATAAAAGTCGCTAATAAACCGGCAATAATAAGCCCTAACAATCCCGTAGGAATATAATTATTAATGGCAAAAGGAAGGATTTGCTCAAAATCTACGCCATCGCCCATTGCTCGTAAATCAGCACTATAAAAAGCTAAAGCCAGCACGGTTAGTCCGGTAATCATCATGTAACGAGGAAATAATAAAACAATATTAACAACCCAACTCATTTTAGCCGCTTCAACAGGGCTTTTAGTTGATAGCACTCGCTGCATATCAAAGGTCGGCGCAGGGCCTGCCATACTTTGTAAAATACCTTTAAATAGCATTAACATGAAAAAGACAGAAAACACTGACCAACCATCATCAATAATTTTTTGATTCGCACTCTCTATAATATTTGACCAATCAAGATCGAGTGTCCAACCAAAAGTTAATTCATCCCAACCCGTAGGCGTAACTTGTGCTAACATTTCAGGTGACACTTGCTGCATAGCAATAATTCCAATCGCTATACAAGCGATGGTCATGATGGCGAACTGCAGTACTTCGGTAAAAACAACACTGACCATACCGCCTTTAATAACATACATTAAAGTAAAGCCGGTCATTAGTAAGCCGTAGTATATTTCATTCAACTGTGCATCTGCTGATAATTGCCAAGGTAAAAATGCGGCAGCAAACTTTCCTATACCAACAAAACCATAAGCAAGAAAGCCTAACACGCTCAATAAGGCAAAAATGACCACCGTAATATGGCTCAGTTTAGCGCCTTGACTATCACCAAACCTGAACCGGATCCATTCTGCTCCCGTCATAACGCCTGAGCGACGTAACCAAATAGACAAAAAAACCATTAAAAATATTTGATTAAACACTGGCCATAACCAGGGAATAAATACACTTTTAAGGCCATAGATAAACAGCAGGTAAACTAACCACATGGTACCGCTAATATCAAACATACCTGAAGCATTAGACAAGCCTAAAAACTGCCAACTTAGTTTATTGCCACCTAAGAAGTAGCCCTTAATATCATTGCTTGATTTTTTAGCGACCCAAATACCTAGGAAAACCATAATCACTAGGTAACCTAAAATAATAGCCATATCTATTGTAGATAAATTCATAATAACGTTATTTTTTATAGAGTGTTTTTTTAACAGTAGTTTATATTATGCACTTAAAAATAACAATAAACCGGTTCATAGTGGCAATTTAACCGTTAACAAGCCATATTACTAGTTTTTTTTAGACTAACGAGTAAAAAAGAGTAAACTGAATATAGGTAACTTGTTAGCACCACCCTAGCTTAAATGGCTAAAACAAATGCAATACAATGAAAAACCATGCAAAAATCTGTGTGGACTATCGTGCATAGTAATATTTTTATATTTTCCTACAAAACAGTTGAACCGGTTCAAGTTATTTGTAATTATATATAGATCAGAAAAAAAATCTCGATTAACTGTTTATCATTAACACATATAACCAACTAGGGTACCCAATGAACACGACGTTAAAGCACGAATTATCAAGTTATATTGACTGGCTAGCGCACGATGCACTTTCATTATGGAGTAAAGACGGTATTGATAAGTTCGGTGCCAGCATAGAGCAATTTACCGCATCAGGCTCTGTTGACGAAAATAGTGATAAACGCGTTAGAGTTCAGGCGCGTCAAATGTTAGTTTTTTCTGCTGCGCAACAACAAGGTTGGATAAACAATGGCATGACTTTAATATCAGGCATTGATAGCTTTGTTGAACGTTTTGCGCGTTTACCAAATAATAAATCCGATACAAGCTCTGACAAAGTAAAGTTTGCTCACATCCTTGACCGCAACAATAATATCATAAACGCAAATCACGATTTATATGACATCGCTTTTTTCTTTCTAGGTTATGCATGGCGTTATCATGCTTTAAATGATCTTAATGCCTTGAATAAAGCCAACGATCTATTAACTGTAATTGACGATGATTTAAAAGGTGCGCCGGGTGGCTGGATAGAAGGAAACTATCAAGCGCCCTATCGCAGACAAAATCCGCACATGCATTTGTTCGAAGCCTTTATTACGTTATACCAAGTAACAAAAGATGGCAAATGGCTAGCAAAAGCCGGTGAAATATATTGTTTATTTGAAACCAAATTTTTCGATCACGACAAAGGAGTATTGCTAGAGTTTTTTAATGACAATTGGCAAGTTGCTTCAGATGAAAAGGGCTCAACCATTGAACCAGGACATATGATGGAATGGGTGTGGTTACTGCGTCAATATCAAAAAGTCACTCAAGCTCCTGTAGATAAATACTGTCATGCGCTTTACCATAACGCGCTTAAATACGGTTTAGATGGTGATAGCCAATTACTCTTTGACGAAATCAATCTATCAGCGCCTTCTAATAAAAAAACTAAACGTTGTTGGCCAATGACCGAATGGCTAAAAGCGAGCCTTGCTCAATCAGAGTCAGTAAACAGTGATTACAATTACCAACAAGATGCCCTTACTGCCATAACCCAACTTAAAAAATATTATTTAACCGCAGCCAAGCCAGGGCAATATGTAGACCAAATAGATGGAAATAATAAAGTTTGTGTAGATACTGCACCTGCCAGTACACTTTACCATTTAATTATTGCCGGTTTAGAAGCAAAGAAATTTATTAACCTTTAAACTTTTATCTTTAAAATTTAATCTTTAAAATTTAATCTTTAAAATAATAAAGCACCTACTTTGCTACCTTTTAACAAAATTTTTATACTTATAGGTTAACGATGAAAAAATATATATTACTTATTATCACAATGACACTTATTGCCTGTACTAATACGTTGTTAGAAAAATCGACAACGAAAGCAACTGATAATGCTCAATTAAAATTATCAGTACCGTTAATTTTTAACGACCATATGATATTACAACGTAATAAGCCCATAAAAGTCTGGGGTTGGGCTGAGCCCAACAAGTTAGTAAAGGTAACATTACAATCTAACAAACAACCAATGTCACCCGAAGCACAAGTATCCGCTGAAACACAAGTAAACGCTCAAGGAAAGTGGTTGATCACTTTGCCTGCCCAAAAAACGGGTAATGTGCAACAATTAATTATTTCAACGGATGAAACAACCTTAACGTTTAATGACGTATTAATAGGCGATGTTTGGCTAGCCTCTGGTCAGTCAAATATGGAGTGGAAACTCGGTTGGAAAGTTGATAATTGGCAGCAAGAAGTCGCTAATAGCAGTAACAACCACATTCGTTTTTTTGAAGTTGAAACCGAATTTAAAGCAACCGAGCAAGAAAAAATCAAAGGCGGAAAGTGGCAAATTGCTAACCCCGAAACTGCTGCCAACTTTTCGGCTGTGGCTTGGTATTTTGCTAAGCTAAATAATAGCGATAAAAAAGTACCTGTAGCCATAATTGACAGTACTTGGGGTGGTACACCGGCTGAAGCTTGGCTATCTTTACCGGCATTAAGCAAAGTACCGGGTTATGAAAAACAAGCTCTGAGCATGATTAACAACCCAAAAAAATGGCAAAATACTTTTAAACAAAACAGTAAAAATGAAGTAAAAAAATGGCAAATAATCGCTGATGAAAGTTATTATGCTGATGGTAAGGTACTGTCATTAAGTTTTGACGATAGCGCTTGGCAAAATATTACTTTACCTACTGCGCCTGAACAACCACTTAGTGATATTGCTTGGCTTCGAAAATCATTTACGCTTGATTCACTGCCCAATACAGCAGAACTTAGTTTAGGTGAAATGAATCAAATTGGTAAAGTATTTCTTAATGGTGAGCTAATTTACCAAGAAGATTGGCAAGATACAACAAAAGCAGTAACAATACCGGTGTCTACACTAAAACAAGGAAAAAACATTCTAGCCTTGCGCGTTATTAATAGTTGGGATAATAAAATTAACATCGGCAAACCCGACCAACTTTGGCTTAAATTTGATGATAAAAAATACAATTTACAAGGAAATTGGCGCTTTAGTAATACTTTTGAGCCTAAATTTCCAGTCGTTAAAAATTATAACTGGGAAGCCGCTGTTCTTTATAATGCCATGATAAACCCTATTGCCAACTACACCATTAAAGGGGTTATTTGGTATCAAGGTGAAAGTAACTCTGGTCAACCGCATTTATATGCCAACTTATTTAAGGCGCTTATTCAAGACTGGCGTCAACAATTTCAGCAGCCAGAACTACCCTTTTTGTTTGTACAACTTGCGAGTTATTTACAGCAACAAGCACAACCTAAAGAAAGCCAATGGGCAGAATTGAGACAAGCGCAAACTGACGCTTTAGCATTAGCTAACACAGGTATGGCGGTAACGCTTGATATTGGTAATGCCGATGATATTCACCCTCGTAATAAAGCCGATGTAGGTAAACGTTTATGGTTAGCAGCAAAACATGTCGCTTTTAACGAACACCTTGTTTATTCAGGTCCTATTTTTTCCTCAATGAAGATCAAAACACTTGATAGTAACAACGGTTTATTAATTACTTATCAAGATAGCGGTAATGGCTTACAAACAAACAGCAATGAAGTGTTGGGCTTCGCTATTGCAGGTAAAGATAATAATTTTGTTAATGCACAAGCAAAAATAATTAATAATGAGATTTTTGTTTATAGTGAAAAAATCAAAAAACCAACAGCAGTGCGTTATGGTTGGGCAGATAATAGTCCTGCTAATATAGTGAATAGTTCCTTATTGCCTGCCGTTCCTTTTCAGCACACACTTCCTTAATTGCTTAATTGCTTTTAACGCAGTAAATATTTACGGAAATTAGACACGTTCCATTAATATTTTTAGTTACATCGGTTCATTTTTATAAAAATGAACCGATGTAAAATCCAAATAGAATCATTCAAAATGATTAAGAATAAGTTGAATCAAATAACGACACTTATTTAAAATTATAATTCAAAAAATTCACTTTATAATCGTTTTGTATATAAAAACGACCTAACCAACAAAGAATCAACGCAAAATCAACACTTCCTTAACCAAAAATATATTTAAAAACCACCCAGGTAAAAAGTAAACAAAGACAAATAAAGATAAATAAAAACATAAAGATATCTATTAAAAAAACTAAACAATTAATATTTAATAATAGGTAATATCTACTGTCTATTTAGGTAAAACCCGCAAAATTAAAAAAAAGACAGCCATTACAAAAAATAAGAATAGATTTATTCCTACTATTAATTTAGTGTGTTATTTTTAACCGGTTCATTTATGTTATATATAGATCACTTAACTGAGCAGGTAGTTTGTATTAATAATAATAATTTTTAAAAATCGAGGGGATACTATATGTTTTTAGATTCTGGTTTAAAAACCAAACTAAAAATAAGCACATTAGCAGTAAGTTGTGCCTTATTTAGCACTATAACTTTAGCTCAAGCAGATCAGGCACAAGCAAAAGTTAATGAAGAAGTCACTGATAGTACCATAACAACAAAAGCTAAAGATGTCGCAGATGAGATCGAGGTTATTGAAGTTAGAGGTGTCCGTGGCGCTCAAGCAGCAGCCATTGATTTAAAACGAGAGTTTTCAAACGTAGTTGACTCTATTGTCGCGGAAGACATTGGTAAACTACCTGATGCCACTATTGCTGACTCACTTTCACGTATATCTGGTATACAAGTTAAAAAAGAAGCTAACGAAGCTACCTCATTAAACATTCGTGGTATGCCTCAAGTATTAACAACGCTTAACGGCGAACAATTTTTAAGTCCATGGTCAATCACCGGTGTTGGTGCTAATTATGGTGATATCCCCTCAAGTATGATTGCTGGCGTAGATGTCTATAAATCAATCAGTTCAAAACACTTATCCGGTGGTATTTCTGGGGTAGTTGATTTAAAAACGATCAAACCTTTACACCTAAAAGATGGTTGGACGACAAACCTTCGATTAGAAGGCTCACAAGGTGACCTATCTGATACCGAAACAAATGCTGATGGCACCACCGATGAAAGAATTGATCATAACTTTAACTTTTTCACCGGTTATAAAGGTGAAAAATTTGCGATTACTGCGGGTATTTTTGATTCTGAATCCAATGCCGCTAATTATCAAATGTGGGATGATAACCGCCTAGCTTTTCTTGATACCCAAGGTGGACAACCGGGAGATCCGTTAGATTTAGATAACGATGGTGACTTAACCAATGACTGGTATCTTGTACCGGGAAATTACGGCGCAAAAAGTAATTTTATGGAAAGGCAACGTCAAGGGGGAGCATTTAGCATTCAAGTTGAGTTAAGTGACAACTTCACCTTAACTGGCGATGTGTTTTATACTGAAATGGATCAATATGACCGCGGTGTTGAAATTGCCTTTAACGGCTCTTCTAGCGTTACTTCCGTTGTTATAAATAATGACAACGCCTCTAAAACAGAAGAAAATTTGTACGATGTTTTACTTAAAGACGGTACACTTACTTCTGAGGGCACAGACATAAGCTATGTAGATGCTGACGGTGTCAGTCAAAATGCAACGTTACATTCATTACAAGTTGCTCATATTCAAGCCCGAGACTTTCAAACAAACTCATCAAACACGATTAACCATACCGCGGCTTTAAATAGTAACTTACAGCTTGATTATGATAACCATGATAATTTTAAAGCATCAATCCGCTATATTTATGCCCATGCTGATAAACAATATCGTCAAGCACGATTACAACAAGGTACTCCCGCTTGGTTATGGGTAGATGAAGATGATATTGGTGGTCATGATCCTTTAGATATTTATGATGTCACTATTGACTATCGTCAAGATGTGCCAAGCTTTACCTATAACTCAGATATTAATGATATTTCTTCTGCTGATTATTTGAAAGTTTATCAAGGTTTTGCTGATGGTGAGAACACCGATGCTGACTTAAATGTGTTTAGAGCTGATGCAACCTACTACCTTGAGAGTAATAGTTTTATTAAATCATTTGATGCGGGACTTCGTTACGGAATTCGTGAAGCAGACCACTCTAAATTTTTCTACACCACACCCACAGGTCGTTATTCTACCTGGAATGATTCAACCGTTCCTGAAGACAAACGCTATAAATTACTTCCGGGCAATGAAGTATGGCAAAAATATCCCGAATGGCAAAAATTTGATTTCTCGGCAACTGATGCAAATTTAATCGCTCAAGGTGACTTTTTTGATAACGGTTTTTCTGCCGCCAACACTTCGGTATTCAATGATTTCGGCCCCATTAAAGGTTTTGAAACAGGTGTATCTTCACTTGATCCCTCTTCTTGGGATAGCCCATTAGATTTCATGAACATGTTATATCCTGGTACTAAAACCATTGAAGATCCTGGTTTTAACTACAATGTAAAAGAAACATCTACCTCGGCATTTTTACAAGCAAACTTTGCCGATGATGAACTATTCTTTGGTATTCCATTCTCTGGTGATATTGGTATGCGTGTAGTGAAAACTGAACGCGAAATTGAAAAAGCCCTTATACCTTCTGTACTAGATAGGAATAACTCAGTGGGTGCAAGTAACGCACCTTGGCAAAAAATAGCCTTTGTTTCTGAAACCGAAATTATTGAAAATTCATTTACCGACTATTTACCTTCGCTAAACCTAAATTTCTTTCCACATGATGACGTTATTCTTCGGTTTGGTGCTTCTAAAAATATGACCCGCAATAACCTTGAAAACTTAGGTTCAGGCTTAACGTTATGGTATTCACAATGTACTAAAACCGACAGTGACGGCAACCCCGTTCAAATACGAGATGGCGATGGCAACTTCCAAAATGCTTTAATTGGCTGTGCTGGTGGTGGTAGCGATAATGGTAACCCGTATATGAAACCATGGCGAGCCACTGTTTATAACACCTCCGCAGAATGGTATTTCCAAGAAAATGCAATTGTAGGTCTTGGTATGTTCTTAATTGATGTAGAAACTGCCGTTGCTTCTTATCAAGAACAACGTAACTATGCTGATGAAGATGGCATAAACCGTGGTCGAATGGTTAATGTTTGGACTACCGGTAATGTAGGCGCGTCTGATGTTTCAGGTATTGAATTTGGTTACAAACAGCCTTTCACCTTTTTACCGGGTGAATACTTAAGTGCCTTTGGACTTGAATTTAACTACACCTACTCTGACAGTGAATCACCAGATATTGATATTGAAGGTAATGCATTACCACTACCATCAAATTCTAAACATCAATCAAACACTATTCTTTGGTACGACAAAGATGGCTTTAGTGCCCGTATAGCCTATAACTGGCGCAGTGAAGAGTACTTAGGTCGTGTTGGCTTGAATACCAACGGCGTACCATTAAATTTAGGTAACTGGAATGAATCGATTGGTTACGTTGATGCTTCAATTAATTATTGGCTGAATGAGCATGTTAGCTTTTTTATCAGCGGTACTAACTTAACGTCCCAAGACAGAAGAAGTTATGCCCAATTTGAAAATCAATTTCAATCGTTATATGTACAGGAAAGAAGATATACAGCAGGTATTTCACTGAGCTTATAAACATTCACCTAATTGTACAAATTTCAGCAGACTTATGTGCTGCAAAGAGAGAATAAAATGAAAATAAAAAATAAAATTAATAACTGGCGTTCCTCAATAAAACACCACCTAAGCTATGCACCTTTAGTTGCAATAGCACTATTGGTACAAAGTTGTGATAGCTCATTATTGGATGAAGATGCCGATATAGACACCTTAATTCCAGAGCCAGCCGTCGTTTTACCCGATAGACCATCACCGCCTGAATACGCTTTGGTGATGACCACAAGTACCAATGAAATATTTGATGCTTCCACTAACCCAGTATTACTTCGGGGCGTTAACTTACAATATGGAGACGATCCAGAAGCTCGATTAGCCGGCATTGCCGCGATTAAAGCAACAGGTGCCAATGTTGTACGTTTACAATTACGCGCTACTACAACCGCTGAGCAATTAGCCGCTGCACTTGACGAAATTGTTGCCAACAACATGATTGCCATGCCTATGTTATGGGAAGAAGAAGGTCAAATCACCTGTACTGAAAGTGCTGAATTTATTGACAAATACACGCAAGAATTATGGTTTGATGAATGGATTGATGTTTTAGTACAAGAAAAATATCAAGCTCATTTAATGATCAATATCGCGAATGAATGGGGTGTTAGAGGTGTTTGGAATGCTAACAGTATTGGTTATGGCGAATATATTGAAGTATATAAAAGCATAATTCGCGAATTTCGTGAAATAGGTTTTAAAGTACCACTAGTCATTGACGCACCTGATTGTGGCCAAGATTATAATGCCTTTTTAGCTGAGCGAGGGCTTGAATTACAAGCCGCTGACTCTGAAAAGAACATTGTTTTATCTGTTCATGCCTATGGCGCTAAATACAACACCAGCAATAAAATCATTGCCGCTGCTGATTTATTATCGAAAGAAAATGTTCCTTTTATCATAGGTGAATTTGGCGGTTCAGGTGAAGGCGCAACCAGTATTGATCATATGGATTTAATGGCTAAAGGTATTGGCGATTATGCATTAATATTTAACCTACCTTGGGGCGGAGACACGGATAAAGCCGGCTATGCCTATTCTCTTGAAGAAGCGACAAGCTTTGTTGGCGCCAGTGTTAGCGCTGATATATACACGCCACTAGATTATGTAAAAGATGGCAAGCTTGGCGTACAAATGTACTTAAGAGATAGCGTAGGTCATTACGCGGCATTAGGGACAAAAATTGCCAATGATAAAGAATTACGCGGCAACGCTTGGACTACGATCAATTATACCATGCAATCAACTGATGATTTAGCTTATGTCGAAGAAGGCTTTGATTTAGCTGACATTACAAAAGTGGGTATTGAAGTACTGGCTAATGGTAAAGCGACTGACATTTACGGTGATATTAAATTTGACAATATAAAAGTCGAAGTGGGTGGCGCTGAGCCTCCCATGTATCAAGCTAATTTTGATGCTGATACTGAAAACTGGGGTATTGCTTGGGGAGATGGTGATATTTACTCTGAAGAAGGCAGCCTAGTACTAAATAAAGATTGGACCGCGTCAGATCAAATAGTATTCAGTATTGGTGGTGGCAATGCAAATTTAGATACTAGCAGCCCCGTTACTATTGCTGCAAGAGTATTCATACCTGAAGAATATGCTGATGAAGCCGATTTATATTTCCAATTTTTCTTCCAACATAGTGATAGTTGGGCCTGGGATCAAACTGACGGCAAAAAACTAGAAGACTTCACCGTAGGAGATTGGACTGATGTTGTTTTTGAAAATGTAGATTTAACCCAAGCAGGTACAATGCACGTAGTAGGAGCTATGGTGGGAGGCATTTATGGTGCTAAAACAACCAATGTACTCATAGATTCAATCACTGTTTTAGGTGAAGGACAATCAACAAGCGCTGGCGGCGGCGGTCCTATGTACTACCCTACATTTGATGCTGATACTGAAAACTGGGCGCTATACTGGGGAACAAGTGTTGTTGCCGCAGAAAGCGGTTCGTTAACAGTAACACCTGACTGGGAAGTAACCGAGGGCAATAAATTTGGCTTTGGTTTAGGTGGCGCTCTTGCTAACTTAGATACCAGTTCTCCTGTAACCATCACGGCAAAAGTATTTATTCCTGCTTCATATGCTGATGAAAGTGGTTTCTACTTTAAATTCTTTGCACAAGATGAAGAGTGGGGTTGGTTCCAAGCTGACGATTTAATGTTAGACGCTTTCATACCTGGTGAGTGGTCAACCATTACCATCGAAGATATCGACTTTACAGCTGCCGTACCAACGTTCCAACGTTTTGGTATTGAAATAGGCGGTGTATCCACAGCAAAAGCTGAGCCTATTTTAATTGACTATATTGCAGTATTAGCAGAAGGACAATCAATTGATGGCGGCGGTGTACTTGGTCTAATTACTTCTTATGAAGAACAATTCTTAGGTGAAACAGGCAGTTGGGTGCGCGACACATGGGAAGATTCTACCAGTAACATTGCTATTGAAGGCGAAACTTTAGCGATAACACAAGAGTGGTCAACTAAAGATCAAGCAGGCATGTCAGTTAATGGTGGTATAGCCAACCTTGATACCACTGTACCTGTTACTATAACCGCTCGCGTTAAAGTACCTGCATCATATGCTGATGCCACTGAATTTTTCTTTAAATTTTACTTTCAACATAGTGATTGGTCTGGTTGGAATACCACTGATAATAAAGCCCTTAGTGACTTTACTTTAGGTGAATGGACCGAAGTCACTTTTGAAGCACAAGACTTTACCATGGTACAGGGTCTACAAGCATTTGGCGTACAGCTTGGTGGTGTAGGTAGTAATAACTCCGACGCTATTCTTATTGACTTTATTCGCGTACAAATTGAAGGTTTAGTACCAGTTGAATTAGATACTTTACTTGACATTACTTTTGAAGAACAAAGTGATGCTGATGCATGGGTATTTGATTATGCTGATGGTGGTTTTAACGAATCAGTACTAGAAGAAGCTAAAATACATGATTATGGCGTAGTGCCTTTTGGCTGGTTAGCTTGGTCATGGAAAGGTAATGGTGAAGGCTATGAATACCTTGATATGTCAACGTCTGAAAACATGGTGGAATTAACCACACGTGGTGAAGAAATTGTTCACAGTGCTAACGGTATTAAAGCAACATCAATTGAAGCTGGTTTTGGAGAATAAATAACGCTAGTTTCATAATAGACACTTAACTTATAATTATTAAGTGCCAACAAAAAAGCCAGTATGTTTTTTACAATACTGGCTTTTTTTTAATCTAACAGGAAATAATTATGTCAAAAATAAAAATCAAATTAAAGACACTTATTCAGCAAGCGATAAAATTTGCTATTCCACTATTTTGTTTATTGTCTTTGTCAGTACAAGCACAACAAGCAAACCCAAGATATACTTTTTTCTCTAAAGGAGAAACGCCAAGCTCATGGCAATGGGTACTATCTGACCCCGAAAATTGGTGGTTACCACTTGAAAAAAATAGCGGTAGTAGTAAAAGCGGTAAAATAACCATGACCTCCTCAGACGATAAATCTTTTGCCGGTGCAGTAAAGTTAGTTTGGAATAAATCCCCCGTATACGGCGCGGCAACGATTACCGGCATGACAACTAATTTAGCGGCTTTCGAACAAAAAGCCGAACTTGTTTTAGCGGTGAAATTAGAAAAACGCGGAGGCTATATCACATTAAAAATGAATTGTGGTGAAAATTGTGAAGGCTCTGTCAATATTACCGATCATTTAGCACGAGCAAAACTTAACACTTGGTTTGCTTTACCTATTCCCCTTGATTGTTTTGGTGCTAATGGTGTTGATTTTTCAAAAATTACTCAACCTTTTTCTATTGGCACAGACAGCAACATGACATTGCATATCGCTGAAATTAATGTTGCAGCCATGAAAGGAGATGATCAAGGTTGTGTTCCTGATTTACCCGTTGCAGAAAATAAATAAACATGTTGATGCAGAAAATTCAGCGTAAATTTGTAGGTCGATGCTTGCCTCGACAAATGGCATAGAACTGACTTAATAATGGCAAACGTCGAGCCTCACTAAGCTCGTGTCGTACCTACAAAGTAATGAATTTCTATATTTAGCAATATTCCTAAATAAACGGTATAGGCACGTAAATTAACAATTATATTGATTTTAGCAATAAAATAAGTACCTATTGTGTTAATCTCGCTAAAATCAATATAAAGAAAAAGAGAAAAACTTGTGGCACGTAGAAAAGAAAAAAAAACGGGTAAAGGCTCTGCTGGCCAGAATAGAAAAAGCAGCGAAGAATTTATCACTAAATATCAAAATAAAAATGATGTTGTCTGCTGCCATTCTGGTTTAATGTATCGCATTGTCGATGCTACTGAACAAAAAAATCAACAACCAACTATCAATGACAATGTTGAAGTACATCAGAGAATTTTACTTACTGACGGCTCAGTTATTGCTGATACATACAAAACCAATAGCCCGGAAAAATTTAGTGTTGAAGAAGCCATTGATGGTTTAACTGAAGGGCTTCAATATATGACGTTAGGTGAACGATATGAATTTGTTATTCCACCAGAGCTAGCTTGGGGTAAAAAAGGTAATCGAAGTAAAATTGGTGCTAATGCCGTTTTAATTATCGACATTCGATTATTAGCTATTTTTTAACCTCTCCTTTAATTTTAGAGTTAGAAAACATAAAAAGGTTAACGAAAATGTTCACTATGAATTTAAAAAAAACATTCTATTTATCGGTAGTATTTATGAGCTTCTTAACAACAAACAGTGCCAATGCTAATCAAGAATTGGCACTTTATTTTGGAAAAATCCCCGGCGCTATTGTTACTCAAAACAATGAAAAAATTCGTGATAAAAAAGATCCTAACACTTTTATTCAACAAGTTAGCCTGCCAACACTAACGGTATTTTTACCGGAGAAAAAATTAGCAACAGGCAAAGCGGTTATTATTTGTCCCGGCGGTGGCTATGGTGGTGTTTCTATCGTCAATGAAGGTTATCAGGTTGCCCAAGAGTTGAATAAATTGGGCATCGCTGCCTTTATTCTAAAATACCGTGATCCTGATAATGCCACTATGGTTGATCGAAACATAGGTCCACTACAAGATTTACAGCAAGCGATTGTTCGAGTTCGCAGCGAAGCAAATAAATGGCATATTAATCCTGATGATGTTGGCGTGATGGGATTTTCAGCAGGCGGTCATTTAGCCGCATCGGCAACAACACATTACAATCAACCGGCAGCAAACTTTCTTGAAGGATATAACCTACGTCCTGATTTTTCAATATTAATTTACCCCGTAATTAGCATGATAGACTCATTAACTCATCGTGGTTCACAGGAAAATTTAATCGGTAATGATGCAGTACTAACAACCAAACAATATTATTCTAATGAACTACAAGTAAGTAAAGATACACCTCCGGTATTTTTGGTACATGCTGCTGATGATGGTGCTGTTAGGGTTGAAAACAGCTTACGCTTTTACGATGCTTTATTAGCAAATAAAGTACCTGCGGGCATGCTAATTTATCCAGAAGGTGGGCATGGTTTTGGCTTAATAAATCCAACAACAAATAATCGTTGGTTTTCTCAAGTGGCTGATTGGCTTAAAACGCTCAACTAATTGCAAACTTACTTTACCACAACTTTTTATGACCTTTTTATGAGTAAACAATGAAACTAACCATAAACTTTATTCTAGTGATAACTTTCTTTTTTTCCTTAAGTGCAAGCGCTAAACAACAGCATTGGCAACCGTTATTAGATGATCAATTAAGCCAGTGGCAAGCTTATTTAAGCTACCGACATAAAGAAGGCTATAACGGTAATGTGCCAACAGACAAGCAAGGAAAAAACATTAAAGCAGTGGGTCTTTTGGACAATCCTAAACGTTATGGTGTTTATACTACTTTTTCAGAACAAACAGCCAATGGCACGAGTACTATTCTTAAAGTCAGTGGCGAAATATATGGTGGTTTAACCAGTCGAAAAATTTATCGTAATTATCACTTGAAATTAAAATTTAAATGGGGCGATAAAATTTTCGATCCTCGTAAGAAACTTTTAAAAGATAGCGGTATTCTTTATCACGCAATTGGTGAACATGGGAAAGAATATTGGCGAAGTTGGATGGTATCACAAGAATTTCAAATAATGCGCGGACATGTCGGGGATTATTGGAGCCAAGGTAATTCCGCGATAGATATTCGTGCATTTTTACCTGAATATGTCATGAATGCGGTAGCCGATGAAAGTCAGCCATTTAGAGGGGTTGGTGCAAATCAATCAATTGATGGCTTTGTTCTACGTAAGGAAAACCATGAAAAACCAGTAGACCAATGGAACCAGCTGGAACTAATTTGCTTTGAAGGAAAAAGTTTACACATCGTTAATGGTAAAGTCGTTATGGTGTTACAAAACTCCAGAACCGTTGACAAAAATGGCGTAGAGACGCCTTTACTTGAAGGTAAAATACAACTTCAAAGTGAAGCCGCCGAGGTGTTTTATAAAGATATTTTCATTCGTGAAATAACGACGTTACCACAACAATACGCAACGTTACACTTAGAGTAATCGCTGATATTTACCTTGTAAAATAGACGAAGGCCATATACGAATATATGGCCTTGTAAGCAAAGTACACTCTACAGTTATACCAATCTCACTAAATATGTGATCATTTCTACTTGCTAAAACCACCAACTACAGTGTTATTTATTTAATAATTAGAACAACTAGTTATTCAAATAAATGCCTTGTATTTGGCAATTTTCCCTGCGTATAAAGTAGATCACCTAATTAATGAAACTGGTATTAAATTTCAACGTTAACAATGATCCCTGACTTCGCTACTCGTCAGTTCATTTATCATTTAAGTTTTAGCCTTTAAGTTTTGCATCTAAATCTTCAATTTTAGCTTTCCAAATGGCCGGGCCGGTGACATGAGCCGATTCACCTAAACTATCAACGGCAACCGTTACAGGCATATCTTCAACTTCAAACTCATAAATAGCTTCCATACCTAATTCTTCAAAAGCAACAACACGTGCTTTTTTGATCGCTTTAGAGACAAGATAAGCGGCTCCGCCTACGGCCATTAAATACACCGACTTATGGTTTTTAATACTTTCAACCGTTTCAGCGCCACGCTCTGACTTACCAATAGTGCCTAATAAACCGGTATCAGCTAGCATCATTTCAGTAAATTTATCCATACGGGTTGCTGTAGTTGGCCCTGCAGGCCCAACTGCTTCATCACCAACGGCATCAACAGGTCCAACGTAATAAATAAATTTCCCCGTAAAATCAACCGGTAGTTCTTCACCTGCAGCTAACATGTCAGCAATACGCTTATGAGCAGCATCACGTCCAGTTAAAATAGTACCGCTGAGTAATACTGTTTCACCGGTTTTCCACTCACTAATATCGACTTTTGTTAAACCATCAACATTAACACGGCGAACATTCTCTCCTACTTCCCAAGTAATATCAGGCCATTCTTCTAATTTTGGCGGTGTTAAATCAGCAGGGCCAGAGCCGTCTAAATGAAAATGTACATGACGAGTAGCAGCACAATTTGGGATCATAACCACAGGTTTAGATGCCGCATGTGTCGGCACTGATTTAATTTTCACATCAACAACCGTTGTTAAACCACCTAAGCCTTGTGCGCCAATACCCAATTTATTGACACGATCATAAATCTCTAAACGCATTTTTTCTTCCGCTGTTTGTGCTCCTTTGTCTATTAGATCTTGAATATCAACAGGATCCATTAAACTCTCTTTCGCCAATACCGCTGCTTTTTCAGCCGTTCCACCAATTCCAATTCCGATCATACCCGGTGGACACCAACCAGCGCCCATTGTTGGCAAAGTTTTTTCAACCCAATCCGCAACTGAGTCAGAGGGGTTTAACATCACCATTTTAGTTTTATTTTCACTACCGCCACCTTTGGCGGCAATCATCACTTCAACGCCATTGCCAGCAACAAGATCAATATGAACCACCGCTGGAGTATTATCTTTGGTATTTTTACGAGCCCCCGCAGGATCAGCAACAATTGAGGCACGTAAAGGGTTGTCAGGATTTAAATAGGCGCGGCGAGTGCCTTCATCAACCATTTGTTGAACGGTTAGGTCCGTTTTATCCCACTGCACATTCATGCCAATTTTCACAAAACATGTCACAATACCCGTATCTTGACAAATAGGACGTTTACCTTGTGCAGACATGCGTGAATTAATAAGAATTTGTGCAATGGCGTCTTTTGCCGCAGTACTTTCTTCTTTATGATACGCTCTTTCTAGTGCTTGGATAAAATCAAGTGGGTGATAATAAGAAATGTATTGTAGTGCATCTTCAATACTGTCGATTAAGTCTTGTTGTTTAATTACTGTTGTTTGAATCATAACCGTTATGCTCTCTAATAGTTTTGCTGTTATCGCTTTAATAAAAAAGCTATTTAATAATTTGAAATTGAAAGTTATAATACTGTAACACTCATATTACCTTGCTATTGAAAGAGTCGCCAGTCACTAATAGCCTATAATAAGTATTTATCATTAGAGTAAGTAGCCCATTGCTTAACATATTAACCGAAAAAATTTATCCTCAAGTATTAACCGCTAAGACATTATCTTTAGTTCAGGTAAGTTCACCGTTAGATTTATTTACTTTATTGTCTGATAGCCCATGGTCAATGTGGTTAGATTCTTGTAACAGTGAGCATGTTGATAGCCGCTTTGATATCTTAGTTTGGCAACCGCAAATTACGCTAACCACCTATAAAAATGACACGCATATTCACTGGATAAACAGCAAGAAAAAAACACCTGAATACATCAGCCAAGAAGATCCTTTAACACTCGTTAATACCTTAACCAAACAGCTACTTGGCAGTGAAAATAAAAAACATACTATATTACCTTTTTTGGGTGGCGCCTTAGGATATTTTTCTTACGATTTAGGTCGACGTTTTGAACGTCTGCCAAATAAAGCGACACAAGATATTTCTCTACCCGAAATGGTCGTAGGAATTTATAACCAAGCCATTATTTATGATAATAAAAGCCAACAGTATTGGCTTGTTTGCCCCGAAGAAAAGCGCATTGCCATTGAACATTGGTTTATACAGCAATTACAAATTAGCACTGAGCTTAACAGTGAAGTTAACGTTAGAAATAAAAATCAAGAAAACTTTACATTAACAACGCCTTGGCAAGCTAATATGGATAAAGCTTCATACATTGAAAAATTTACTAAAGTACGGCAATACTTATTGTCTGGTGATTGCTACCAAATAAATTTAGCACAACGCTTTACGGCACAATACCAAGGTGATGAGTTTCAAGCATATCTTGCATTAAGACAAGCTAATCAAGCGCCTTTTTCTGCTTTCATTCGTTTGCATGACTCAGCCGTTTTAAGTGTTTCACCTGAGCGTTTTTTACAATTACAACAAGGTAAAGTACAAAGTAAACCGATCAAAGGAACCTTACCTCGTAGCGATGACGAAATCCAAGACAAAAAAAATGCAGAAACATTAAAAAAATCAATTAAAGATCGCGCTGAAAATGTAATGATTGTTGACTTACTACGTAATGACATCAGTAAAGTTTGCCAACCTGGTTCTGTTATTGTGCCGAAACTATTTGATATTGAGAGTTTTCCTGCGGTGCATCATTTAGTCAGCACTGTTGAAGGTACATTGTCTGCAAAATACCAAGGAACTGATTTATTACGTGGTGCTTTTCCTGGTGGCTCAATAACCGGCGCGCCCAAAATACGCGCCATGGAAATCATTGAAGAACTAGAGCCACATAAACGTAGTGTTTATTGCGGTTCTATTGGTTATATATCAGCCTGTGGCACAATGGATACGAGTATAACTATTCGCACCTTACTGTGTGAGAAAAAGAAAATATATTGCTGGGCTGGTGGTGGCTTAGTGGTGGACTCTACCGCCATCAATGAGTATCAGGAAACGTTTGATAAAGTAAAGTGTATATTACCGGTATTGACTAAGCTGAACCATCCTGAACCAAATGAAGAAAAATGATACAATCCGGCATAAGATAAGCTTACAACACTACAGGTGAACTAAATGACCAGAGATGATTTTTTATTTCGCTTTCATTTACACAAAGTAAGTCAGTCTTGCCATAATTATCAACATCACTCACCGTTAAAACCTGCCGCAGTACTTATTGGTTTAATCGACAATAAAGACTCAACTGATAGCAATAACAGCAATAAGCTTGAATCCACTGGTCTACAGGTATTACTAACTAAGCGTGCAAGCCATTTAAAGCACCACCCCTCTCAAATAAGTTTCCCCGGCGGTAAAGTTGAACCTAATGATAAATGTTTGGTAACAACCGCGCTTAGAGAAGCACAAGAAGAAATCGGTTTATCACCGCAAGCTGTTACCGTTATAGGTCAACTGCCCGCGTATGAAACAATTAGCGGTTATCATGTTACCCCTATTATCGCCATTATCGCCAAAGGGCAACGTTATAAAAAAGACAATAACGAAGTCGCTGAAATATTTCAGGTGCCACTAACACACTTTTTATCCCAGAAAAATCATCATACGGTAACAGGTAGCCGTAATGGTCAAAACCTCAATATCCATTTTATGCCCTATAAGCACTATAATATATGGGGCGCAACGGCTTCTATGCTGAAAGATTTAGTGAACCAGTTAAGCGTATAATAATTTTCTAGCAACTGAATAACCACTAAATAATTACTACAGTAATATGTGTTTTATTGGCTATGTTCCCGTTAATTATTGTTACATTTGTNNACAGTTAAGTACAACAGAGCTATTTCATTTACTATTTAGTTTACGTTAGAATAACAAAAAATAATTTCACACAACGCTATTTTTGTGTTTTTTGTTCAGGTAACAGCCATGATAAGTGTATTTGATATGTTTTCTATTGGAATTGGCCCTTCCAGTTCTCATACGGTTGGCCCGATGAAAGCAGCTAAATTATTTGTTGATGAACTTAAACAACAACAATTATTAAATACCGTAGATCGAGTAAAATGTGAGTTATTTGGTTCTCTAGGACAAACTGGAATCGGTCATGGCACGGGTAAGGCGGTTATCTTAGGTTTTTCTGGAGAAACACCAAAAGACATACCTGTTGATTCTATCGACACTATTTTACAGCAAGTCGTTAGCGCACAAAAAATAACCCTAGCAGGTACGCACCTAGTTAACTTTCCTAAAGATAATGCCATTATTTATCACCGTAACAAAACATTATCCGCTCATGCTAACGCGATGACTTTTTTCGCTTATCACAACGATACTCTGGTACTTGAACAAACCTATTTTTCTATTGGCGGGGGCTTTATTGTTCAAGATTGTGATTTTGAAAAGGAAAAAAACAAAGCGCTTTCACTCCACAAAAATATAACATGCCCTCATACTTTTAAAAATGCTGCTGAGCTTCTTCTCGAAGCTGATACCAAGGGTTTAAGTATCAGCACTATTATGATGAACAATGAAAAATGTTTACAGAATGAATTAACTATCCGTACTCAATTAATTGAAATTTGGCAAGCAATGCGCAGCAGTGTCGACAGAGGTATTGCAACCGAGGGAGTTTTGCCCGGAGGCTTAAAAGTTACTCGGCGCGCTCCTGCTTTATATCGATCTCTCATTGTTGAAAACAACAATGATCCTCTAAGCGCAATGGACTGGATTAACTTATTTGCTTTAGCGGTAAATGAAGAAAATGCTGCTGGTAGTCGCGTTGTTACCGCACCTACCAATGGCGCTGCAGGCATTATTCCTGCCGTTTTATGTTATTACGATAAATTTGTTAAACCAGTAACAGACGATGACTGTATTCGCTATTTATTAACCGCTGCAGCTATCGGTATTTTGTATAAAACCAATGCATCAATTTCAGGTGCTGAAGTGGGTTGTCAAGGTGAAGTTGGTGTCGCTTGTTCTATGGCCGCTGGTGCATTGACTGAAATAATGGGCGGAACGCCTATACAAGTTGAAAATGCCGCAGAAATAGGTATGGAGCATAATTTAGGGCTCACCTGTGATCCTATTGGTGGTTTAGTTCAAGTGCCATGCATTGAAAGAAATGCGATGGGATCAGTAAAAGCAATCAATGCTTCACGTCTAGCATTAAGAGGAACGGGCAAACAAAAAGTTTCTTTAGACAAAGTAATCAAAACCATGTGGGAAACAGGTAATGATATGAAAACAAAATATAAAGAAACATCTCGCGGCGGTTTAGCGGTAAATATTACTGAATGTTAATATGAAGAAAGAGTTACGAGGGACGAAGACAAATAAAAAAATAGCTAGTTATTAAATTAGTGTCGAGTTGCAAAGGTGAATTTTTTTGACCCTGTAAATAATCCAGTGCTCCTTAACTCGTCACTTTTTATACTCTAAACTAAAAATTACCTCGTGGGTAAATCGATATCAGATAAAAAAGCATCAACTTCATCATTATTTTTCAACAACATGGCTTGAGTCACCACATTTTTAGTTAAATGCGGAGCAAATCGTTCAATAAAATCAAACATATATCCTCGTAAAAAGTTACCGCGTCTAAAACCAATTTTGGTAGTACTTGCTTTAAATAGGTGACTCGCATCAATAGTCACTAAGTCACTATCAATCTGAGGATCTATTGCCATTGAAGCAATAACCCCTACACCTACCCCCAAACGCACATAAGTTTTAATGACATCGGCATCGGTTGCAGTAAATGCAATTTTAGGCTTAACCCCTGCGCTTTCAAAAGCATCATCTAATTCAGAGCGACCAGTAAAACCAAAAACATAGGTAACGAGTGAATATTTTGCAATATCGCTAATGGTGATATCTTGTTTTTTGGCTAACGGGTGATCAGATCGAACAATAATGCTTCTATTCCAGTGGTAACAAGGCAGCATAACCAAATCATTATATAAGTGTAATGACTCTGTCGCGATGACAAAATCGGCATCACCTTTAGCTGCGCCATCACTTATTTGCGCCGGCGTGCCTTGAGACATTTGTAAAGAGACTTTAGAATATTTTTTGATAAAGCCTTTAATAACTTCAGGTAAAGCATAACGAGCTTGTGTATGCGTAGTCGCAATACGTAATTTACCTTCGTCAGGTTGGGTATGCTCTCTTGCAACCGCTTTAATGCCTTCAACTTTTGACAATATTTGCGTCGCGATATTAATAACATCTTGCCCTGCGGTAGTAACATGGGTCAAATGTTTACCGCTACGACCAAATATTTGAATGCCTAATTCATCTTCAAGCATTCTCACTTGTTTGGATATACCGGGTTGAGAGGTAAATAAACTCTCTGCTGTAGCAGATACATTTAAATTATTATTTAATACTTCGACGATGTAACGCAGTTGTTGCAATTTCATAATAGGATTTAACAAAACTTACTTATGCCAAAATAATATACTTAATCACACATTTATTCCATATATTTTTATATTTTATTGATAAAAATCAATGTTTGCATAAAAAACAATCACCTTTCCTTTTATTCTACATTTATTTTTTATTATTTATTTAACAATAAAATAGAATAGTACTTTGCTAAACATGACATTTTTTGTAGACTGCATATCTACTTATGCAGTTTTAGCTGTAAATTCTAAACAGTATTAAAACAACATAAGTCATTTACTTTATTTAACTTGAGTATTAAATATGATTGCTATTATCGTAGGCTTAATAATTGCCTTAATTATCTTTGTTGTCGTTGTTAGTTCAATACAACAGCATAAAGAAAAACAAGCAGCCGAAAAACGCATAAAAGTTGCTAAACAAAAAGCTATTATTGATGAAAATGAAGAGCTTATATTAAACTTAGCAAATTTGCCTCCAAATCCTAATATTATTAAAATTCTGAATCGTCGTAGTTTAAATGCCGCAAAAAATATGCAAGAGCTCATGCCCGGCATTAAAGGTGTTAAAAAGCGTGTACAAGAATTTACTTCACGTTTACAAGCCTCTGAAGATCTTGCTGCAAATAAGACTAATAACGATGATACGTTTATGCTTCCGGATAATGAACAACACTTAGTAAGTTTATTACAATGTATTAAAAAATTACGCATAACAATAAAATCAGAACAAAGCAAAGGTGCTCTTGATGCACAAACCTTTACTTTTGAAGATCAACGTTTATCAACGATGCAATTAAAAATTAATGTCGAAAGCCTCGTTAAACGCGGCACACAAGCACAAAATAAAGAAATGCTTGGCTCTGCCCGTCAATACCTTGAAAAAGCATTACATAGTTTATCGAGTCACCCTTTAAAAACGGATTACGTGACTCAAAGACAAACCGAAGTCACGGAACAGTTAGCTGAAATTACTGATTCACTAAAAAGTACCAATGCTAAAGATGCAGAAACAAAAGCAAAAAACCAAGAAAACGAATTGGATGTGTTATTTCAACCGAAGAAGAAGTGGTAATAGTCTTTTCAGTTTTATTTGTTAAGCCAGTTTTTACTGGCTTTTTTATTGAGTGTCTTTGAACTTCTGTGTTGATAGGAATAACGTGGAAAAAATAAATACCATCACATTGCCTTCATTTTTGCGACGTACAATGAAAGCATACGCATTAAAAGCCCAAATAAGGCTGATAGGCTGTGAACTGCAACGTATAGGACGTTCAAGAAACTGGCAGGTAAAAGCGAGGTTTGATCAATTACAAGCTATCATTAGCTTTATAGAACAAGCCAATGAGCCAAGTTGGTTATGGATGGCGAAACTTTTAAAACAGCAATATAAAACATTAAGTTTTGAAACATTAACAGAAATCGCCCAACAAATGACCAACGTTACCATAGCGGCTTTAACCGCTCGCACTGACTGCACCATAGCACAAGCGAGAAAGGTCATTGATGCATTAGAAGAATTAGATTAACTGAATCCGCTCTAAGTTTCGAGTTTCGAAGACATGCCACTAAATACATGAGAACTTCGAAACTCGATACTTTTTACTTTACTTGCTTGCAACTTTTTTCTATTACTTTTTCTTAACTGCTGCTTTCTTTTTAGCGGCTTTTTTCTTAGGTTTAGGTATTTCCTCTACCCATTTCCCTTCAATAAATTTGGCTGTCCAACCAGTAGCCTTTCCTTCTACTTCAGTCATCACATATTGTTCTTTAGTTTTTCGACTATAACGAACAACACTCAAGTTCCCTTTATTATCTTGCTCTGGTGCATCAGCCAAATAATAAAATTTACTTGATATTCGATCTCTAAAACGTTTTAGCTCGGCGACTTTAGGCGCTCTAGTTTCTCTAGATCGAGGAAAAGTATGTGCGGCTAAAAATATACCTGCAGCGCCATCACGTAACACAAAATGTGCCTCTGATTTTTCACATTCTAATTCAGGTAACTGCACGGGATCTTCTTTTGGCGGCGCAGCTTCTCCACTGGCTAATAACTTGCGGGTGTTTTTACATTCACTATTAGTACAGTCAAAATATTTACCAAAGCGACCTGATTTTAATTCCATATCCGCTTCACAACGATCACATTCTAAAACAGGACCATCATAGCCTTTAATTTTAAAGGTGCCCTGCTCTACTTCAATTCCATCACAAACAGGGTTATTGCCACAAACATGTAATTTACGCGTTTCATCAATTAAGTAACTATCCATTGCTGTGCCACATTTTTCACAACGATGCATAGCGCGTAATGCTTCGGTTTCTTGATCTTCAATTAAAACACTTACCGCCTCTTCACCAGGGGTTAAGTTCATTGTTGTAGTACAACGCTCTTTTGGCGGTAAGGCATAACCTGAACATCCTAAAAACACCCCTGTAGATGCGGTTCTAATACCCATTTTACGAGCACAAGTAGGACAGTCAATATCGGTTAACACCGGGCTATTATTTGGCATTCCTCCGTCATCAGAGTCTTTATTAGCCAGTGCTAATTTTTTACTAAAACTTTGGTAAAAATCATCAAGTACCGCTTTCCAATCAAGCTCGCTTGTAGCTATCGCATCAAGCTCTTGCTCCATATTGGCAGTAAAGTCATAACTCATCAGTTTATTAAAACTGGTCGATAAACTGTCAGTAACTATTTCACCCATTTTCTCAGCGTAAAAACGCTTTTTATCAAGACGAACATAACCTCTATCTTGAATAGTTGAAATAATTGATGCATACGTAGAAGGACGGCCAATAGAGCGTTTTTCTAATTCTTTAACTAACGATGCTTCACCAAAACGCGCTACAGGTTTAGTAAAATGCTGTGTTGGTTCAAGGTTATCAAGTGTCAACACATCACCAACCGCTAGGTCTGGTAAATGTTTATCATCACCTTTTGATAATTGAGGATGAACTTTAGTCCAACCATCAAACTGCATAACACGCCCTTTGGCTTTCAAATCAAAACCGGCGGCGCTTATGGTTAAGGTACTTACCGTATAGCGGGCAGCGGTCATTTGACAAGCAACAAACTGTCGCCAAATTAAATCATAAAGTTTTTTAGCGTCGGCTTCAATACCTTCCATAAAAGCAGATTCAAGTTTAACGTTAGACGGTCGAATAGCTTCATGAGCTTCTTGTGCGCCCGCTTTTGAACCATAAACTTTCGCTTTTTCTGGCAGATAATTTTCACCAAAATTCTTGCCTATATAACCTCGGCACATTTCAACAGCATCTTTACTTAAATTAGTCGAGTCGGTTCGCATATAGGTAATATGACCGGCTTCATATAAACGCTGAGCTAAGCCCATAGTACGTTTAACACCATAACCTAGCTTAGTACTTGCGGCTTGTTGTAATGTTGACGTTATAAATGGCGCCGACGGTGTACTTTTTGACGGTCTATCTTCACGTTTACTTACCGCATAATCTGCTGGGCTTAATAGTGATAAGGCATTGTCTGTATCAATTTTATTAGTTGGTTTAAAGGCTTTACCTTGTTGATGAGTAACATCAAGCGCTAGCACTTCACCTGTACTTGAATGCGTGTCTGCACTAATTTCCCAAAATTCTTTTGGCACAAAAGCTTTAATTTCACGTTCACGTTCAACAACTAATTTTACCGCAACCGATTGTACCCGACCAGCAGATAACCCTCGGGCAACTTTTTTCCATAACAACGGGCTAACCATAAAGCCAACCACGCGATCTAAGAAACGACGTGCTTGTTGAGCATTAACACCCGGCATACTCAGTTCGCCCGGCGTTGAAAAGGCTTGTTGAATTGAACTTTCTGTTATTTCATTAAAAACGACGCGGCGAAATTTATCATCACCACCACCAAGTAGTTCTTTTAAATGCCAAGCAATCGCCTCTCCCTCGCGATCCAAATCGGTTGCGAGATAGATAATGTCAGCTTTATCAGCTAATTTTTTTAATTCGGCAACGACTTTTTCTTTACCGGGTAAAATTTGATAATTAGCCGCCCAGTTTTTGTCTGGATCAATACCCATACGATTAACTAATGCTAATTTATCACGCTTTGCTTTATATTTAGCTTTTGCTGCCGGTGCCATTTTACGCACTTCTGCGGGTGACTTTGACGCAACTTTTTTACCTGTGCTGCTATGAGGTAAATCACGTACATGACCGACGCTTGATTTTACAATAAAATCTTTACCTAAATATTTATTAATTGTTTTCGCTTTGGCTGGCGACTCGACAATAACTAATGATTTTGCCATAAATTTTTATAATCCTGATGGAAAGGCTAATTATTTTTTGCCTTTTTATTCAAACGTTAAAAAGTTAATAAAAATACGAGCAAGCTTTATTATTCACTCTATTAACGATAAAAAACATACTATTCTTTTCTATTTTCTGCGTAACTTCCTGTATTACTATTTATAGATATATCTATAAATAGGCAAACTGACAAGTAATTATTTTTTGTTTATTCATCTACTTGCTGCTTTTAGTTATACTACTTATTAGCTTTATATTAATTCAATTTGCCTTGTTTTGTGCGCAATCATAATCGACTTTGCCTTAAAAAATAAGAGCTGAATGCTAAAAAATAAAAATATTCTTTCTCTCCGTCCTATTTTTAGAGATAAATTATGACTACATTATTACCAACACAGCTAAAAGAAAAACTACAACAATGTTTATGTCCTCCCGGCAATGGCGTATTTACGGTTAATACGGCAAAAGAGCGTAAAGAGCAGTTACACCAAACAATTTATGGTCAAGTAACCGATATTGATAATTTGTGGAAAAATTCCTTAAATGAGCTGTCAGACGCATCTAATGCCGTTATTTTAGGTATAGCCTCTGATTGTGGCGGCGGAATTTTACGTGGTGCAAATTGGGGACCGCTATTTTTACGTTCTACACTGTTTGAGAAATATCCTCAATTAACGGCCTTTGATTTAGGCGATATTAGAGTAATACCGCATTTATTGTCTGATAAATATTTAAACGAAGCCACCTTGTCAAATTGCCGAAAAGCTCTTTTTCAAGATAAAAATAGTGATTACTGCGTTAGTCCGTTGAGTATAACTGAAGATATACTGCATGATTTTTATGCACAATTTCCTCATAAAGGTATTTTTGGTATAGGCGGCGATCATAGTATTAGCTATCCGTTAACAAAAGCTTACTTACAAGCGAAGAAAAAACAAGGCAAGCGAGCGGCCATTATTCATTTTGATGCACACACTGATTTATTACTTGAGCGTTTAGGCATTGATTTATGTTTTGGCTCTTGGTGTACGCATATTTTAGCTGACTTACATGAGCCTCATCATTTAATTCAAGTCGGCATTCGCTCTAGTGGTAAATCTAAAAGACATTGGGAAAGTACCTTTGGCGTTAAGCAGCATTGGGCGCACGACATTAAAACGTTAGGCGTAGAGAAAGTTATCAGTAATATACTCGCTCAGCTTGAACACGAAGCGATAGATGAGCTTTACGTTAGTTTTGATATTGATGCCATTGACGACAGTTATGCAGCGGCAACAGGAACACCTGAGCCTGAGGGATTAATGCCAAGTGAGGCAATGCAAATATTGCGCGCTATTGCAGCGAAATATCCAATAACAGGTGCTGATATGATGGAAATAGCGCCGTTTACAGACAGCTCAGGGCAAGGTGTGATCAGCCAAGAAAAAACCTTAAACGTAGCAGGAGAAATTTCAGCTTTTTTGATTGCTGAAATAAGTAAATTATAATCCAAAAAACTAAGGATTTCTTAAACAAAAATGGCTCTATTAAGAGCCATTTCATATATAATTAACGGTCAATTCCACCGTTAATTATACCGTCAAAAGAGCAGCTTTTTATTATTGGATAATAATACCAATAGTACTAAAAATCGTGGTTAACTCACTAGGTGTGGTAACTTCCACAATCAAACTACCGTTTTTAGGCTCTTTCTCTCCTTTAACCGTTACGCCAAATGCTAGACCACCATTATGATTGTCACTCGGCCAAGTAAAACTACTCGGGCCAACAACCGACCCTGCGGTTGCAGTAAACTTAACAATAGTGCCCGCGGGCATAGGTTGGTTATGTAAATCTGAAACAAAAATAGTGGTGGAAGTAGAATTTTCACCTCTTATATAAAGCCTATTATCATAACTATTATTGATAACATCGGCGCTGACATCAGGCGTTACTTCATCATCGTCATCATCGTAAGTAATTCGTAATACTTCAGCATGACATAAGGCATTACTACGCGCGATAATTAAAGCATCACTTGTTGGTGCTATTTCAACAGCATTTAAAGGCATATCAACCGTGACACTTTGATTAACTAAACCTTGGTCAACTCTAATTAAACTTATCGTAGAGCCAGGATTATCATAAGCCGATGCAATACAAACATTTGCACTACTACCTGACATAACTAAAGTTAACTGATCTCGAACATCAAGGGATTTTTCTATACTACAGTTATCAGTATTAGCTTCAGCGCATAACACACCATTATATTTACCGTCTTGGATATTAAAAATACCATCACTATTAAAATCTGCAGGTTCTTCTAATTCCCCGCCTAATTCAATACAGCTTTGATCAAAAGTAAAGCCACAATTATTAGGATCATCTTTTACAGGGTTAGGATTAAAGTAACCATCTTCATTATAATCATAAAAGGCTTCTCTTAAGTCATAGGGACGCCCACTAACATCATTACCTGAATAAGTTATATCATTACCACTTTCATTAATAGTACCATCAGCATTACAAGGCTTACCAATGCCTCCTTTAAAGGCTATTACTTCACAAAGGTCAAAGCGACCATTGCCATTTAAATCAGGAAATGACTCTTCTCCTATTGTGGTTGCCGTAATCGTTGCACGTCCACCAAACTTTTGTCCCATAGTATTTTGAATTTCAGGCGGATGTAATGAATTACTCGCATCTCCCAAGATGTGTCCTTCTGGACGAGGTGCCTGGCTACGCCAAATAACAAAACATGAACCATCACTACCTGAGGTACATTGTTTATCAGAATCACCTATTGAACCACCTTCTGTAGTAAAAAAAACAACGGTTGGTGGTGGTGGATTATTAAAAGCATCAGCTAAACGTGCCGTTATCACAACTTCAGTACCATCACGACTCCAACCTTCTGGGTTTAAAACTGATGCAGATATACTAAAGCTATCCTGATCCGGAATACCGGTAGAAACAATAAGCTCGCTAGATTGAGTCAATAATAAAGGGCTACTATCTTTAATGCTAGCTGTCACTCTAATTGTTTTAGCTACAGAGCCCGAATTAACTACAGTTTGTACAATACCATCACTATTCGTAAAAGCACTAGTTGGTATTAATTGAATCAGTCCTGAATCTGTATTCAATGAAAAATCAACTTCTCGATTATTAACTGGATTACCATTTGTATCCAATACCCTAAAAATAATAGTAGAGTTTTCTGGACGCTCTAAACTACCAACACCTTGTAGTGCTATATGAGTTGGTGTTGCTGAAACAAATTCAATACTACCTTCCTTCGCTGCTTGCACATTAACAACACCAATTGCGGATAAATTTATACCGCCCGCACTAGCGGTAACATTTATCTGGTCATCATTTACACAACCTTTTGCTAAATAAGTGCTTGTTGCCGTACCATTAGACGTTGTAACTGGTGAGCTTAATATAGCGGTAGCAGGGTTTGAACTAGCACAACGCGAAGAAAAATTAACTTCAACTGGTTCCGTAAACAAATTTCCCTGATCATCAATAATACTTATTTTAACAACCGTAGTAGCACCTGCTGAAATTTGCGCTAAACTAATATCAGCTACACCTTCAACAAAAGGTGTACCACTACCCATGGTTACCGTTGAAGAACCAACAACTAATAAAACCTCGCCTGTTTCACCACTAGTAATAGAAGCAGTAACAGAACCTGCACCTAAACTGCCGCCAGCTAAAATATCAACCATTGCTTGATGATTTTCATCAGTGATTGCGGTAGCAATCGGTATTTCGCCTACGGTAGTTACAAAAGTAACAATTAATGGTGAACTAATACCATTAACTGTGGCAATCACTTTCCCGGGTTTAGAAGAGGTTATTGTGTCTGTTGAATTACCATTGCTATCAACTAAAAACACGGAAAGATTTATATCGCCAACGACTATATCGTCACCTTGAGTACTAAAACCAATTTTAGCTTCTTCATCGGTTGACACGGTTGCTGTAATTTCACCCGCGCCACGAACGTTACCTGCGGTTAAAATAATTTCAGCAATACCGACATCATTCGTTAATGCGGTACCATCAATGGGAGAAAAAGCGCCTAAGCTAGAGCTAAAAGTAACCACGGTACCTACAACCGCAACATCACCTTGAGTTACCGTCGCGATTACTGTAACAGGCTCTTGCCCTGTTACCTTAGTATTTGATAAGGCTAGTACAATAACAACTGGGTCGGGGGTTGTATCGCCGCCGCCGTCATCTCCATCTCTAGTTAAACCACCATCCCCACTACCACAAGCGGCTAAACTCATTAATAGCATGATAAAACTTAAGCGTCGAAGTAGCTGCATAAAGGCATCCCTAGTATGTTTTTTTAATAGTCATCAATAATCATATTAACTGATAAATAACAAAAAGGTACTACCAAATGAAAAAAAAAGACAATATTACAATTATTTAATGACATCTAGCTTATAAATTAGTTTTTTATAGGGTCATTTATTGCTAGGCTAAGTAGATAACATAAACATAAAAGCATTACCTTTTCATTATGACTACAAATACTTCCCCCCCCATCAAGCCCATCAAAACCAAAAGCAGCCTAACCGTTAGAATTGTTATTGGTATGATAGCCGGTATTATTTTAGGCATGCTTTTGCAATGGCTAATGCCTAACGGTACCGATTTAGTACTTAAACTAGGCTCATTTAAATTATCACTTAACAATTTTTTAGTGGATGGTTTACTCGAAATAATAGGCCAAATTTTTATGGCAAGCCTTAGAATGCTTGTTGTTCCACTGGTTTTTGTCTCTCTTGTTTGCGGTGTTTGTTCATTACAAGATACTACTAAACTTGGCAGAATTGGCGGTAAAGCCATCGGCTTGTACCTAGTAACAACAGCTATTGCTATTAGCGTTGCTATTTTTGTGGCAATAGTCGTTGGTCCTGGCGAAGGTATTGGTATGACAACTACCACCAGTTTTGCAAGTAAAGAGGCGCCATCACTTGCTCAAGTTATTATTCAAATGTTCCCAACCAATCCTTTTGAAGCGTTTGCTCAAGGTAGAATGTTACAAGTAATTGTTTTTGCTTTACTTTTTGGAATAGCCATTGCACTGTCTGGAAAATCAGGAGAACGAATAGCTAGCTTTTTTGACGACTTAAGCGAAGTGATTATGCGCTTAGTGACTATATTAATGAATCTTGCTCCTTATGGTGTTTTTGCGCTACTTGCAACGCTATTCACTACGGTTTCTGTTGATACTATTGCTAATCTTTTTCAATACTTTTTCGTGGTTCTATTTGTTCTCTTTGCCCACGCCTTAATCACTTACCCATTAATGCTTAAAGTATTTACTAATTTAAGCCCTCTAACCTTTCTTATAAAAATGCGTGACGCCGCTATTTTTGCTTTTTCTACCGCTAGTAGTAATGCCACTATTCCAGTAACGTTAGAAACCGCAACGCGAAAAATGGGCGTTAAAAATTCAATCGCTTCTTTTACGGTTCCTTTAGGCGCAACCATCAACATGGACGGCACCGCAATAATGCAAGGGGTTGCTACCGTATTTATTGCTCAAGTATTTAGCCAAGATTTAACCTTAGCTGATTACATAACCGTTGTGCTTACTGCTACACTCGCTTCAATAGGAACGGCAGGTGTTCCAGGCGTCGGTTTAATTATGTTAGCCATGGTACTAGAGCAAGTAGGTTTACCTGTTGAAGGTATTGCCTTAATTATTGGGGTTGATCGTTTACTTGATATGACACGAACGGCGGTTAATGTTACCGGAGATAGTATGGTCAGCATTATTGTTGCTAAAAGTGAAAAGCAATTTGATCAACAAATGTTTGAAAATAAACAAGCCGGTAGTAAAATTGAAGAAATTGATTTTCACCATTTAAAAGATTAGCAAGAAGAGCTAGGTTCTAGGTTATCCTAGCACCTAGTCTCTTCCTAGTACCTGTATTTTTCTAGCTTGGAAAAATACGGTTTTTCTGTAGTAACTTACCTAAAACACTTTCTATTGATAACGACGCGGCTTTAGAAAATTTTTCAGCTAAACCTTTTTTTATTTCATATTTAATAGCGACTACTTTGTGACTTTTACTTTTAGTTTGTAAGTAGTCATCACTGGTTTGAATAGTATCAACTAAGCCTAGTTCTAATGCTTTGGTACCAAACCAATGCTCCCCTGTTGCAATTTTAGCAATATCTAAACTAGGTCTATGCTCACTCACAAAGTTTTTAAATAGCACATGCGTTTCTTCAAGCTCTTCAATAAATTTTTCTTTACCTTTTTCAGTGTTTTCACCAAACATAGTCACTGTTCGCTTAAATTCACCAGCCGTAAATTGTTCAAAATCAATATCATTTTTCTTTAATAACTTATTAAAATTAGGTATTTGAGCAATAACACCAATAGACCCTACAATAGCAAAAGGGGCTGAAATAATTTTATCAGCAACACAGGCCATCATATAGCCCCCCGATGCAGCCACCTTATCAACAGAAACGGTCAAAGGTATTTCATGTTGAGCTAATCTATCAAGTTGAGAAGAAGCTAAACCGTAACCGTGTACCATACCGCCGCCACTTTCTAAGCGAACAAATACTTCATCTTCTTTTGTAGCAACCGATAAAATGGCAGAAACTTCTTCTCGTAACGACGTTACTTCTTTGGCATCAATACTACCTTTAAAATCAACAACAAAAACACGTGATTTGCTATCCTTTTGCACGTCAGCTGATTTGTCGCTTTCCTTTAACGCTTGCTTATCTGCCTTCGCTTTTTCTTTTGCTAATTTTTTATCCGTCTTTTCTTTTTGCTTTAATTCTTCTTTAGTTAATAAAGAATGAATAATGTCTTGTTCAACATCTTCAAATTGTGCCGATAAATCAGTAACTTCTAACTCACCTTTTTTATGTTTTTGTTTCATCGCAGAGGCTGCGATAGCAACAATAATAGCAATAACCGCTAAAACAAAGGTAACGGTTTTTGCCAAAAACAAACCGTATTCATATAAAAATTCCAAAACTTTCTCCTGAGCGCTTTACGCGACGATATATTCACAGATTAATAGCAAATATGGGGATAAATAACTAAAAAAAAAGCCCTCAATAAAATTGAAAGCTTTTTAAGTTAAAAGTTAACAGTTAGTTGTTTGATTAAAAATTAAAAATTAACCCTACAATAGGACCATGCGTTACTGTGTCGTATTGAAAATAGCCTTGCTCGCCAGAATTTCCTTCATCAAAGTCAACCCAGGTCGCTTTGTATTTAAGATTCAGCGTCATCAAATCACTTATTTTATACTGTAAACCGGTGGCCAGTGATGAAGTAAATTCAGATCCTATGCCAAAGCCACCTATATCGGCTTGTGCTTGAAAAGTCCATTGCTTATTTATTTCATGCAACCATCTAACACCAACAACAAGGTCTACCCAATCTTCTTTTATGTTATATTCAACGCCATCACCTGGTAATGCCGACACTTGCACACTAACATCAATGTCATTATCCCACCATCGAGTACCAGCAAAATAATCTACACTGCCATTAGACAGTTTTGTTCTATAAATACCTAAAGCTTCAAATACACCTTGGCGAACCCTAACGTTGGTTAAACTGCCATTATCATTGCTAACTTCCCCACCAAGATCCATAAAACCATAATCAATCGACACCCCCCATCCAGATTGATGGTGTGCTTCAAAATGAGCAAGCGCAGCGCCTTCTAAATTGTCGAGTATGGTACCAAAGTCAATATCAAGGTTAACACCGCTTACTCGGCCAATACTTGCATCCCCTTCAATATTGGTAGCCATAATATAAGGCTCAAATTGATAGTTCCAATCTTGTGCATATATATTCGATGAAAATACACTAACGGCAATAATAGATACTAAATTAAACATTGATTTAATAGACATTTTGTTCCTCTTAATGAAATTATTAAAACTAAACGCCCATATCTAACGGATATCTAGACATGGACATATACCAAATTTTCTACTCTACTTCATTGGCATCGGCTATACGTTGGAGGCGATCCTGCTCTTCTTCATATGCGGCTTTTATTTCTTCTATGATGTTATCAACATTGGCTGAAACTTTATTTTCTTTAAATAAACCGGTTAGTGATGTTTCGAAGGTTAATTCACCACTTTCATATAAAGCCCACATTTCTTGAGCATATTTACTTAATAGTAACTCTGGGGCAAATTGGCCATAATAATGCGTCATATTATCAACATCGCGAACTAACATTGCTTTCGCATTATTATTTGCAGAGGCATCTACCGCTTGGGGTAAATCAATGATTACCGGGCCATATTCGTCAACGAGTACATTAAATTCTGATAAATCACCATGAACAATACCGGCACATAACATACGCATAACATACGTCATAACCAATTGATGATCTTCAATTGCTTGTTCTTTTGACATAACCACATCGTTCAATCGAGGTGCAACATCTCCTGCTTCATCGGTGATTAATTCCATCAATAAAACGCCATCAAAACAACCCAAAGGATGAGGCACTCTAACACCGGCTTCTGCTAGTGTATAAAGTGCATCTACTTCCGCATTTTGCCAAGCTTGCTCTTGTTGATTACGACCATATTTAGAGCCTTTTTCCATGGCTCTAGCACGCCGACTATTTCGACTTTTCCTACCTTCTTGGTATTGAGCTGCCTTTTTAAAACTGCGTTTATTGGCTTCTTTATACACTTTAGCGCAGCGAATTTCATCACCACAACGAACCATAAAAACAGTGGCTTCTTTGCCGCTCATGAGTTGAGAAATTACTTCGTCAACTAAGCCGTCATCGATAAGAGGTTGAATGCGTTTTGGAGTTTTCATAGCGTCGTTATACTATAATTTATCAAATAATAAAACATATTAGCGGTCTATTTCCAATGTTAAAAAGTATTAAGCAACCTTTTGCATATTTAGTTGACTATCAAGGTATTCATCTAACGAGCCATCAAAGCTAACGAGTTTTTTATCTTTAATATCAATAATACGTGTAGCTAAACTTGACACAAATTCACGATCATGACTAACAAAAATCAAGGTGCCTTCAAACACTTTTAGGGCATTATTTAAGGCATCAATAGCTTCGATATCCATATGGTTAGTAGGTTCGTCCATGATCAAAACATTAATATCGGCCATCATTAACTTGCCAAATAATAAGCGGTTTTTCTCGCCACCAGAACAATTACGCGCTTTTTTATTCGCATCGTCGTCAGTAAAAAGTAAACGACCTAACATACCACGAACACTTAAATCGTTATGACACGATCTGCGCCATTGTGACATCCAATCCATTAAGGTTAAGTCATTGTCAAAGAATGCGCCACTATCTTGTGGACAATAACCTACAGAGGCATTTTCAGACCATTTAACAACACCTTCATTATGTGCTATTTCATTAATTAAACAGCGTAACAACGTGGTTTTACCAACACCGTTTTCGCCTATTATTGCTAACTTAGTACCCGCCGCTAACAATAAATCACCTTTTTCAAATAATACTTCACCATCAAAACCATGACCGAGGTTTTCAAGCTCTAACGCTTGGCGATGCATTTTTTTACCCGGTGAAAAAGCTATTTTCGGCGTTATACGACTTGACGACTTGACATCATCAAGTTTAATTTTATCCATTTTTTTAGCGCGAGAACTGGCTTGTTTTGCTTTTGACGCATTAGCACCAAAGCGGTTTACAAAGTCTTGCAGCTCGGCAATTTCTTCCACTTTTTTAGCATTACCTGACAACAATTGTTCTCGAAGTAAGCTTGACTGCTCTAAAAAGAATTCATAATTCCCCGGATATATACGTAATTCACCGTAATCAATATCGGCCATATGCGTACAAACAGAGTTAAGAAAATGTCGGTCATGTGAAATGATAATCATGGTGCACTTACGCTTGTTTAACTCACCTTCTAACCAACTGATAGTATGAATATCTAAGTTGTTGGTTGGTTCATCAAGCAATAAAATATCAGGATTAGCAAATAATGCTTGGGCAAGTAGAACACGTAATTTCCAACCGGGCGCAACTTGTTGCATTGAACCATAATGTAATGACTCTTCAATGCCCGCTTCTAATAAAATTTCTCCCGCACGGCTTTCTGCGGTGTAACCATCCATTTCAGCAAATTCGCTTTCTAAGTCACCAACGCGCATGCCATCAGCTTCACTCATTTCGGCTTGAGCATAAATAGCATCTCTTTCTTGTTTTACTTTCCATAACGCCATGTCGCCCATAATAACCGTATCAATAACACTGTAGGCTTCAAAAGCAAACTGATCTTGACCCAAAGTACTTACCTTGTTGCCAGCACTTACCGAGACATTGCCTGAGCTTGGTGCTAATTCGCCACTGAGTATTTTCATAAAAGTAGACTTGCCACAGCCATTGGCGCCAATTAAACCATAACGGTTACCGTTGCCAAATTTAGCCGAAATGTTTTCAAACAACGGCTCTGCGCCAAATTGCATTGTAATGTTCGATGTAGTGATCAAAGAAATATTCCTAAATTGTACTGTTTTTTTAAATGTTAATTGTTAACCACCCCCCTAATTCCCTACGATTACTATTACAGGTAAAAACTTAGGAGAGAACCGAAGACATAACAAAAAAGACTAAAAATAATAAGGTCGCGGATTATACAGCAAGAGTCGCGTTAACAATATCTAATATTGACACTAAATTGATGTTTTTTTCATCATCACTATTTTTTATTTAGCTAAAAACTAAAATAAATAGATTATATACAAAACACATTAGAAGAAATTTGTATTTTATTTATTACTTTTTTATCATTATATTCAGGTAAGTATTAATTATTTCAACTTTATCCCTAACTCTAATTTATTTTTTATTAAAGGTAATACAATGAAAAAACACATAATAATACTACTCGCTTATGTAATTAGTTTTTATTGCCAAGCTGAAAGTAGTCATCCAATGAAAAATACCGGTGTAGATAAAGACATTTCAATGACGCTTGTTACCGAGGAAATATCTATTCCTTGGGCTATGGTACAACTACCTAGCCAAGAGATCTTAATAACAGAAAGATCAGGCGAGCTTAGAGTTTATAAAAACGGTCGTCTGTTACCTGAAAGTATTTCGGGCTTACCTAAAGTTCATAATAATGGTCAAGGGGGATTATTAGATATTGCCCTTCATCCAAGTTTTGAAAAAAATCATTGGATCTACTTCACTTATGCAGCCTATGGTGACGCTGAAAATAAATCGTCTGGCAGTAATACCGCTTTAATGCGCGCTACTTTAAACATTACAACGTTATCATTAAGCGAGCAAAAACTATTATACCAAGCACAACCTAGCGCTAAAAAAGGTCAGCATTACGGTAGTCGTATTGTCTTTGATAATCAGAATTTTATTTATTTTTCTGTTGGCGATAGAGGCCAGCGAGATGTAAACCCTCAAAACATTCATAAAGATGGTGGAAAAATATATCGCTTACATGATGATGGTCGTATTCCCAGTGACAACCCATTTTTAAATCTACAAGGGCATCGTTCCGCAGTATTCTCATACGGGCACCGTAATCCTCAAGGCCTGAGTTTTGACCCCCGAACCAATATTATTTGGGAACATGAGCATGGTCCTCGTGGCGGCGATGAAGTAAATATTATAACCAAAGGAATGAATTATGGTTGGCCGGTGATCAGCTACGGTATTAATTATAACGGCACAGAATTAACGGATAAAACCGAAATGGCAGGCATGGCGCAACCTGCATTATACTGGGTTCCTTCCATTGCTCCTTCTGGATTAATTTATATTTCAAGCGATAAGTACCCGTTATTCAAAGGTAAGTTTTTATTGGGGTCATTAAAGTTTGGTCATTTAGTATTGTTAACCATAGAAAATAATCACGTTATCAGCCAAGAAAAAGTGTTTGACGGTATTGGTCGTGCACGCAGTTTAATGCAAGGCATTGATGGTTTTATTTATGTCGGTATTGACGGGCAAGGGATCAAAAAACTTGTTCCGTCAATAAAAGAGTAACCTGCACAAAAAACTTCTGAGCGAACTAATACATGATAGGATGCAACGCCCAAATAATTGACATCATAATCACTTGTTATGTACGTATTACGACAGTTTTACCAATATGCTTTCGGCATCGAGTAATTAATCGTAAGTATAATCAGAAAAATTGGGTTGATGACACCTAAATTTAATTGTTCTTCAAGTAAACAACTTTAACATTAACAATAAAAAAACAAGCACTTAATAAAACAATCACTTTAAGCTATTAAAGTAATAAAGCTATAATCACAGTAAAAATCACAACTACTAGCGCACATAATAGTGGTAACACTCCTGTTTTAGACTCATGATTTAGGTAGTTAGTTAATGGCTTAATATTTAAAAAACCATGGAGTAAAACCAATAAAGTTGCAATCACCCCGAAACAAAAATGAATATCTTTATATAAATGTTTATTCACACCTAAAAGCGACCAAAATCTTGAACCAGGACCTTGAGGGGCTAAATACAAAGTCCACCCCGTTACGACTAATATGATTAAAACAGCCACCATAGTTACAGCGGTATAAGGACGTAGATTATTATAATTCATTACTCCTCCTAGCTTTGAGTTCTAGTTTTAGGTTAAATTAGCAACTAACACCCATATATGTGTTTACTTTATCACCAAGTTGGACTGGTTTACACCGTTATTTAGGCACTTACTGTTATCACCAATTTAAATATTAATTTTTGCGTAAACTGTCACAAAATAAAGATATTATCGTTGCCTGCAAACGGATCAAAGTAGGTAAGTTACTCATTATTGGCGAAGTGTCCATATATTCAAAAGGTGGCCCTGTGTTCTGGTCAAGCGGCATAAGACACATTTATTGTGGACTGCTCAAACTCAATTGGAGAGCAATCACCGTTTAATGTATGAAGCCTGATCTGATT